>CANPWR010000031.1 GCA_947584825.1 uncultured Clostridia bacterium | reverse complement strand
AAGAAAGTAACGATAAAGAGCAATAAAATCAAACGCAAAAAGACATACTACATAAGAGTAAGAGCATACACAACTTATCAAGATGCAAATGGTGTTACTCAAAAGGTATACAGCAGTTGGATAAAGAAGATAAGGAAAGTAAAGGCTAAATAAGCTTCCTTAATATGTTCCTATATAAAACCGCTCGGGTGTGGAGTACCCGGGCGGTTTTAGCTATTATTCTTTAATTTCTTTTCGCAAATATGTGTCTATAAACGGATCAATATTTCCGTTCATAACAGACTCGACATTTTTAACCTCACAGTTTGTTCTGTGATCCTTTACAAGAGTGTATGGCATAAATACATATGAACGTATCTGCGCTCCCCAAGCGATTTCTTTATGTTCTCCCTTTATGTCCTCGATTTTTTCCAGATGCTCTCGTTCCTTGATTTCAATAAGCTTAGCTTTAAGCATTTTCATAGCGTAATCCCTGTTTTGATGCTGTGAACGCTGGGTCTGGCAGGAACAAACAATACCTGTAGGTAAGTGAGTAATTCTCACGGCGGAATCGGTTTTGTTTATGTGCTGACCGCCTGCTCCGCTTGCACGGTAAGTGTCCATTTTTATGTCTTCGGGTTTTATTTCGACAGATGTACTGTCGTCGATTTCAGGCATTATGTCAACTGCCGCAAAGGAGGTGTGACGGCTTCCGGAGCTATCAAACGGAGATATTCTAACAAGTCGGTGAATACCAGCCTCACTCTTTAGAAAACCGTAAGCATTTCTGCCCTCAATAAGAACAGTAGCACTTTTTATTCCTGCCTCTCCTCCTTCAAGATAATCAAGCATTGTAACCTTGAAAGCGTGCTTTTCAGCGTATCTTGTATACATTCTAAGGAGCATCTCAGCCCAGTCCTGAGCCTCTGTGCCGCCTGCACCCGGGTGAAAAGAAATAATCGCATTATTGTGGTCGTATTCACCTGTCAGCAGGGTAGTAATTGTTAATGCGTCGATATTTTCAGCAAATTTTTTAAGTTCGGTTTTGGCTTCAAGAGCAAGATTTTCATCATTATCCTCCTCTGCAAGCTCAATCATAAGTGAAATTTCATCATATTTATCCTTTGTATCAACATATGATTTTATTGTATCTTCAATCGACTTTATTTCTTTCAGAACTTTTTGAGAATTATCAGAATCGTTCCAGAAATTGCTGTCGAGAGTTTTATCCTGAAGCTCTTTTAGCTTAAGCTTATTATTGTCAATCTCCAAAACATCATATAACTCAGATAGCTTTGGTGCATAACCTGATAGTTCTTGTTTTATTTCTTCTAAAATAACCATACTTAACTCCAATATAAAATAATTATAATTATTATACTTAATTTTGGATAAAAAGTAAAGAATTTTAATAAATAACTTTATTTTTAAAAATATATATGTTATAATGCTTATAATTAATTGTTTATTCTTAGTTAAGGAGGGAAGCTCTTACAGGGCAAAAAAAGTATGGCGAATTATAAAGGCTCAAAATGTATTGTATGTGGAAGGGATTTTGAAGAACTTGACGATATAGTTGTCTGTCCCGATTGCGGAACACCATATCATAGGGATTGTTACAAGCAGGTCGGGGAATGTATAAATACCGAACTTCACGAAAGCGGAATTTCATGGAATCAGAAAAAGACAGATGAGGAAATTCAAGCAGAAAAATCTGATGAGATAGATAATTTAGTGTGTCCTAGATGCGGATATCAAAATGCTCCTGAACAGAATTTTTGTTCACAGTGCGGACTTCCATTAAATTTTGGATCTGATAATCAGCATTTCAACGACGGGGACAGCCAAAACACTTATTCTGATTTTGGACCTATGGGACAAGGTTTTGGCGGTCAGGGAGGACCGTTCCAGGGAGGACAACCCTTTAATCCTTTTACGGGTGGTTTTGTGTCTGTTGAGGACGACACTGATATTGACGGCGTTAAGGCGAAGGACATTGCCGATTATGTAGGAAGTAATAAGTTTTATTTTCTTGCACAATTTATGAGATTTTCCAAGCTAAAAATAAAAAGGTCATTTAATTTCAGCGCATTTCTTTTTCCTGAGTACTACTATTTTTACAGAAAAATGCTGGGACACGGATTTTTCTTTATGACTTTCAGAATCGTAATTTCTGTTTTTATGCAGAGTATGCTTTTACATTTCGGTATGTCATCGGATATGACAACAGTGCAGCTTGCAGAAAAAGTATCTGAGTCACCGATTTGGTCAGGTATCATGATAGGAATTGCTTTGGTTTCAATGGCTTTGTACATTATCAGCGGAATGTTTTCAAACTTTTGGTATTTTCAAAAGGCAAAACACGATATAAACACTATAGACAAGGTCGCACAGTCGAGCATTCAGAGACGTGACACTATTGCAAAAAAAGGCGGAACGTCATTTGGAATTACAATAGTTGCAATAGCAGCGTATTATTTAATTATAAGAATAATAGCAATACTTATTAGCTAGCGGAAAGAAGCAATATACTGGCTGCAATTGACAAGATACTTTTTTCATTTATCTATTCATTTATTTTTTCAGTTTGATTCTGGTCCCTTAACGGAGAAATGTCAAGTTTGCTGTTTGTATATTTGCTTATAATGCAATTTATAAGTATTCTAAAGTATTCTAACAGGAGGATACTCCCTGCGGAGTATGGTCATAAATATGAAGGTTAAAAAAGCAATAATTCCTGCCGGAGGCTGGGGAACACGTGTTTTGCCTGCAACAAAGGCTATGCCCAAAGAACTCTTGCCTATTGTTGACAAGCCTGCCATTCAGTATAATGTTGAAGAGGCTGTAAAAAGCGGTATAACAGATATATGCATTATTTTAAGTCCTGATAAGGACATAGTAAAAAAGCATTTTTCCACTAATGAAGGATTGGAAAGGCATTTGAAAAACGGCGGAAAAAAGTATGAACAAAAACTAATGGAGGTTCAGAAAATATCTCGAATGGCTAACATCTCATATGTAATACAGGAAAAGCCAATGGGATTAGGACATGCTGTTTATCTGGCAAAGGATTTTGTAAACGGTGAATCGTTTGCGGTTTTATATGGCGATGACGTAATAATCGGTGATATTCCCTGTTGCCTGCAGGTTTGTGAGGCATATGAAAAATACGATTTGGGGACTGTAGCGATAAAAGAGGTATCAGACGAATATATAGTGAAGTATTCTTCAATGAAATGCGAAAACATAAAGGACAATGTTTATTCAATAACTGATATGATCGAAAAGCCAAGACTTGAGGACAAGTTCTCCAATTTCTCTATTTTGGGAAGATGTGTTCTGCCGTATGAGATTTTTAACATACTTGAATCTACTCCAAAAGGCAGAGGCGGTGAATACCAGCTTACAGACGCTATGGCGACACTTGCCCGTGAAAAGGGAATGATAGGTATCGACTTTCTAGGAAACAGGTATGACATGGGCAGCAAATTCGGAATTTTAGAAGCTTCTATAGAGGTTGGGTTAAAACACCCAGAGGTAAAAGAAGATCTGGGAAAATTAATTACAAGATTAGCAAATAAAATCAATAGTTGACAAATGAATAAATTTATGATATAATTCACTAGTTATCCTTGCTTGCGTTAAAAGGCGCAGGCGAAATCTAAAAGGAGGTGCAATAGTAATGGCTAAGGTTACAGAAAAGTACGAGGCTATGGTAGTATTCAGTACAAAACTCAGCGAAGAGGAGATTCAGAATCTTACGCAAAAGTTTGGTGACCTGATTTCACAAAATGCCGAGGAGATTTCAATTGATGAGTGGGGCAAGAGAAAGCTTGCTTATCCTATCAATTTTGAAAATGAAGGTTATTACGTTCTGTGGAACTTTGTTTCAAAGCCAAATTTTCCGGCAGAGTTAGAGCGTGTACTTAAGATTACTGACGGCGTTCTGAGATTTTTAGTTACAGTCAGCTAAAACTGGCAGAAAGGAAGATGCGTTATGTTGAACAGAGTTATTTTGATGGGAAGAATTACTCAGGATCTAGAGCTTAAGCAGACGCAAAGCGGCGTAAGCGTTTTGTCATTTAATATTGCTGTTGACAGAGGTTATGTGAGACAAGGTGAGGAAAGACAGACGGATTTCATCAGTTGTGTTGCATGGCGTCAAAGAGCAGAGTTCATCAATAATTATTTTGCAAAGGGCAGAATGATTGCTGTTGAGGGAAGTCTTCAGACTAGAACCTACGATGACAAAAACGGTGTAAAGCACTATGTCACCGAGGTGGTTGTAGATAACGTATCATTTACCGGAGAGCCTAAACAGCAGGGCGGTAATACAACAAGCTCTACGTTTAGTACGCCGGCTCAGACTCAGAACACTGTTGACAATAACGCTTCAATGAACGAGTCTATCGCTATAGGCGATATTGATGACTTTGAGGTCGTTATTTCAGACGACGGAGTTCCGTTCTAATTAGAATAGTCAGATGTTTAAAATGAAGTAAATCAGGTCAAAGGAGGAAATTACTATGGAGAGAACCGGCAAACCAGTTAAAAGAAGCCGTAAAAAGGTTTGTATGTTCTGTGTTGACAGAGCAGAGAAAATCGATTATAAAGATGTTGCCAAGTTAAGAAAGTGCATGACTGATAGAGCAAAGATTCTTCCTCGCCGTGTTACGGGAACTTGTGCATATCACCAAAGAGAACTTACTACAGCTATTAAGAGAGCACGCCACGTTGCTTTGCTCCCATATACTGCTGAATAAGTAATTAAATTATCGACTAAGGCTCGGGGCATTGCTTCGGGCTTTTATTGTGGGATAAGAAATCATAGTTTTAAACTATACATAACCATAAAAAATAAGTGTTACACTATGGCATTATAAAATGATATAATAGAAAAAACAAGTAAGGAAAGGTGTAATTATATGAAAACATCAGTTATAGGCTATCCTAGAATAGGTAAGGACAGGGAACTGAAATTTGCTTCGGAAAAGTATTTCAGAAATGAAATAACCGAGAATGAGCTTTTAGAAACTGCAAAAGCTTTGAGGTTATCTCATTGGGAGGTTCAAAAGTCAAACGGAATAGATTTTATTTCATCAAACGACTTCTCTTTTTACGATAATGTTCTTGATACGGCAGTGCTGTTAAATGCAGTTCCAAAGCGTTACAGAGAGCTTGGAGTGTCAGAGCTTGATACATACTTTGCAATGGCAAAGGGTTATCAGGGCGATAAGGGTGACGTTAAGGCGCTTGCAATGAAAAAGTGGTTCAACACAAACTATCACTATATGGTTCCTGAAATTGAGGACGATACAGAAATTTCATTGAGTGGAACAAAGCCGTTTGACGAGTATTGCGAGGCAGATAAAAACGGTATAAAAACAAAGCCTGACATAATCGGTGCTTTTACTTTTTTAAAACTTGCTCGATTTACGGGAAACAAAACTGCAGATGATATTGCAGACAGTGTTGCTCAGGCTTATTGTGAGATTCTTGAGAAGTTCAACAGTCTGGGTGCAGAGTGGGTTCAGTTTGACGAGCCTTATCTTGTAAGAGATTTAAACGATGCTGACAAAGTGCTTTTTGTTTCACTTTATGAGAAAATTCTGTCGCAAAAGGGAAGCGCTAAGGTCCTGCTCCAGACATATTTCGGTGACGTTCGTGATTGCTGCGATGAAATCAGCTCTCTCGATTTCGACGGTGTAGGTCTTGACTTTGTAGAGGGAAAGATGTCACTTGATATTGCAGATAAAATTGACGGCAATAAGGTTCTGTTTGCAGGAGTAGTAAACGGAAAGAATATATGGAAAAACAACTATGAAAAGACAACAGGCATTATCGACAAGTTGAAAAGTCATTTCGGAGAAATTGTGATCAATACATCCTGCTCACTTCTGCACAGTCCGTATACTTTAAAGAGTGAAACAAAACTCGATGAATCTTTTACAAAGCACCTTGCATTTGCTGAGGAAAAGCTGGTAGAGCTGAATGAGCTAAAAAAGATATTTAGCAGTGAAAATCCATCTCAGACTGAAGAATATAAAACAAATGCTGCACTGTTTAGTGAAGACAGGGATTGTGACAATAAAGAAGTTCAGAAAAAAACTGCTGCATTAAGCGAAAATGATTTCGTAAGGCTTCCTGAATTTGCAGAGCGTGAGAAGATTCAAAAGACAGTATTCAGTCTTCCTCTTTTCCCGACAACTACAATAGGCTCATTTCCTCAGACAGCTGATGTTAGACAAAACCGTGCAAAATTCCGAAGGGGAGAAATCTCTGCAGAGGAATATGAGACTTTCAATAAACAGAAAATTAAAGAATGTGTAGCGCTTCAGGAGAAAATCGGTCTAGACGTTCTTGTTCACGGAGAGTTTGAGCGTAACGATATGGTAGAGTATTTCGGAGAGTGTCTGGACGGATTTATATTCACCTCAAAAGCATGGGTGCAGTCATACGGAACACGATGTGTAAAGCCGCCGATTGTATGGGGAGATGTTTCAAGGGCAAAGCCGATGACAGTAAAGTGGTCCGCATATGCTCAGAGCCTTACAGAAAAGCCTATGAAGGGTATGCTTACCGGACCTGTTACCATTCTCAACTGGTCGTTTCCGAGAGAGGATATTTCTCTTAAAGAGTGTGCTTATCAGATCGCTCTTGCAATTCGTGAAGAGGTTATTGACCTGGAAGCTAACGGGATCAAAATTATTCAGGTTGACGAGGCAGCTCTTAGAGAAAAGCTTCCACTCAGAAAATCTGATTGGAAATCTGATTATCTCGACTGGGCAATTCCTGCATTCAGACTTGTTCACAGCGGTGTTAAAGCTGAAACTCAAATTCACACCCATATGTGCTACAGCGAATTTACCGACATAATCAAGGATATTGACAATATGGATGCTGACGTTATAACATTTGAGGCATCACGTTCTGATCTTACCATTCTTGATTCGCTTAAGGAAAATAATTTCAGAACGCAGGTAGGTCCTGGAGTTTACGACATTCACTCACCTAGAATTCCGTCGGTTGACGAAATTGTTTCTGCTGTTGAAAAGATGCTTTTAAAGATACCAAAGGAAAAGCTCTGGATAAATCCTGACTGCGGACTGAAAACAAGAGGTAACGAGGAAACAGTTCCTAGTCTTGAAAACTTGGTGAAGGCTGCAAAGCTGTCAAGAAAAAATGTATTGGAAAAATAAATTAATAATTTTCTAGTGTAAATAAAAAACTGCTGTACCAATTAATCAGTACAGCAGTATTTTTATTTTATTCAATCATCTCATATCCGCAGTCTGAAATAAGCCTTTTCAACTCTGTGATGTAATCCTCTGCAAAGCGGCTGAGTCTCATTTTTGGGTTAGTAATATAGCCGATAGTCATACTTTCATCTGTATCAAGCGGAACAGAAACTATGTTATCGCCATTTAAATCACTGTTGAGAATTCCCGAGCATATCGTGTAACCGTTAAGACCTATAAGAAGATTAAACAGCGTTGCACGGTCGCTGACGTGGATAATCTTTTTTCTCGGAACTGTGCTTAGAATTTCCTCTGAATAGTAAAAGGAATTATTAGATCCCTGTTCAAATGAAAGAAAAGGGAAGTCTTTTAAATCGTCAGTTGTGACCGATTTGCTTTTTGCAAGCGGATGCTCAGAACTGATAAAGACGTGCGGATTAGCCGTGAATAGTGAGTGGAACTCCAGCCTGCTTTCAGAAAAAATCTTCCGCATAACCTTTTCGTTGAAATCATTGATATATAAAACACCGATCTCACTTCGGAAATTGCGAACGTCGTCAATAATTTCATATGTACGGGTTTCACGAAGGGTAAACTCATACTCGTCCGAATCAAGTCTGTCTATCAGATTTGAAAAAGCATTCACTGCGAATGCATAGTGCTGAGTTGAAACTGAACAAAGCTGTTTTGAAGGCTTTTTATTCTTATATCTTTGCTCAAGAAGTTCAGTCTGTTCAATGACTTGTCTTGCATAGGAAAGGAATTCCTCGCCGTCTGATGAGAGCGAAATACCTCTTGCAGTGCGGTTAAATATTTCAATCCCTAGCTCAGTTTCAAGCTCCTTTACCGAGTTTGAAAGGCTGGGCTGCGAAATATAAAGACGTCTTGCTGCTTCGGTTATTGAACCGCATTTTACAACGGTTATTATATATTTTAATTGCTGTAAAGTCATAGAAACTCCTTAATAAATTGATATGATATTATTATACTTTTATTTTTTAGCTTGTCAACTGACGAGCCGCCGGTTGACAAGAAAAGCGGGATTTGCTATAATATTAAATTAGTATAAATATTATAGAATTACAGATAAAATGTGTTATTGGCTGGAGGTTAGCCGAAGTGGAAGAAAAGATCTCAACAAAGCTGAATGATGTATCTGCTGAAAATAAATCCAGAAATGTAAAGAATATTATTATTAAAATAAAAAACAGAGTAATAAAATATATTAAAGATAATATTTTATTTTTAACATACGTTATTCTATTATTAATTAATTCAACAGTACTACGTTTTTTTACAGTTAAAAATTATTTTTCAATAAAGCCTATGCTTGCGGATATTGCAGTAATATTGATAATAGGTTTGTTCGGTTATTTTATAAAACCGAAAAAAAGATTTGTGTATTATATAATTTGGATAAGTATATTTTCTGTACTGACGATGGCTGATTCAATATACTATACTAATTATAAGTCGTTTATATCGGTATCACTTTTATCTACAGCGTCACAGCTTGGAGGCGTTTTTGATGCTGTAACAGAGAGTATTTTAGAGGCTAAAGATCTTGTCTTTTTATTATCGATATTAATCTATATAGCAGTTTATATTTTGTTGAGAAAGAAGAAAACTCATTACTTTGAGAGATTAGAGAAAATTAACAAAAAAAGCTCAAGAAGGACTGCTTTAGGTACATTGGTTACAGGTTTGATATTTGCCGGTATTTTTGCTACAACGCTGACTAGAACTGATGTTTCAAGACTTAGAAATTCATGGAACAGGGAATATGTTTTATCTGCGTTTGGACTTTACACATATACATTCAGTGACGTTGTAACAAGTACAAATGCACAGCTTAATGTCCTGTTTGGAGAGCAGGAAAGTGCCGACACATTTCATGCCTTTTATGATGACAAGGAAGAAGCAGATCCTGTAAGTGATGATAATGATTATACGGATATTTTTAAGGGAAAAAACATTATAACTATTCACGCAGAGAGTATTCAGCAGTTTACTATGGATACAAAAATCAACGGAAAAGAACTTACTCCGAATTTAAATAAGCTGGCAAGAGAGGGCATATACTTCTCTAATTTCTATGCACAGGAAAGTGTTGGTACAAGCTCTGACTCTGAGTTTACTTTCAGCACTTCACTTATGCCTGCTTCAAGCGGAACAGTTGCCATAAACTATTGTGACAGAACTTATATGTCAATTCAAAAACTTTTAAAGGAGCAGGGATATTACACATTTTCAATGCATGGAAACAACGGCTCTTATTGGAATAGATTAAAGCTTCACGAATCTCTGGGGTATGATAAGTTTTATAATTACACAACCGACTATGAAATTGATGAGACTATCGGTTTAGGATTGTCTGATAAATCATTTTTCAGACAATCGAGCGATATAATTGAACAGATTTCAAAGCAGCACGACAAGTTTTACGGAACAATGATAATGCTTACAAATCATACTCCGTTTACTGACATTGAGAATCACAGCGATTATGAGGTCGATTTTAAGTATCAACGGTATGACGAAAAAACCGGAAAGTATGAAGAAGCATCGGCACCGTTTTTGGAGGGCAGGAAGCTGGGAAGCTATTTTAAGTCGGTACATTACGCAGACGAGGCAATAGGCGAGTTAATAGATGAACTGGATTCAAAGGGACTTCTGGATAACACAGTAATTGTCCTATATGGCGACCATGATGCTAAAATAAAGGAAAGCGAATATAACTATTATCTTAATTATGACCCTTATACAGAAACTGTTTTAAGTGAGGGTGACGAGGGATATGTCCCAGTTGACGAATATTGCTATAATATAAATCGACGGGTTCCGTTTATAATTTGGACTAAGGGCCATAAAGAGTATAAACCGGTTGAAATAACAAAGATTGCAGGAATGTATGACGCATTGCCTACTCTCGGAAATATGTTGGGTTTTGAGAACCAATATGCACTGGGACACGATTTGTTCAGCAGCTATGCGGAGGACAATATTGTAGTTTTTCCAAATGCGAACTTTATTACAAATAGTATATACTATTCAAATTCAAAGCAGGAGTACTTTGATTTGGAGAAGTATAAGAACATGGTAACTTCTATTCCGTGCAATCAGGTTTACGATTATTCAGAAGGTTTGCCGAAGCTTAAAGACAGCTCGGGCTTCTTGATTAAAGACAGGGAAAATTATTCGTCTGAGAAGCTGTTAGAAAGGTATAATGACGATGTCGTAGATGAATCATATATTCTTGAGAGAAGTCAGTATGCTGAAAACAGAATGAATATATCAAGTTCAATAATTTTCCACGATATGATTGCGAAGAGTCAGGAGGCAGCTGAATCTAGCAGTGGTGTGAGTACATCTGAAATAAACCAAGAAGATGAAATGACCACTTCTGGGAAAAGTATGGCAAAAAAGGCTGATGTAAAGAAAGCGTCATAAACATCATAAAAACAAACATCCGCAAGCAACCGGGCTTAGCGGATGTTTTTTAAATAAAAAGAACAGCTGACTATAATATCGGCTGTCTTAATATAGTTTCCTATGCTATTGAATTATGCTCTTGTTACCTTACCGGAACGCAGACATCTTGTGCATGCATGAACGTGACAAGGAGTGCCGTTTACAATTGCTTTAACTCTTTTAACATTAGGCTTCCATGCTTTATTTGTTCTTCTGTGTGAGTGAGATACTGCAGCTCCGAAAGTAACACCTTTTCCGCAAAAATCACACTTTGCCATCAGACTGCACCTCCTTCTATCCTTATTTAAATTGCAACTATATTAGTTTAACAGATTTCTTTTGAAATTGCAAGCACTTTTACAAAATTTCTTAAATTATTCATAATTAGCTGTGTAATAGTTTAAAAATTAAAAATTTAATAATTATTATACAGGCTCTTGACAACTGTAACTTATTCGTATATAATATTAAATTGTTAATGCTGCTATGGCTCAGTAGGTAGAGCACTTCCATGGTAAGGAAGGGGTCCCCGGTTCGAATCCGGGTAGCAGCTCCAGCAACGGTGACGTTGTATACAGTCCGCATACTAATTATAGTATGTGGATTTTTTTATACTTTTGTTAGCGGTATTACCTTTCTACTTTAACTAAATCTAGTTGCTTTTATTTTAGCTCTTTACTTTTGTGTTTTAATGTGTTAATATATAAATATAACATATTCACGCAGTAAAGCGTGAAATTGTGTTGATAGTTAATTGCGTAAAGCCATACGCAGAACGGAGGATCATAATGAAAGACGGCATTAGAGACAAAAATATGAACGATTTGTTCAAAGCTATACTGTGTCTTGAAACCGAAGACGAATGTTTTGCATTCTTTGAGGATTTATGTACTATTCTTGAGTTGAAATCCTTGTCTCAGCGTTTTCAGGTTGCAAAGATGCTGAATGAGCATTTTGTATACAGTGATATAGTAAATGCTACAGGGGCATCGACAGCTACAATAAGCAGGGTAAACCGTTCGATAAATTACGGTAGTGACGGGTATAAGGTTGTATTTGAAAGATTGGAAAAGAAAAATGATGGAGAATAATTACACGTTTTTTGCAAAATACTACGATACATTAATGTCAGACGTTAATTATCAACAAATTGCACAGAAAATAGATGATATTGTAAATGAACATTTTTCTGACGCATTTTATCTGGTTGATCTTGCATGCGGAACAGGCTCGTTGAGTATGGAGCTTACAAAGCTTGGTTTTAATGTTCTGGGAGTTGATATTTCCCAGGAAATGCTGTCTATTGCCCAGAGTAAAAAGTTAAATTCAGGACTGGGTATGCAATATGTTTTCGGAGATATGACTGACTGGTCGCTTGGAGAACGAAAGACGGATGTAATAGTATGTATGCTTGACAGCCTGAATCATCTTGAAAGCTTTGATGAAATAAAAAAGGCTTTTTCAAACGCATATGATAATCTTACAGACGGCGGATTATTTATTTTTGATATGAACACTCCTTATAAGCATAAGAATATTTTGTCTGATAATGCTTATGTCTTCGATGAAGACAGTGTATATTGTGTATGGCAAAACGAGTATAACAATGAGGATAACAGAGTAGACATTTATCTTGATTTTTTTGAAAAGATTGATGATAATAATTATAAGAGGTATCAGGAAGAGTTTTCTGAAATTTCCTGTGAGAGTTACGCTGTAAAGGAATTTGCCAAGGGTACGGGGTTTGAGTATTTAGAAAGCTTCGACGATTTTACAGATAGTAAGGCAAACGAGAAAAGCGAGCGTATATTATATGTTTTTAAAAAGTAATTTAATGTCTACAGGTAATAATTGAGGGATAAAATGAGTAGAATAGTTAGGTCAATATCTGCGGACGCATCTGTTGTGTGCAGTGCTATTGACGGTAAAGATATAGTTTCAGAAGTTGAGAGAATTCACAAGACCTCTGCTGTAATCACAGCGGCATTAGGACGGCTTTCTATGGGGGCGTCTCTTTTAGGTTTCGGACTTAAAGGAAAGAGCGACACGCTTACAATAAGAGTTAACGGAAAAGGACCGGCTGGCAATCTTATTGCTGTTTCGGACAGCTATGGAAATGTTAAATCCTATGTAGCCAATCCCATAGTTGAGATACCTTTAAACAGCAGAGGAAAATTAGATGTTGCAGGAGCAGTTGGAAAAGACGGGTTTATAAGCGTTGTAAAGGACTTAGGACTAAAAGAGCCATATTCGGGACAGGTGCCTATTGTTTCTGGGGAAATTGCAGAGGATATAACAAATTACCTTGCGGTTAGCGAGCAGACGCCGAGTGTTTGTGCTTTAGGCGTTCTGGTTGACACTGATTTGTCGGTGAAATGTGCAGGAGGATTTCTTATACAGATTCTACCATTTGCATCAGAGGAAACAATCGATATAATAGAAAACAATATAAAGGGTATGAGTTCAGTTACACAGCTTTTGAGCAGCGGAAAAACTGCAGAAGATATTTCGCTGATGGCTCTTGAGGGACTGGAACCCAATGTGTTAGACGATTTTGAGGTTGCATACAAGTGCGATTGCAGCAGACGTAGGGTAGAAAGGGCATTGATCAGCCTTGGCAAAACTGAGCTTGAAAGCATGTCAAACGACGATAACACCGAGGTTTGCTGTCATTTTTGTGATAAGAAATACAATTTTTCATCAGAACAGATAAAAAATATTATAAAAAGTCTTGACAAATAAAATATGATGTTGTATAATATACAAGTCGCTGATTAAAAGGCGCTAAGTTGGGAGCATAGCTCAGCTGGGAGAGCATCTGCCTTACAAGCAGAGGGTCACAGGTTCGAGCCCTGTTGTTCCCA
>CANPWR010000030.1 GCA_947584825.1 uncultured Clostridia bacterium | reverse complement strand
CCGTCTTATTCTCGCTAAAGCTTTTTTTCTTCCCCCAGTAGTAGAACTGGGGGATTTCTTTTACGCCTAAAGGCTACATTAAAATAGCAGATAAAGTTCCAAGAACGGACCGAAGTGCGTTCAAGTCAATAACTTTATCTGCCAATAATAGTATATCATAAAAAAATAATTTTGTCAACAAATAAGGAAAAAAAGAACCAATGATTGGTTGAAACTTAATAGGCTCCAATTGCCGTTAGTCAACCAATCTGGTTCTAATAACAATATATCATACAACGACGATATTGTCAATAAAAAGGAAATAATATATTCTAAAATTAAAAAGACAGATGATGTTATCGAATTGGGATTAAAAAATCGCAATAAGTCATTAACTTCATCTGCTAATAACAGTATATCATAAAAAGATAATATTGTCAATTAAAAGAGAACAAAATATTCTTAAAATTAAAATGGCAGATAAAGTTTCGAGAACGGACCGAAGTGCGTTCAAGTCAATAACTTTATCTGCCAATAATAGTATATCATAAAAAATAATTTTGTCAACAAATAAGAAAAAAATAAAAAGAACCAATGATTGGTTGAGACTTAATAGGCTCCAATTGCCGTTAGTCAATCAATCTGGTTCTAATAACAGTATATCACAAAAAGATAATATTGTCAACAAATAAAGAAAAAATATTTTTGATATTCAAAAATTAAAATAAAAAAAGAACTACAGACTTATTGAATGAAACCCGGCTCCAATTGCCTTCGACATTCAATAAGGGCAGCTCTTATAATAGTATTATATCAAAAGATGATGTAGATGTCAATAATAATATACGAATAAGTATACATCAAATAAAAAAAGAACTGCATACTTATCGAAAGAGTTTGGGCTCCAATTGCCTTTATCTTTCGATAAGAGCGGTTCTCTTATTAAAATTATATCAAAAGATGATATATATGTCAATATATATACGAAGAAATTTTGAAAAGGATAAAAACACTTATAAGTACAAGGCAAATTTGCAAAAAAGGGAGAATGAGTTTATAATAGTATTACAAAAGTATTAATATAAGGGTATTTAACGATATATTTAGAATGAAAGGAGAATTATTAGATGGATACTCAGAATACTCAAACGATGTCGAAAGAGGGCAAGACCCAATCTTCATCAGAGGAACAGAAAACATCCAGGAAACTTACAAAAGAAGAAATAAGAGAAATACAGAGGCAGACTTTGAAAATGCACGAGGAAGCAGACGAGATGGAACATCAAGCATTGATGAAGTTTCTCAAAACAATGAAACCAAAGAAAAATATTTTGTGATCGACTGCCGAGTTAAAGAGGTTATAAAATATGAAAGAACTTAAAGCTGTACACCTTCAAGTAAGAAAATGTACAGCCATATTTATTTTACCATTATTCATCAAGCACTTTTTTCATAAAATCCTCAGTTGATATTCCGCTGGCTCGGTTGTATCTATTAAGACGATAAAGACAGTCCTCGTCTTTTGATATATAGTTCATCTTTTCCTCAACCCCAAAGCTGACCTTAAATCCGCAGGCTTTAACAAACTGAGTGCTGTCGTCAGTTATTGCACCGTACGGGTAAACGTATGTATTAGGAACTATTTCGCAGTTGGATTTTATCTTATCCATAAAGCTGAGTGTGTCTGACATAAAAGCCGAACGGTAATCGTCATAGCTTTCATTACCCATTCTCTTAGAACCAACCCTTTTAGCTATAGTGTGAAAATTATCCGAGTGACAGGCAATCTCCACCCGCCCGCTGGTGTAGGCGTCCTTGCAGTCTTTCCAAGACATATATGAGTAATTCGGATTCGGATCGTTTTCCGCTGTTGCCTTGTCACAGAATGCTCCCACAACTGCAAAAACAGCTTTCATATTATACTTCGACAGAAGCGGAAGAACGTAATACATATTGTTATAACACCCATCATCAAAGCTTAAAATCACCGGCTTTTCTGGAAGTTTTTTATCTGAATATACATAAGAAATAAGGTCCTGACACAGTATCGGTGTGTAGCCGTGTTCTTTTAAGTAAAGCATATCGCTTTCAAGCTCCAGAGGTGAAAGAACATAATCCCCCTGCTTGCTTTCGTCTTTTAAAATTGAATGGTACATTATAATAGGCAGCTTTATCCCTCTTATACTTTCTGCAAAAGCAGAGCCGGCATAAACCAAGACAGAAACTAACACTGCTCCCGATAAAATCAATGAAAACAATTTCATTATTTTTTTAGCAGAAATAACTTTGAACAACTTAGTCACTCCCTTAAAATAAAAGCTATAATACTATACATATTAGAATGTTTGTGTAATTATTTGTATTATTCTTGTCTTTGAGAATCTTTTATGCTATAATTAACAAAAGTATTCTTAAAAAGGTGAAGTATTATGGCTAGAAGGATTGGTATTTTAACAAGCGGAGGTGATTGTCCGGGACTTAATGCGACCATCAGAGGTGTTGCTAAGGCTTGTTATCAGAAATTCGGCATTGATGGAGTTGAAATTATCGGCATTCAAGACGGGTACTCAGGACTTATCAATAACCAGTGCAAGCTGATGTCGCCGTCTGATTTTTCGGGTATTCTCACTCAGGGTGGAACCATTTTCGGTACAAAAAGAACGCCTTACAAAATGATGCAGGTCATCGAGGAGGATAATGTAAACAAAGTAAAAGCAATGAAGCAGACCTACAAAAAGCAAAAGCTCGACTGTCTTCTAACGCTTGGCGGAAACGGCACTCACAAGACGGCAAATCTTCTCTCAAGCGAGGGATTAAATGTTATAGGACTTCCAAAAACCATAGACAATGACATATGGGGAACAGACGTCACATTTGGCTTTCACTCTGCCGTTGACATTGCCACCGATGTTATTGACAGACTTC
The DNA here is from genome assembly GCA_947584825.1 of uncultured Clostridia bacterium. Taxonomy (GTDB): domain Bacteria; phylum Bacillota; class Clostridia; order Oscillospirales; family Ruminococcaceae; genus UMGS1601. The sequence goes on along the minus strand of CANPWR010000030.1, from coordinate 10,651 downwards.
ACACTACGGCGAACTCTCACGGAAGAACTTTGGTTGTTGAAATTATGGGAAACAAAGCAGGCTGGCTCACGCTGTATTCGGGAATAGCAGGAGGCGCAGACATAATAGTGATTCCTGAGATACCATTCAATATAAAGAAAATCTGCAAAGCTGTTGAAAAGCGTGCGAACAGAGGAAGCGCTTTTTCAATATTAGCCGTTGCAGAGGGAGCTTACGACGAAGACGAGGCAAAACTAAAGAAAAAAGAACGTGCAAGAAGAAGAGCAGAGGCAGGAGAAACGACTGCTACAAACAGAATTGCCAAAGCGATTGAGCAGAACACAGGCTTTGAAACAAGGGTATGCGTTCCGGGACATATGCTGAGAGGCGGAAGTCCGTCGGCTTACGACAGGGTTTTGGCAACAAAGTTCGGCTGTCACGCTGCAAATTTAATTGAGCAGGATAAGTACGGTTATGCCGTTGCAATGAAGAACAACATAGTTACCGAAAACAAGCTCGAAGATGTTGCAGGAAAAACAAAGTTTGTCCCTGTTGACGACCAGCTTATAAAGACAGCAAGGGATATAGGCATCAGCTTTGGTAACTAGCCACCGAGCCGGCGAGGGTTCACCCCTGCACGCAGTGCTGCTTTTGGATAGTTTGTAAAATGTATTTACTCTGTGCAACGGCAGGCTAATGTCTAATATCTAAAAGCAGGAAATTCTTATCTATGCACGCTTGACAAATGAAGAATATATGTTATAATATAGATGTAAAAAGAGAGTACTGTACATGGGCAACTAAATTGCCTTGGCGGTGTTTCTCCCTTTGTTTAGTTGATGAACAACCGAACTTTGGATGAGTGGCGGTTGTTCTTTTTTATGTAAAATTAAAAAAGCTTCTAATTTTTCTTATTAAATATAAGAAAAGCTAGAGTGATAATCTCGGTTATATAAAAACAATTCTATAATTGCCATCCGATGTTTTGTGCGGTTTTGCGAAGCAAAATTTCGGACATTGTCCGAAAAGCATAAAACTCGCATTTGAAAATCGTAGATTTTCAAATTTCCCCCATTTCGGGGAGAAAACCGCCTACCGTTCATGTACAGTACTCTCGTATTTATTATAAATAAAAATGAATACCTTGTCAAATTATGTTGCCCGCAGAGACGCTAGTTGCATTTTTTAGAAAAATATTGTATAATAACTTTGTTATATTAATTTTAATTTGGAGGTACAATATTTATGTTAGTTTCGGCAAAGGAAATGCTAAACAAAGCTAGGGAAGGTAAATATGCAGTTGGTCAGTTCAACATCAACAATCTTGAATGGACTAAAGCTATTTTACTTACCGCACAGGAGCAGAACTCACCTGTTATACTGGGTGTTTCAGAGGGTGCAGGAAAATATATGTGCGGTTATAAGACGGTCGTAGGAATGGTAAAAGGAATGTTAGAAGAGCTTGGTATCACAGTACCTGTTGCGCTTCACCTTGACCATGGCTCATACGACGGAGCAAAAGCTTGTATCGAGGCAGGCTTCAGCTCGGTAATGTTCGACGGCTCGCACTATCCTATTGAGGAAAACATTGAAAAGACAAAAGAGCTTGTTGCCGAGTGTGAAAAGCTTGGTCTTTCAATTGAAGCAGAGGTTGGCTCGATAGGTGGAGAAGAAGACGGCGTTATCGGCGCAGGCGAATGTGCAGACCCTGACGAGTGCAAAGCTATAGCTGATTTAGGGGTTACAATGCTTGCCGCAGGTATCGGTAACATTCACGGAAAATATCCTGAAAACTGGGCAGGTCTTTCATTTGAAACTCTTGCTGCTGTTAAGGAAAAGGTAGGAGATATGCCTTTAGTTCTTCACGGAGGAACAGGAATCCCCGAGGATATGATAAAGAAGGCAATTTCTTTGGGAGTTGCTAAAATAAATGTAAATACAGAATGTCAGCTTGCTTTTCAGGAGGCCACAAGAAAGTATATAGAAGAAGGCAAGGATAAACAAGGTAAAGGCTTTGACCCGAGAAAGCTCCTTGCACCGGGATTTGAAGCTATTAAAGAAACCGTAAAGGAAAAAATGGAGCTTTTCGGCTCAATAGGCAAAGCGTAAATTATAAGTTAAATTAATACCGAGTGTAGCCTAGTTACCACTCGTTAATAAAAACAGGGATAATATTGAGATTAAGGCGTATCCTTGTGGTACGCCCTTTTTAGTTTTTTAGAGGTTAGAGATTAGATGCAATTAACAGCAAGAAGCAAGATTTTATCTATTTTACAAGGTACAAGCCTGCCGTTGTACAAAGTAAATACATTGTACTAACTTTCCAAAGGCAGATTGCGTTCAAGGCTTAGCCCTGCTCTTGTCTCTAACAGCAGAAAGGAAAGTGTATATGAAAAATCTAAGTGTAAGAAAAATTGCAATTTTATCAGTAACAGCGGCTTTGTATGTCGCAGTGACAATGGCTTTAGGCTCTCTTGCCTATGGCAGTATTCAGTTTCGTATTTCAGAGGCATTGGTACTTCTATGCTTTTACAAAAAAGAATACTGCTATTCAATGGTAGTAGGCTGTCTTATTGCTAATATTATCAGCACTGTCGGCGCGATTGATATGATTGTTGGAACATTCGCAACTCTGCTTGCCGTTGTTGTAATAGTCTTGTGTTCAAATCATCTACCCAGCTTTTTTGCAAATAAATTCGGTATGAGTGAAAATTTCGCTTTGACCGCATCTTTAATTACAGCATCTCTGTCGCCTGTGGTGTTTAACGGAGTTTTAGTAGGATTAGAACTTAAATATGTATTTGACCTACCTCTGTTCCTGTCAATGGGTCAGGTTGCTCTCGGAGAGCTTGTATGTGTGACATTGGTAGGAGTTATACTATTTAAGCTTTTAGAAAAAAACAGAGCGTTTATGAAGCTTATAAAGTTCGGAGAATAATGGTGTACATATAATTATTGATATTAATGAAAAAATCTATTGACCGATTTTTATCAGCGATGTATAATAAATGTATAGAAATCAAATATTTGGAGGAAAAATTATGATAAAAAGGATTATGATTTTATTGACATCCATTGCAATGACAATGAGCCTTATAGGAGCAGTACCGTCTGTAAATGCAGTAAATACTGAAAATACTGTAAAAACTATAGAAACAGCAAAAACATTCAAGAAAATCAGTAAGCACGCTGTTAGAACTTCTATTAAACGTGATATTATTGATGATCTTTTTGGAGATGCTGAATACACCTATGATGAAAACGGAAACGTTACATATATTGAATACAGTGACGGCTCATGGGAGAAGTTTGAATATAACGATAACGAAGACCAAATATATTATGAAAACAGCGACGGCAATATATATATATCAGAATGGACTTATACTTATTTTGACGACGGAAGCATAAAAACTAAACACAGAGAGGACAGCGACGACGGTTACTGGGAAGATTACGAATATAATGAAAAAGGTTATGAAACATACTATGAAAACAGTGACGGTGAAGGATACAGCGTTGAATATGATGATGTCAACAAAGAGGTGACCTACACCTATCTTGATGAAACATGGGAAAAATTCAAGTATGACGATGATGCAAATGTTATCCGTCATGAGAACAGCGAAGGCTATTGGGAAACTTACGAATATAAAGAGAATGGACATATTTTAACAGAAAGCAGTGACGGTTATTCAATTGAAGTTGATAAAAACGGAAATATTGTTTATACTATTGACGCAAATGGTTACTGGGAAAAAACAGATTATGATGAAAACGGAAATGTAACACACTATGAAGACAGTGAAGGATATTCAGAAGATAACACCTATGATAAAAACGGAAATTGTATATATACAAAGTATAACGACGGAACTTGGGTGAAAAATTCCTACAATGAAGACGGCTATCTCCTATTAGCTGAGTACAGTGACGGAAGCTGGGAGAAATATAAATACGATGAAAACGGAGATATATTATATTACGAAAAAGGAAATACTCCTTTATCTAACGAAACATCAGCAACTACACCGAATGGAACTAAACCGTCAACGACAAAACCTGCTGTGACTAAAGCCACCAATGTTAAACCAACACCAACAACCGAAAATGCAAATAAGAATAAGGAAAAGGCAGAAAAGTCTATAAAGAAAGCAAAAATCAAAAAGCTTAAAGCTGTAAACAAGTCAAAGAAAAAGATAAACGTATCCTGGAAAAAACTTAAAAAGGTTAAGGGTTATGAGGTTCAGGTTTCTGCAAGTAAAAAATTCAAAAAGACTGTATATGACAAGTTTGTTACTAAGAATAAATTGGTTATCAAAAGCGGAAAAATCAAAAGCAATAAAACCTACTATGTAAGAGTAAGACCATACGCTGAGTATAAGGACTCTAATGGCAAAACTCAAAAAGTCTGCGGAAGCTGGAGCAAAAAAATAAAGAAAGTTAAAGTTAAATAAAATAGTACATTAAATCGCTTTGCTTAATTGCAGAGCGATTTTTTAATTTTCCACAAATATTCTTGAAAATCACTTGCAATTTATAGTGAAATAGTATATAATTGCATTATTAGTAGTAATATATATTGTATAAAATATCTAATATGCTACAAATCTGTTTGAATGGAGAGATATAAAGTGAAAACATATGACAATGAAAAAATCAAAAACATAGTGCTTTGCGGTCATGCAGGCTCAGGAAAAACCTCTCTTTGCGAGGGATTGCTTTATAAAAGCGGCTCAAGTGAAAGGCTTGGAAAAATTGCTGACGGTAATACCGTTTCTGATTATACAAATGAAGAAATTTTAAGAAAATCATCTGTTTATACATCTCTTTCAGCTTACGAAAGGGACGGCTTTAAAATCAACATATTAGACACTCCCGGACTTTTTGATTTTGCAGGCGAAATGATAGAAGGTATATCCGCCTGTGATACAGCTATGATAACCGTTTCGGGAAAATCAGGAGTAAATGTAGGAACACACAAAGCATATTCGGCAGCAGTTGCTATGAAAAAGCCGAGAATGTTTGTTGTTACAAAACTTGATTCTGAAAATGCAAACTTCTACAATGTTCTAACTGATTTAAAGTCTGAGTTCGGTCCTACAGTTTGCCCTGTTGTTGTACCTGTGATAGCAGACAGAAAAATCGTATCGTATGTAAACCTCATTGAAATGAAGGCTTATAAGTATGACAACAGCGGAAACGCCGTTGAAACAGAAATGCCTACATCAGAACTGGGTGACAAGATAGAATACCGTTTGCAGGGATTGAAAGAAGCAATATCAGAGGCTGTTGCTGAAACAGACGAAGAGCTTTTTGAAAAATTCTTCAGCGGTGAAGCTTTCACACAAAAAGAGCTTATAGACGGTATCCATAAGGGTATGAACGAGGGTATTATAACTCCTGTTACCTGTGTATCAGCCGCTACTTTGGCAGGCATTGATATGCTGTTGAAAGAGATCTCTCTTCTTCTTCCTGTTTCAAAAGACGAAGAAATTGCTGTTGCAACCGATAAGGATGGTTCTCCTGTTGAAGTTAAATGTGATATGTCTGAACCGTTAAGTGCATTTGTGTTTAAGACGGTTGCTGATCCGTTTGTAGGAAAAATGTCGTTCCTTAAAGTTATGTCGGGCAAGATCAAAACAGGTATCGACGCTGTAAACGCTTCGAACGGCAACGCAATAAAAATAGGAAAGCTGTTTACTCTTGTCGGCAAAAAGCAAATCGAACTTAGTGAAGCAAACTGCGGAGATATTGTAGTTGCAACAAAGCTGGATATAAACACAAATGATACTATATGCGACGCATCAAGAGTTGTGAAGTTTGACGCTATTGATTTGCCAAAGCCTTGTTATCCAATGGCTGTTAAGGCTAAGGCTCAGGGCGATGAAAGCAAGATTTCAAGTGCTGTTTCAAAGCTGCTTGAACAAGACCTTACCCTTGAATACTATCAGGATGAGCTTACTCACGAGCAAATTATAAAGGGTCTTGGCGATCAGCATTTAGGTTCTGCGCTTTCTAAGCTAAAAAATGATTTTGGAGTAGACATTGAACTTGCCGTTCCAAAAATTCCTTACAGGGAAACCATCAGAAAGAAAGTAAAGGTTCAGGGAAAACATAAAAAGCAATCGGGCGGTCACGGTCAATACGGAGACGTGTGGATCGAGTTTGAGCCTTGCGTTTCTGATGAACTTATTTTTGAAGAGAAAATCTTCGGCGGAGCAGTACCGAAAAATTATTTCCCCGCTGTTGAAAAGGGCCTTCAGGAATGCATTTCAAAGGGCGTCTTAGCAGGATTCCCTGTTGTAGGATTGAAGGCTATCCTAGTTGACGGCTCTTATCACCCTGTTGATTCTTCTGAAATGGCGTTCAAGATGGCTGCTACCATAGCTTATAAAGAAGGTCTTGCTCAGGCTGACCCTGTACTTTTAGAGCCTATCGGTGCATTGAATGTAAACGTGCCAGATGAAAACACAGGCGATATGATCGGCGAGCTGAACAAGCGACGCGGAAGAGTGCTCGGTATGAACCCGTCGGAATCCGAAAAGGGTATGACAGAGGTCATCGCCGAAGTACCGATTTCCGAGATGAGCGACTTTACTATGCTTCTTCGTCAGATGACTCAGGGCAGAGGCAGCTTCACACTAAAACAGGAGAGATACGAACAGCTTCCATCTCACTTGGTCGCAAACGTAATTGCCGAAGCGTCGGTAAGCGGTGATTAAAATTGTCTGAACTTTGTAATCTATGTCCCAGACAATGTAATATCGACAGAGAAGTTTCCGCAGGCTTTTGCAGAGCCTGCGGAAATCATAATAATGTAGTCATAGCTAGAGCAGCTCTCCACTTCTGGGAAGAGCCATGCATAAGCGGAGAAAGAGGAAGCGGAACGGTTTTCTTTTCAAACTGCAATTTAAGATGCGTCTTCTGTCAGAACGCCGAAATAAGCACATACGGGAAAGGCAAGGAAATTTCCTGTGAACGCTTGGCGCAGATTTTTTTAGATCTCCAAGAACAGGGTGCGGAAAATATAAATCTTGTAACTCCCACACACTATACCTATCAGATTTTAAAATCGCTTGATATGGTAAAACACAAGCTTGATATACCGATAGTAATGAACTGCGGAGGATATGAGTTGGTAGAAACTATAAAGCTGTTTGACGGATATATAGACATTTATCTACCCGATTTAAAATACAAAAGCTCTGAACTGTCGAGAAAATATTCCTCGTGCTTTAACTACTTTACAAGGGCGTGCAAGGCATTGGAAGAAATGCACAGGCAAGTTCCGAAGCTTGTTTGGGACAGAGGAATCAAAGACGACGAACTAAAAATTCTCAAAAAAGGACTTATAATAAGGCATCTTGTTTTGCCCGGCTGTTACCACGACAGTCTTGATATACTTGACTGGCTATATGAGTGCAGGTTTTTGACAAAGTACAATTTCCTGCTCAGTTTAATGAGCCAGTTTACTCCTACAGCAGCTTGTGAGAACTTTCCTGAACTTAACAGGCGCATAACTACGTTTGAATACGAAAAGGTAGTAAACAGAGCTGAACAATATGGCTTCAGGGGTTATATACAGGAGCGCTCATCTGCACAGGAGGAATACACTCCGCCATTTGATTTAACTGGCGTGACACCGGATGATTTGTCGCCTATTTAAGTTTGATTATTTGTTTGCTTTGTGCAATGGCGAGCTTAGCAGCAAGGACTAGATATTTAAATGCAAGAAGCAAAGACGTTTAGAGAAGAGATATAGACAAAAGGCTCTAATGATGAATGAAGCATTTGATCATCAAGATTACTGCAATTTACTTCTTGACAAACTAAGTAAACAATAAAACCTACTGAAAATCAGTAGGTTTTTTCATTTAATCAATTTTCACGAACTCAGGTTTGTGTTTTTTGAAGTAAGCCAAATATTTAAATCCTGCCCTTTTAACGATCTTTATGCACTCGGCAATCCCCTTTCCCAAGTCGTCAACTTGGTGTGCATCCGAGCCGAGAGAGATAATTTCTCCGCCCAAATCGTGATAAAGCTTTATATACCTAAACTCAGGAAAAGGCTTTCCATACTTCTGCCTCAATCCAGACGTGTTTACTTCTATTCCCTTAGAATTCTGAATAATAATCTTAAAGCAGTCTTCGATTATATCATCGTATTTCGAAATGTCAATTTTTATTCCGTACTCTCCATCGATATATCTTAGGGTATAAGTAATATGACCTAAAACGTCAAACTTTCCCCACTTACAGAGTTTTAGAATCTCAAGAAAATATTCATCTAACAGCCTGTATAGTTCTCTTCGCATATATTTTTTGTAATTTATAAAGCAAAAATCCGGACGATTTGGCAGTTCGTGCAGTGATCCAATAATAAAATCCAGGCGTTTATCCTCAACCGCTTTATCAGCAATTTCAAAATCGTGAGTTGCCTGACCGAGTTCAATTCCACAGACAAGGTTTATTTTATCTGCATAACGCTCCTTAAGCTTTGTTATACAGTCAAGCGATTTGTCGAAATTCTTCCCGAAGTCGTATGTATCGTGCTCGTTAGGCTCTGCGTCATAGTAATCTATGCCAAACCAGCGGTTGCACTCGCAGTGATCGGTTATTGCATAAGCATCAAGTCCCAGCTCAATCGCCCTCTCGATCATTCGTTCAGGATCTGCGTCTGAATCGGGCGAGAAATATGTATGTGTATGACAGTCTATAAGACCTTTTAGTTCGTTCATTCAAATTCTCCGTTTCTTTAATTTATAATTCCATTATACCATAATTTGAAAAAAAAGCAAGCCTTACTCTTTAAGACGAATAAAAATCAGTTGAAATAATCTTCTGTGTATGATATAATTTTGTATAATGAAGAAAATTATTCAATAGAAAATGGTGATAAAATGAGAGTTAATATAAAATTGTTTATTTTAGCGGTCATTCTCGGAGTATTGGGAATTTTATTTCCTTGGTTCTTCGGCGGAATTAATCTGTTCGGAACAGGACTGCTTCCTATGGAGTTTCCTATTCTGCTTTGCGGAATGATATGCGGTCCGGGATACGGAGGCGTTGTTGGAGCATTAGTACCTATTCTTTATTCCCTTATTTTCGGAACAATGGATATGTATCCGCTCGGTGTTGCAACAGCCGTCGAGCTTTGCGCTTACGGTGTACTTTGCGGACTTCTCTATAAGGCGCTAAAGCAAAATGTTTATGTTTCCCTGCTGCTCTCGATGTTCAGCGGAAGAACAGTATTCTACATTGTATATTATTTTACGCTCCGCTACGAGGGAAGGGTTTACACAGCTGATATGTTTATAAACGGAGAGTTTTTAAACGTACTTGCCGGGATAGCAATTCAGATCATATTTATACCTCTTATTGTTCTGATACTCAATAAGACAGGTATTGTACATAAAGGCGAAAGATAAAATACTAATTATAAAGGAGAACACACTATGTCAACAGCTTTTAAGCCGGCGGATATTTTGCTGCCAAATGAGAAAACCGATATGTCAGCTTGGTCGGTCGTTGCCTGCGACCAGTATACAAGCGAGCCTGATTACTGGAAGGATGTCGAGAAAATCGTAGGAGATAAAATTTCTACTTTAAATATGATTCTGCCTGAGATTTATCTTTCGGACAGCGATGTTGAATCAAGAATAGAAAACATACATAAGACGATGAATAAGTATCTTTCGTCTGATATTTTTAAAGAGTACAAAAATTCATATATCTACACCGAGCGAATCCAAAGCAACGGAATACTTCGTCAGGGTTTGATAGGAATGATAGATCTCGAACAATACGATTACTCAAAGGGAAGTTCCTCACCTGTCCGCGCGACCGAGTCAACAGTTGTCGAGAGAATACCTCCGAGAATAAAGGTAAGACGCGGCGCAGGTCTTGAACTGCCGCACATAATGATACTGATAGACGATGAAAACAAGACCGTGATCGAGCCTATAGGAGAAAAGGTCAGCTCAATGGAAAAGCTGTACGATTTTCCCCTTATGAAAAACGGCGGAAGCATAAAGGGCTATCTTGTTCAGGACGAACAAAAGGATACTATAGACAGTGCATTAACGGCTCTTGGTGACAAAAACGCTTTTAATGAGAAGTACGGCTTATCTGACACTCCTGTTTTACTTTTTGCTATGGGCGACGGAAACCACTCACTTGCAACAGCCAAAGCGTATTATGAAGAGCTTAAAGCGAGCAATCCTGATAAAGATATGTCCTCTCACCCTGCAAGATATGCACTAGTTGAGATAGTCAATCTCCACAGCGAGGCTCTGCAATTTGAGGCTATCCACCGCATTGTCACAGATGTTGATTGCGACGACTTGCTGGCTAGTCTTAAATCTACACTTTCACTGACTGAAACGGACAGCGGTTCGGGTCAGGCATTTACATACGTTTGCAAGGGTGTTAAAAAGGAATTATATATCGGAAAGCCTCTTTCAAATCTTACTGTAGGTTCACTGCAAGCAGTATTAGACGATTATATAAAAGAAAATGGCGGAAAAGTGGATTACATTCACGGAACAGAGGTTTTGGAAAAGCTTGCTCAGACTGACAACAGCGTAGGGTTTATACTTCCCGATATGCTTAAATCGGAGCTTTTCCCGACCGTTATTAAAGACGGCGCTCTGCCGAGAAAGACATTCTC
>CANPWR010000029.1 GCA_947584825.1 uncultured Clostridia bacterium | reverse complement strand
GGGTCGCACCAGTTATTTGTTGGTCCTGCTTCTTCTTTTGTATTTGTACAGATAAATGTTCTGTCCTCAACTCTTGCAACGTCATTGGGAAGAGTTCTGTGATATAAGCAGCCCGGAAGCTTTTCTTCATTAAGCTTAATCATTTCACCTGTTGATATAGCCTCATCTCTCAGAGACTGAAGCTGCTCATCGCTGCCGTCGATCCAAACGACCTTATCCGGCTTCGTCAATGCAATCATTTCGTCAACCCACGCATTAACATTTGGGTTTTTAGTTAAACTAGCCATAATATTCTCCTCTCATAAATAGGTATCATAGTTGAAATAATCCAACTTTCCACAAATATCATTATACTAATAATCCATAATATTGTCAATAGTTGAATTGTTAAATATTTAACACTGTTTTGCAAGATTTATTGTACAATTATTCATATTTTTTATATTGAACTAATAAGAATCTAATATATCTTTTAAAAATGATTTTTAAAGGTTCAAAAAATTCATCATTATGCAGAATAATAAATAACCCTAAAGCTTTAAGACTAAGTTTTGTTAAATATGATAATATATGCGATAATATGTAATTTCAGTTTGACTTTTATACATTTATATCGTATAATATATTATAACTGTACTAATGAATTTTATTATTAAAAAAAGCCAAACATATAATAGAGTAATAATGTATTTATAGGAGTGCGATTTTAATGCAGGACAGTAAAAAAAAGAATAACGTCAACTCAAAAAGCAACAATTCAAAGAACAACCTTATAGGTTTAGCTATTTTTGTTGGAATGTTTATTTTGATAATTATTGTGATTGTAATATTTACAAAGTCGATTCTACCCGGCAGCGGCAGTTCTGCAAGCAGTATGCTTGTTGCTGATTCAAATTTAGGAATTCACACCGACACTACGACAAAGCCTGTCACTGTTAAATCCCAAAATGACGACTCATCACAAAATGAAAATAACGATAATGAATATGATGATAATAACAATACAGATAACGAACAAGGTACAGTAATGACCGTAAGCTCAAGTGTAAATGTCCGTTCAGGACCGGGTTCAAGCTATAAACAGATCGGTGAACTTGCAACCGGAAGAGAAGTTACAGTTTATGAAAATGTAAACGGTTGGTACAGAATTTCATTCAACGGCTCGACCGACGCATATGTATACAGCGGATATATCTCCGGCTCTCTTCCTGAATCCACTTCAACAAGCAGTTATTACAATGATTACTCTGAAAGCACGCCTACTTACACAAGCTATGCGCAATATAATCAGAATAATAATTTCAGCAACGACAGCAACGACGGAGGATACTATTACAACTAACCGGCGAGCTGCCGATGGCTCTCTGCCTTTAGAAGTTATGTAATATGTGTTTACTTCGTACAACGGCAGACTAGTACCTAGATGCAAGAGCAACGGTGAATCTGCATTCTCTGCCGACTATATAAAATTTGCTTTATAGTTTAGCATTGACAAACGTCAGGTTTACAAAGATACAAAAAAACAAGAAAAACGGTTATAAACACAAAAGCGTTCAGAAAAATTCTGAACGCTCTTTTTGTATCAAGTAATTTCATTCATCCACACACGCATCTGATTTTCTCCTCTGTTTCCCCAAGTATAATAAGGTACAGCAATTGCCGTACAAGGCTTTTCTACAGGTGGTGTATCTAAATATAGCTTATTTGTTGGCTGTGTGTAAACCGCTTCAACTCTAAGCTTGATCGCCCCGTTTAAGAAATCATCAGCGTCTGAAACAGTTACCCTTCCGTTTCTTTTAAGAGAAAGAGATAACACATCACCATTATTATCAACTCCCTCAAAGCAATAAACAAGCGGGCCTCTGCAAAGAGCAGTACGTCCCGTAAGTTCAGGAACTTTTGAAGACGCATATACAAATCTCGGCATATCGTCAAGTAATAATTCTACAATGTCTCCGTCAGAAACATCAAGATAAATATAACCTTTTATCGGTTTTACATTACTACTCTTTTTGTTGACACTTAATGTGAATGTTTTGCTCCAATGGGGAATTCTTATTGCAAGCTTTCCGCCGTTTTGAATTTCATATGTAACACGAAAACCATACGGATATGACGTTTTACAATGTATCTTCATACCATTTTCAAATGAAACCTTGCCTGAGGCAAACATATGGCAAAATGCCGTGTTACTGTTTTCTCCGTAGGCATACATAGCAATTGAGGAAATCAGTCTGGCAACATTCGGAGGACAGCAAGCGCAGGCATACCATTTGGGACGCACAGACAAATTATGTCGATGTGTAGGAGAAACTCCAGAAATGCCAGGTATAACTTCAAGAGGATTTACATAGAAAAATCGTTTTCCGTCAAGCTGCATTCCCGCAAGAACCGTATTATAAAAAGCCTGTTCCATTACGTCAGCATATTCTCCGTTAATATCGTTTTCAAGCATTCTTGAAGCAAAAAACATCAGACCAATTGACGCACAGGTTTCAGCATAAGCGGTGTCATTGGGCAAATCGTAGTCAACGCTGAACGACTCTCCTATTACTGTTGAGCCGATTCCCCCTGTTATATACATTTGCCTTTGAGTAATACTTTCCCACAGCCTGCGACAGGCTGAAAACAATTCCTTGTCCCCAGTTAACGACGCAAGATCTGCCATACCGGTATACAAATAAACTGCTCTTACTGCATGACCGACTGCATCACTCATTTCCCTGACAGGCATACCGCTTTGCTGATAATTATTATCCTCAGCATTGTTTCCCCAGACGGTCCAACTTCGCTTTTCTTTCTCTTTTTTATAGTAATCAGAATCTACACCTCGAATATTTATAAAATGCTTAGCAAGCTCCAAGCAATGTTTATTGCCTGTTGTGCGGTAAAGCTTCAGCAACGCAAGTTCAACCTCCGGGTGTCCGGGGTATCCCTCATGACCGTCAGTAATGAACACCTTGTATATATGCTCAGCATTTTTCAGCATGACATTGAGAAGCTTATCCTTTCCCGTAGTCTCATAGTATGCACAAGCCGCCTCCATCATATGTCCGCTGCAATACAGCTCGTGACCCTCCAACAGATTTGTCCAGCGTTTTTTCTTATCCTTGATTGTATAATAAGTGTTTAAATAACCGTCGCTTTCCTGCGCATTTGAAATTATATCAATAAGCTCATCAACTGTTTTCTCAAGCTCTTTGTCAGGGTAATTTGACAAAGAGTAAGCGGAAGCTTCTATCCACTTTGCTGCGTCGCTATCCTGAAAAACCATTCCGTAAAAACCGTCATGGTTTGTATCACCATTAATAGATCTCCCTGCGTTTATAAAATTTTTAATAACATAGCTTTTTTCAGTATTCGGAGCTTTATCGTTAAGCACACTGTACTGATATGGAAGAACTGTTCCATTTACCAACCGTTGATACTTTTCAATAAAGCCTTCAGCCTTAAATGCCTTTACTGAAATCTGATGTTGTTTTTTCAAAACAACCACTCCTATTTTTATTCACTCAACTCAAAATCAACTTTTCCGGAACTTACATTAGTGTTAACAACCTTAACTGATACAGAATCGCCCATCTTAAAGCTTTGACCTGTCAAGTTATTTCTTAGGATCATCGAACCGTCATAATCATACTCTCCGCTAGGAAGCGATTCGATTCTCACTAAACCCTCACAGGTATTAGGAAGCTCCACAAAAAATCCAAAATCAGTTACAGATGTTATAACCCCGTCAAATACTTCCCCTATATGTCCGCTTAAATATTCGGCTTTGTAACAGTCCTCGCAACCGCGTTCTACCGTTTTCGCAACAAGTTCCTGTGTCGTTGACCTGTCAGCAGACGCATACGAAAACTTATTATATTTTTTCATTATCCCAGGCAGATTTGGATTTTCCAGATAGTCGCTCATTATTCTGTGAATAGTTAAATCGGGATAGCGTCTGATGGGAGATGTAAAATGCGCATAATTATCAAGGACCAATCCAAAATGTCCTATAGGTTCAACAGAATATTTCGCCTTTGCCATACTTCTAAGTACAAGAGTGTTCACTACAACGGCTTTAGGCGTTTCCCTCGTCTGCTCTAGAATATCCTTTAAAAATCCTGCCGTAACATCACCGTTTGAGTTAAATGGAATATCCAGCTTTGTAAGTTCTTTAAAAAGATGTTCAATATTATTCTCAGGAGGATTTTCATGCACACGGTATACAAACGGAAGATTATTCTCTGTTCCGAATTTTGCAGCACACTCGTTTGCCGCCAGCATAAAGTCCTCAATTATTTCTTCGCTTATACCCCTTGTCTTTTTCTCAACACCGATACACTCGTCCTTTTCGTTTATAATAAGCTTGCTTTCACTGGTTTCGATATTCGGACAGCCTCTCGCTTTTTTGTTCCTATCAAGAATCTCAAAAAGCTCTAACATAACAGGAATAGTATCAATAACCTCAGAATATTTTTCCCTGATTTCTTCTTCTGCCTCTCCTGAAATTATTTTGTTGATTTCTGTATATACTCCCTTTACCCTTGAACGAATTACTGATTTTACAAATCTATAGCTTTGAGTGACCCCGTTTTTATCGATATTCATTATGCATGAAAAAGCCAGACGGTCAGCCTGCGGATTTAAAGAACATATTCCGTTTGACAGTTCCATTGGCAGCATTGGAACGACCCTGTTCGCATAATAAACGCTTGTTCCTCTGACAAAAGCTTCTCTGTCGAGTTCAGACTTAGCCTTTACATAATGAGAGACATCCGCAATATGAACTCCCAGCTCGAAACCGTCTTTTGTTTTAACTACAGAGATAGCGTCGTCTATATCTTTAGTGTCTGCACTGTCGATAGTAAATATCGGTATATCTCTTAAATCTACACGGTTTTTAATTTCAAGTTTTATCTTTCTTTCATCAGAAACGATCTTAGCCTCACTGATAACCTCGTCAGGAAAAACCGGTGTGACCCCGTTTATATCAAGAATACTCATTGCACACGATGATGCTTTAAGTGAGCTTCCAAAGTTTAAAACAAGCTCGCATTTATGTTCTTTGTAGGTTTTTCCGCGTTTGGTTATTTCGGCTATAACCTTATCATTTTCTTTGTATTTTATTCCCAGCGTATTACTGAATTCCAGTGTGCATTTTGATATTTTATCGGGCTCTATTTTATATTCACCGTTTTCAAGTACGATAACACCCGTAAATTTAGAAAAATTCTCCTTTTGTATTTCAACTATCTCGCCCTCGACAAGCTCTCCTCTGCCCCTGTAAGGTCTCACCAAAACTATATCCCTTGGCATTGCACCCAAAAGGTACCTGCCCGGAACAAAAAACTCTTCATTCGTTTCACAGTCACGAACAAAACCGTGTTTCTTTTTGAGCCTAACTACCTCGCATTTTATAAGCGCTACTTTTTCAGTCAAAGTAAACCCATTTTCTACTTTTCTGACCCTATCTTTCTTTTTAAGCTGCTTCATACAAATTGCAAAAAGTTGAAAATTAAAATTCTTTTCTCCGCATCTTTTCGTAAGCTTACTGTAAGAAACAGGCCCATCGCTTTCCTTTAGCACACGAATAATTTTATCAGTATATTCTTTAATTAGTTTATCGTTTTTTGATTTTGACTTATGTTTTTTCTTTCCCATATATTCTCCTAAGACATAAAATTGCTTATTAACTGTCTTTATCCTTTTGACTTCACACTACTATTGTATACAACTCTTTTTTATGTATGAAAAAACCCTGCGCAACTTTATTACGCAGGGGATAACTTTACTATTAACGGTAAGTTATGAAATTAACAACAAGCGTTACTACAAAAAAGATTATCATACAAACCCTTGTAAGCTTAGAAAGCTTTGCATCACGAGTGTTTCCCATATTTCCCGAATAGAAAGAATCGTTTTGTCCTCCGCCTATTGCAGAAGTCATTCCTTGATCTTTGCCTTCCTGAACAAGAACTACAAGAATGATTAATATACTCGAGATTAACAGTAAAATACCGCTAATAATTTCAACTTTAGTCATAATTTTTTCCTCCAATAAAGTCAATGCATAAAGTATAGCACAAAAAAATCCAAATTTCAAGGCTTTTTCAAAAAAAATTCGCAGACTCTAAGCGTCATTGCATTAAAGCTGCGAATTAAAGGGGTAAACGGGTTTGTAATGATATGTGACGAGTATCTTTAGATTTAGCTTACAACATCAGAAACTGCATCTGAAGCGCCGTCCATTGCATCATCAACGCCCTTCTTAATGTCGTCGCCTAAATCGTCTGTATCACTTCCAAGATCATCTGTTCTTGAAGTATCAGTACTGTCTGTGTCTCTTTCAGTCGTGGTCGTTGTAGTTTCTGTTTCTCTTGAAGTTGTAGTGTCGTTGCTTGAAGCCTTCTCATCATTGTTTTTATTGTCACTGCATCCTGCAAACATCATAGCACAAACTACAAGACTTAAGCCCATTGCAATAAACTTCTTCATATAAATCCTCCATTCCTTATTGGATTTTGTACCAAAGCTAATAATGACAGCGAATTTATTGTCCCCTGAGTTCTGCTTATATGGCACAAATCCTGCGTGAAATATATATTTTTCACGCTATGACCATTTTTGTTGGACAAAAGACTTGAATGTATGACATTACAAACTAACCGTTTTTTTAATTCAAATCTTCGCCCTTTTAGGCATTGCGCCATTGCAATGCCTTTAAAGTCCTTTGGGGAACTTGTTGATATTATTGCACATTTTTTAATTATTATACAAAAAGATAGCTTTTTTCATTAATCTATGATATTATTAGTTTTGAACAAGTATTCAATATTAAACTTTCTTCGTTACTCAACTGCTTATTATGGAGTAAGAAACATTGTATAAGTTTACATCTTATTGAGAAATTTGTAATTATATTTCTGCTTTATCATTTTATTCAAACCTGCTAAAATAATAATCAGAGAAACGCACCAAAAAAGATCTCCTGTCATTGAATAGAGGGTGCGTTTTGAAATTAGTCTTGCCCTTGATAAAATTTTACCTGTATCGATGCCGGTCAATGAATCAGTTATCTCTCCATATGGGGTTATTACTGCTGAGATTCCGCAATTTGCAGCTCTGAGAACATATCTTCCGTTTTCAATTGCTCTGAGCCTTGAATGCCGAAAATGCTGTTCTCTTGCGGCAGTATTTTCAAACCATGAATCATTCGTGCTTATCAATATTATCCGACCGCCGTCCTTAACCTGTTTTCTGGCAATAGAAGAATATATTGATTCAATGCACACAACCGATGCTGTTTTACCGAGTGAAATACTCACAGGAGTATTATAATCGCCGGGTTCGAGATTGTTCTTTTTCGACAAAACACTCCCAAAAGGAACATATTCACCGAATGGAACAAGACGCTGTTTAAAATAAGACGTAACCTCGTCTGAATTAGGATCGATATACGAAAGAGTATTATACCGTTTATCGTTAGCTCTGTCATAATAAAAACTTCCTGTTGCAATAACTGTATCAGTTCTTTTGGAAATGCTTTTCAGATAAGGTGTGACAGAACTTTCATTTATATTCTCGCACAGTGCTGTTTCAGGCATAATAACTAAGTCGATTTGATTCAGGTCAACGCTCTTTAAAATATCATCATACTCCAAAAAGACTTTATTTTTAGCAATTTCCCACTTTTCAACTCCCATAATAGAGCCTTGTGCAACAAGCACATTTATATTTTCACTGTTTGTCTGATTGTTGGTTTTTATTCCGGAATTAATATTAATCATACCAAAACAGAAAACGATAAGATAAATAAGTACGGCTGACGCAAATGAAGTGAAAGCTTTTTTACGATATGCGTTAGATTTTATCCCGACAGCAATAAGAGCATTTATTGAAACGATAATAATTCCGACAATTCTCCCGCCAAACAAAGACGCAACCTGCATAAACGGTGTAAAGCTTATGCATGAAAGTTCTATCCTTGACCAAGGAAATGAAACTAACGGAATAATTTCCATTAAATACTCGCCGAAAACAAATAAAAAGGCAAATGTAAATGAATCTAAAACCCTGCCCTTTGTGATTTTTTGAAACACAGACATTACCAAAACTAATATCAAAGATACAAAAGCAGATATCAATAAAATTGCCAAAACAGAAACGGCAATACCGACCATTCTTGGAACGCTTATCATATCGACTACTTTTATTAAAAAGCTAAAATTAATTATGTTATACAAAACCGCAAAAGCTGCAAGTTTCATAATATAAACCGAAAAGCTGTGTTCATTGATAACGCTTATACACAATGGAACCAGTCCGATAAAGCACAATAGCGGAATATCAAGGCAAGTTTGTAAAAGTCCCATTATTACAGCGGATATGCAAGGCAGGTAGATCCGCTTAAAAAACATTATAAATTTTTTATATTTGTGTAAATCAATCATATAAATTATTTTTAACACAATATTATAAAATATTTATTTACTTTTAAATGTGAAAAGTATTCCGTTTATTAAAAATATTCATAGTGTATTTAAGGAATGTGAAGTAATGAAAAATAAACATATAAAAACGTATGATAAGAAAGCAAAGAAATTTTCATCTGAAGAATTATTTCTAACAGGCGGACTGTTAGCAGTAGTCGGCGGATTTTTAGACGCTTATACATATATTCTGCGAGGCGGAGTGTTCGCAAACGCTCAAACCGGAAATATAGTTTTGCTTGCTGTAAATATCGCAAAAGGAGATTTCTATCAAGCAGGACTTCATATAATACCAATACTTGCCTTTGCTTTGGGTGTATACATAACAGAAATTATAAAGTCAAGTTTTAGAGATAAAATGTTTATAAAGTGTGAGCATTTTGTCATACTAATTGAAATAGCACTTCTTTTCACAGTCGGCTTTATACCTTTAAGCGTTTCGCCTTTGATAGTAAATGTAACAATATCCTTTATATGCTCAATACAGGTAAACAGTTTCCGAAAAATCGAAGGTGTACCTTATGCTTCTACAATGTGTACTGGTAATTTAAGAAGTTGTTTTGTAAATCTTTTTGATTACACTCACCACAAAAATAGGGAAGCTTTTTTCAGTTGTGTTAAGTATATGGGAATAATCCTGCTATTTATTATTGGCGCTTGTATCGGAACTGTTTTATCAAAACTTATAGGTTATCATTGCATATGGTTTTGCGATGTAATACTAACAGCTGTATTTTTAATTTGCACAATTAGAAAAGATTAAATTTTAACGAGAAGGTTAAAAATGATAACGGAGAATAAAAATATAAAATATGAAAATAAGATCAATATTCCCAAGCAGACGGAAAAAGCTATAGAAATTCTTGAATCCAATAATTACGAAGCATATTGTGTAGGCGGCTGTGTTCGTGACTCTGTAATGGGTAAAGTTCCTGCTGACTGGGATATATGTACAAACTGCAATCCTGAAAAGCTTAAAGAGATATTTTGCGAATATAAGATAATTGAAACAGGATTAAAACACGGAACTGTTACCGTTATTATTGACTGTATGCATATTGAAATAACAACCTTCCGAAAGGATTTCAGCTATAAGGACCACCGTCATCCTCAAGGCGTTGAATATGTTTCAGACCTTTTAGAGGATCTTTCAAGACGAGACTTTACAGTCAACTCGCTAGCATACAACAGCAGGGCAGGTCTGATAGATAATTTTGGCGGAGTGAATGATATAATTAATAAAACAATTCGGTGTGTTGGAAATCCATCTTTACGATTTGAAGAAGATGCTCTTAGAATACTCCGTGCAGTAAGATTTGCGTCTACGCTCGGATTTTCAATAGAACCGAAAACTAAGTCAGCACTTTTTGACAAAACAAACCTTCTTGAATTTATCTCTAATGAACGTATTCGAGACGAGCTTTTGAAACTTCTTTCAGGAGAAAATGTGTTGTCTGTTCTTACAGAATACAAAGATATTATCTTTTTTATAATACCCGAACTTAAAAAGTGCGATTTAACACCTCAGAACACACCCCATCATTGCTATAATGTTTATGAACACACAGCTCATTCTGTTTCAAATATCGAACCATTTCCGTATCTTCGTATGACAATGCTTCTTCACGACATCGGCAAACCGGACACATTGAAAACAGATAATCAAGGTATTTCCCACTTTAAAACCCACCAATCAGTCGGAAAGCAAATAGCTGAAAAGATATTAAGTCGGCTCAAATTTTCTAAAAAGGATGCAAAGTATATCTGTTCACTTATTGCCCAACACGATAACAGATTTCCTGCAAATGAAAGGGCAGTAAAGAAGTTCATATCAAATTACGGCAAGGATTTTTTCAGGGATTATATAAAAATAAGAATTGCAGATACATTAGCACAGTCTGAATATATGCGAAATGAAAAGCTAAATATAATTCGTAGCGTGAAAATTATAGGTGAAAAGGTTATAGAATCAGGTTCTCCGCTGACTTTAAAAGATCTTGAAATAAACGGAAACGACCTGATTGAAATTGGATTTACAGGAAACAATATAGGAAAGGTTTTGAGTGAAATTCTCAGTCTTGTTATAGAAAATAAACTTCAAAACGTTAAGCAAGAACTTATAAATTACGCAAAAAACAGACTTTAAATTTCATCAAATGTTTATCACACCTATAATTGCCAATAATAACTTAGGAACTATCGGTTAAAAACCGATTGAAAATAAAATTTTAGGAGGAATAATTATGAGCGATTCAAAAAATCTGAAAGGAACGAAAACAGAAGCAAATTTATTTGCTGCATTTGCAGGAGAAGCACAAGCCTACACCAAATACAACTACTATGCTAAAAAGGCTAAATCCGACGGATATGTGCAAATCGGAAAGCTATTCGAAGAAACTGCCAATAATGAAAAAGCGCACGCAAAAATCTGGTTCAAGCTTATAAATGACGGAACTATGCCAGGTACTGAAAAAAATCTTACGGATGCGGCAGCTGGTGAAAACTATGAGTGGACCGATATGTATGCAGGATTTGCAAAGACGGCGAAGGAAGAGGGATTTGATCACCTTGCATTCTTATTTGAAAAGGTAGCGGATATTGAAAAGACACACGAAGAAAGATTCAGAAAGCTCCTTGCCAACTTAGAGGGCGACTGCGTATTCTCAAAAGACGGCGACGTTATTTGGCAGTGTTCCAACTGCGGACATATTGTTGTCGGTAAAAAGGCGCCAGAAGTTTGCCCTGTATGCGCTCATCCGCAATCATACTTTGAAGTGAAAGCAGAAAACTATTAAGAAGTTTTGAGTCAATCAAAAAAGCCTGATGACAGAATAATTTCTGCCGTCAGGCTTTTAAGTTTATTTATAATCCAAAATGACTTTTCACTATTTATAAACTAATTGATTTCTCTGTAGACTTCGCCGTTTTTTAACTTTATTCCTTTATATTCGGCAAGTTCAGAAACGGTCACTAACTGATAGCCCTTCTTTTTAAGTGCAGGAATGATTTTCAAAACTGCATTTTTTGTAGAACTGTATATGTCATGCATAAGAATTATATCGCCGTCACTGACGCTTTTGATAATATTGTCATATGTTTTAGAAGCACTTTTTGTTGCCCAGTCACGGGTATCAACATCCCACGTTACTATAGGCTTTTTAATTACCTTTTTAACCGTTGAGTTAACCGCTCCATACGGAGGACGCAACAGAGTAGCTTTGTGTCCTATTAACGATTTGATAAGCTTGTCTGTTTTATTCACCTGGTTTTTAATACCCTTTTTAGATAGAACAGTTAAGTTCAAATGATCATAAGTATGACTTCCTATCTCACATCCTATCAAATCTTCCTTCTTAACAGCCGATTTAAAATCTTTAACCTGACATCCCAAAACAAAGAAAGTTGCATGTGCATCATATTTATCCAAGCATTTTAAAATTTTATTTGTATACTTGCCGGGTCCGTCATCAAAAGTTAAGGCAACCATTTTTTTGTTTTTATCAAACCATACATACTTTTTCTTTACCTTGTTTGAAAATTCACCTTCCAGCTGACCTTCCTTTTGCTTTATAACAGCTCTCACCTTATAAATATAGATGTTTCCTGTTATAACTGTTTTATCTATATATTTATTTTTCTGAGTTGTTCCAATAAGGGTAAAACCTTTTTCACCTTTTATTTTTCTATAAATTTCATATTCAGTTCTGTTTGGAACAGCAGTATATTCAAGCTTAAATCCGCTTGTATTCGGCTGAAGTGATAGCGCAATATCAGTATTTAAAAAATTATTTATGTCGATCTGTTCTTCACTTGATGCATAGACGCTGTCTGCACTTACTTTTTTAGCAATTGGTGACTGCTCTGTTTTACTTGTTAATAAGATTGACAAAATCGAAACGCACAGTAAAACAAATAACAAAAGCCCTGCAAATACGCACGATAATAATTTAAAATTTATTTCTTTTATAAATTTTTTCATATTCTCCTAACCCTTTTAAATACTTAACACATATAATTTATTTCTTTACTTTTTCTAACACAAAATATTTAATTTCGACATTTATCTAATATTATTATACTTCAATTTCAGCTTTAAATATACTGATTTTTTTAACCAATATATTAATTAAAAAATAACATAAAAAATAATTTTTTCTGTGGCTTTTATATATTAATTATGTGTATTTGAATACACTGTCATAGATAATCCATTATCCTTGATCAATATATCCTTTGGAAGTTTAGAAATTTTATATGTTACGTAAATATGGCTAAACGAACTGGAAATACAATAAACCTGAATAATATAAATACACCAAAACCATCCTATACCTGCTATAACGTTAATTATTAGAAATAGAGCTATAATTATTATCATAGGTGCAAATCCTATGGCAATATATGACTTTTTATTAAAATAAATATCGCTTCCTACATATGAAAAGCCATTAGTCAATCCAATGTTAGTTATTGTTTTAGCAAAGCACTTCAAAATTATTACAAATAATAGACTTTGTAAAACAATGCAAAGTATTATTCCTACAATTATAACTAAAAATTTTATAAAAAGAAATACTGGATAATCAAAAAACGTCGTAATAGGAACAAATATCATACCAATAATAATCATCAGTATTGCAATGATAAATCCAATTATATATATAAACATTGCTTTCTTTTGGTCATTTTTTAAATCAATTTTATATATTTCCTCATATCCTTCAGGAAGCTTAGTCGTATTTTTCATTTTTTCCTCCACAGCTTATTTTATTGAACAAAAAGCCTTCCAAAAATAAATTTAAGTATTTTGGGAGGCTTTAATGTTACTTTATTGATTTTTTATTTAAGGTCTTTACCACTTAACCTTATTTAAAAGGATTCTCACTCTTATAGAGCATTCCCTTAGGCTGATTAAAGCCTATCTCATCAATGCCCAAGTATCTGAACACGCTGTAAATTGCCTTTCCAAAGTGGCCGAATGCTACAGCGCCGTGATGCGGGAAGTTACCCTCGATCAGAACATGACGATAGAAACGTCCCATCTCAGGAATAGCAAATATACCGATTGCTCCGAACGAACGTGTTGCAACAGG
>CANPWR010000028.1 GCA_947584825.1 uncultured Clostridia bacterium | reverse complement strand
TAACTATAACATAAAATTAAATATAATTTTGTCGGAAATTATTGAAAAATAATCCATAGTGATGTATAATAATAACAATCAATTTAACTGGAGGTAAGTCTATGCCAAATCAGACATCTGTATATGAATTTGAAGTGAAATTATGCGGTTTAGAAGAAAAGTTTTGGAGAAAGATTGAATTAACATCAATAAGTACTTTAGCAAAATTGGCTTATGCTATTATGGCAAGTTTTGAGTTAAGTGGATCACATTTGTTTTGTATTATGTATAATGAGTTGAGATTTGAATTTTCAAATGGCGAATATGATGATATATATGAACCTTGCAATAGTAAGTTAAATACACTTGATTTAAAGGTTGGAGATAAATTGAAACTGATTTATGATTTTGGTGCAGAGATGACCTTTGACATAACTCTAACAGAAATTAAAGAATTTAAAAAAGGTACAGGTACGCATTACCCGTATGTGTTATCAGGGGCAGGGGAATCTATTCCAGAAAATTATTTTATTGATGATTTGATAGAAAAAATAAATCACAATGATATTGACTACAAAGAATATAATTCCAAAATTGATAATGCATTGCTAAAAGGTAAAATGCTAATCTTGAAAAATATATATGAGGATGATGGGGAATCTAATATAATTTTAAATTAACAGTAAATCTCTATTTAAATCTAATTCAAAATATGTTATAATTATAATAAAATAGAAAACAGTTTTATTTATGAAATTGACTTTTTTCTGAAAGTGATAGTTCAAGTGATAACTCAAGGGGATCGAAAATGCTACCCCTTTCCAGCAACGGTGACGTTGCATCCAGTCCACACATTTGTAAGTGCGTGGACTTTTTGTTTACATCTCGTGTTAGTAGTTGTATCTTTTTTTGTTCTATCTTTCTAATATACAAGCTAGGCAAACTATTTGTCTGGCTTGCTTTTGTGTCTATTGGCAGTCCGTTGTTAAAGTGTAGTATATAGCTATTTTACACACACGAATAACGGAACTTAAAAATAAAAAGCAAGAGACAAATTCAATCCCGATGCGCCACAATGCGAACGCATTAAAGGGGGAATTTGCCTCTTGCTAAAGATTAATATATCACAGAATGATGATACTTTCAATAATAATATACGAATAAGTTATGAGAATAATATTAAATACTTTGTCGAGAATAAACACAAATGGTATTAGATAGATTGGCACAAAAAATGGTTATTATTGAAGAAATTAAAAAATAATCAAAAAACTATTTGTCTCTACGCATCTTGATGATGACCATTTATGAGATTGACAGCATTTTAAAATTTCGTATATAATGTATAACAGTGAAAATTAATGTTTTATTTTTATTCGACTATTCAATGACTTGATAATAATCAGTTGCGTCTTCTTTTTTTACATAGTCGCTTATACTTATAACTTTTACTTTAAGTGGCTTTTGTCCCATATTAATTTCAATTATGTCACCGATCTTAACATCATATGATGCACGAGCTGGCTTGTTATTGACAGAAACTTTTCCGGCATCGCAAGCTTCGTTTGCAACTGTGCGTCTTTTTATAATTCTTGTTATTTTCAGATATTTGTCTAATCTCATATTAATCACCGCCTTGTATTAAAGCTGTTTTATTATTTGTCAGTTATATTGTAAATTAAAAGCCCGCCAGAAAACTGACAGGCAATTTATTATTTTAATAGTTATTTTGCAACTGCGTCTTTAAGAGCTTTTCCGGCTTTGAAAGCAGGAACCTTCTTTGCAGGTACTTGGATCTTTTCCTTGGTCATAGGATTGATAGCGGTCTTAGCAGCTCTGTCACGAACCTCAAATGTACCGAATCCTACGAGAGAAATCTTTTCACCTTTCTTGAGTGATGTTGTAATAGCATCAATAACTGTTGATAATGCCTTTTCAGCATCCTTTTTTGAGTAGTCTCCCTTATCTGCGATAAGGCTTACAAGCTCAGTCTTTGTCATTTTAATTTCCTCCCAAATTGGCAAACGCCAGTAATTTTTTATTCTCTTACCGAGTGAAAGATTTTCGGTAAGACTATTGCAAAGAAATTTTCTGCAAATTTCTTTAAGCCTGAATCATTTGTCTGCCTTTATTTTGTTCCAGTATTTGTCCAGCTTGTCCTCAGATAAATCCTGCATACTTTCATTATTGCCAATAGCCATTTGCTCGACTTTTTCAAAGCGTGAAATAAATTTTTCATTTGCCTTAGTTAGAAGCTCTTCAGCATTAAGACCCAACTTTCTGGCAACATTTACAGCCGAGAAAATAACATCTCCGATTTCTTCTGAAATCAACGCAGTATTATCAGCTTTCAAAGCCGCAGATAATTCGTCGACCTCATCTTTAAGTGAAACAAAAGCACTGTCTGCATCTTTAAAATCCAAACCGGCTCTCGAGGCTCTCTTACCAAGCTTGCTAGCTCTTAAAAGGGAAGGGAACACACGCGGTACACTTTTAAGCGTATCGGTAAAAGTTTCTTGTCCTTTGGTATCTTTTTTTATACTGTCCCAGTTCTTTAGAACCTCTTCCGAACTATTAACAGAAACTTCACCGAAAACATGTGGATGGCGAATAATCAGCTTTTTACAAATATCATCTGTTACATCTGAAAAATTAAACGAGTCTTTTTCAGTTTCTATCTGAGAGTGAAATACAACCTGTAATAGAACATCGCCAAGTTCTTCTTTAAGCATTTCCTCGCTTTCAAAATCAATGGCTTCAATAACCTCATAAACCTCTTCAAGAAAATCCATACGAATAGATTTGTGGGTTTGCTCCTTGTCCCATGGACAACCGTTTTCACTTCTCAGAAGTCTAACGATTTCAATTAAGTCATCTATTGTATATTTATCTTTAAAATTGAAATCGACCATAAGTAAAATAACTCCAAAAGGATTTTATCTGCTATAACCCTGCAAAGTATTTACATCGGATAAGTAAAACATTCATCATTACATAATGTAAATAAAAACCAAGTATGACACTGCCTAATTTGCCGGCACAATCAAGGCAATTTTAATTAATAACGTCATTTGCACGATTAACAGTTCTTATTTATAATACTCTAATTTGATTAGAATTTCAAGTGTTTTTTAAATATTTGTATTAGAAAAAAGGCTTTTTATAGTATTTTTGTTGAAAACAGACAATAAACACATAAATAAAATGTACATAATGCTACCTATAATAATGGAAAATAGTAGGGAAATAACCTGATTTTGTCTTTCATTAGCAAAAATAAAGCTAAATAAAATTACAATAGAGGACAGAATTCCTGCAAATAAAGGTTTTAAAGACGTTGTTATTAAGTCTAATTTCACTCCTGTGTATTTTTTAAAAGTGCGTACAGCACATATGCCGATATACATATAGCAGATACTTGTAGATATTGCAGCACCATTTATATTGAGCGATTCTATACTCATAAGAGCAATATTTAATATCAGTTTAATTATCAGTCCTCCCGTGAGAATTTTAAGCGGTGCCTTTACATTACCAACGGCCTGAAGAAGGGAAAAGGTAGTTACAGTAATGGATATAAAAATCATACCTATACAAAGATACATAAGCGGTTTCACAGTAATTGCAACCTCCAGAGGTCTTGTGCTGAAAAAAAGTGATAAAATAGGTTTGCTTAAAATTATCATTCCCAGAGCGCAGGGCATTGCGATAAAATTTGTTGAAAATATAGCGGCGTTTACACTCTTAGTGAGAGCAGGCATATTCTTTTTAGAGTAACAGGTTGCAACATTCGCAAAAGAACTTTTTCCGAATATGCTTGTCAGGGATGGAATGAGTCCGAAAATAGTAAGAGCAAGACCAACAAACGAGCCGTATACAAAGTTCGGGATATCCTTAGCGTCAATCTGATTGCCTATTATTTGAAACAGGTCAATATTACTGTTTTTCTCAAGAAGCCTTTTAATAAGCGGCGGAATGGTTGCAAGATCAATCATAGAGATCACAGTTGTGATTACAGAGCTGACTGCAATTGGAAAAGCAAGCGATAATACAGATTTAAAAATTGTTCTCATTCTATCCGTAACAACGTCGCTGGCTATCATTTGCTTTGTTATTCCGTCACCAGAAATTTTTGTACGAAGTGCACAGTATATGGTTGCAATAAGCGTTGAAAGCGTAACTCCGAAAAGCGAGAATGCCGAAATGTACGGAGTAGCATAATTTAAGATGTCAGCAGGATCATTTATTACTTGACCGAATACAGTACCGTTTTTAGCGTAGCTTGAGTTTGCCATATATATTGCGAGATAAGCTCCTCCCAGACCTAATAGAACCCTTAGTATTGATTCTATTATCTCTGATATTGCAGTGGGGAGCATATTCCTCAGACCTTCGTAATAGCCTCTGTATACAGACATAATGCTTCCCACAAGTATACTTGGTGCAATAGCTATAACGCATAAATACGATTTACTATCTCCCGATATATATTTAGAAATGGGGTAGGAGAGAATAATCATGAGAAGCGATGCCAATAATGATATAAAAGAAAATCCTATTAGGGAAACGTGCTTTATGCGTCTTATGTTTTTATACCTTTCAAAGGCATAGCTCTCAGCTACGACCATTGACATTGCCGACGGTATTCCGCTGGCGGCAATAGCATATAAGGGCATAAAAATTGTATAAGCAGATGAGTAATATCCCATGCCTGTTCCGCCAAGGATATTAGTAAGAGGGATTCTATATATCATTCCCAAAGCCTTTGTTATAAGCATTGTTATACCCAGAATAAACGATCCCATTAAAAAACCTTGTTTTTTCAAAAGAATTCTCCTTTAATTAATTGCATCATTACTAAGTATTTTTCGGTAAATCGACAAAATTGTAAAAAATTCTTGTAATTTATAAATTAATGGTATATAATAGTAACAGTAAGAGAGCTCATAATAAATCCGACCAGATCTGCGAACAGGCAGTAGAGTATAATTCTTTTAGTAGGCTTAACCTTGCATGCGGCATAGTATACTGATAATGTGTAGAATGTAGTTTCAGTAGAGCCCATTAAAACGCTTGCGACACGTCCTGCAAAGCCGTCGGGAGAGTTTTCTGATAGGATTGAATCAAACATACTCAATGCTCCGCTTCCCGATAACGGACGCAGAATTGCAAGAGAAACACATTCTTTGGGGAAACCGAGAAACGATGTTACAGGCGATAATAACTTAGTTATAAGGTCAATTCCGCCGGATGCACTGAACATTCCGATAGAAACCATTAGCAATAATATCGATGGGAATATCTCTGCGGCTATTTTGAGATTGCTGATTGCACCCTTTATAAATGAATCTATAATGTTTACTTTTTTTATGTATCCGTAGATTATTATAAAGGTTATGATCAGCGGAAGTATAAAATCAGAGAATTTGTAATTTGATATAAATTCACTCATTTTATTTTTCTCTTTTCATTTTTCCAGGTTACTTTTATAAGAATTATTGAACAGAAAAGTGATACAAACGAGGAGATCAATACAGCCGGAAGTATATCCATAGGATTTTTTGAACCGTGTGAATATCGAATTGCTGCTATTGTAGAGGGTATAAGCTGAATAGATGCGGTATTAAGCAGTGTGAATAAAGCCATATTTTTTGATGGCGAATTTTCTAAATTTTCCTCTGCTTTGATTTTTTTCATAGCATCGATTCCAAGCGGAGTGGCAGCGTTCCCGAGACCTAGCAGGTTTGCTGTGACATTTAATGTTATTGCTTTATAAGCCTCACCGCCTAGATTTAATTTAGAAAATATTGATTTAAGAAGCGGTTTTAGCATTGCCGAGATTTTCTCATCAAGCTTGGACTCTTTTACAATATTCATAAGTCCTCCCCAAAGTGCCATCGTTCCTGCAATTGTTAGAATTAACTGTATTGATTTATCAGTATTAACCATAACAGAATTTGTTATATTATATAAATTATTATTATAAAATCCTAAGATTATGGATATAATAGTAATAGCTGCCACAATTGTAGACATAAAATGTACTCCTCGTTAATAGTTATAATCATTTTCGCAAACTTGCTTGACAAAAATTTGTATTATGGTAAAATTAATATTAAGAACGAATAAAATATATAACCACCACTCATGTTCCCGACTCATTAATATGTGCCGGGTTGCATTTAGTCTTGCAATAGGAGTAATCCCATCGCTGTGACTGTAAGGGATTAGGTTCTAAATAATTAGTTAATGACAACAGTTCCCTTTTGTTAGTTTGGATGTTATTATTTTATGAATTTAGGAGGAAAGAACAAATGAAATCAACAGGAATTGTAAGACCACTTGATGAACTTGGAAGGATTGTAATTCCAATTGAGCTGAGAAGGACATATGACATTGGTCCTAAGGATGCGCTTGAGATTTATGTTGACGGTGACAAGATTATCCTTAAGAAATTCCAACGTTCATGTACTTTCTGCGGCGGCAAGGATGGAGTTGCAGAATTCAAAGGCAAATTTGTTTGTGCCGACTGCGTCAAGGAATTGACAAAATAGTAATGACATTATATTCAATTTAAAAGGGGACAGCTTATAAGCTGTCTCTTTTTATTTTATTACTTATATCTATACTTTAGAACATAATTTTTTAAGCATAAGCAAAGCCCCTCAGAATATTTCTGAAGGGCTAAAAAATTATATTTAATATTGAAGTTTAACAAAATCCTGTCTGTCGCCGTTAAAGACGCTTAAATCAATATAGTTATTTGAATTTGACGTGCCGTTTAATTTTCCTCTTGGACTGTAGTTCCAGAGACTCCAGCTAATAGAATCAGGCTTTGAGAAAAGGTCTATTATCCATAGCCTATATCCTGCAAAGTCATCTTTTAGATATTCCTTGTAGAATTTATCTCCGGTAATTATGATCGGATTTACTGCGTATTCATCTTTTATTGCTTTGCAGTATTCTTTTAATATACTCACAACGGTATCCTTTTCTGGTGAATATGCAAGCGACATTCCGCTTTTAGTTACTTCAACTGCAGGGAGAAGTCTATACCCGTCATTTGAAATTTTTCCAACAGTTTGAATAAAATTCTCAGCCTGAGATTTTCCGTCTTCGCTAAAAGAAAGCTTGTGGTAGGCACCTGTTTTAACTGTGCTGTCTTTTGAGTTATTCCACGAAGCCTCGAACTGTGTATCCTTTAGACTTTTTCCCTCACTTGCTTTAATATAAGCAAATGATACGTTTTCTATCTCAAGCGCGTTAAAGTTTATTGCTCCCTGAAGTGACGATACTGTTATTCCCTGAACGGGATATTCCTTTCTAGCAGGAGAGTTAAACCAAATCTTTCCCGTATAGAGAAGTATAATCAGGTCAATGAGAATAGCTAAGATTCCGAGCGTGATAAGCCAAAGGACTATTCTTTTACGTCTTTGACCTTTCCGGCGTCTTTTATTTGATTTTGTATCGTTATTGCCATAATCATAATCGTCATAATAATCAGGCTCGTAATTATCATCATATGCATTATTTGAATTATTTGAGTTGTATTTCATAAAACCGAGCCTTTCTTTTGTGTGTTGTAAGGGTTATGTAGTTAAAAAGCCCGTAAGCTGATTTTAATCCAAATAATCCTTAACCTTATTGCTTCTGTTAGGGTGACGAAGCTTTCTGAGTGCTTTTGCTTCTATCTGCCTTATACGTTCACGAGTTACGTTAAATCTTTGACCTACTTCTTCGAGGGTTCGTGAACGTCCGTCCTCAAGACCGAAACGAAGTCTGAGAACCTTCTCCTCACGGTCGGTAAGAGTTGAAAGAACTTGATTGAGCTGTTCTTTTAAAAGCGTTCTTGAAGCGGCTTCTGCAGGAGCAGGCGCTTCATCATCAGGAATAAAGTCACCTAGGTGAGAATCCTCTTCCTCGCCTATAGGTGTTTCAAGTGAAACAGGATCCTGAGCAATTCTCATAATATCCCTTACTCTTTCAACCGGCATATTGAGTTCTTGAGCGATTTCCTCAGAGCTTGGGTCGTGACCGTTTTTGTGAAGAAGCTGTGATGACACCTTCTTTACCTTTGTTATTGTTTCAACCATATGAACAGGTATTCTTATAGTTCTTGCCTGATCAGCAATAGCCCTTGTAATAGCCTGTCTTATCCACCATGTTGCGTATGTCGAGAATTTAAATCCTTTTGTGTAGTCAAACTTTTCGACTGCTTTGATAAGACCTAAATTGCCTTCCTGAATAAGATCCAAAAAGCTCATGCCACGACCGACATATCTTTTTGCGATAGATACAACTAGACGCAGATTGGCCTCTGCCAGCTTTTTTCTCGCCTCTGACGCTTTTTCTTCATCTGAGCTTCCCATTTGCTCTGCAAGCTGAATCTCGTCCTCAGCGGTCAGCAGGGGAACTCTGCCTATTTCTTTCAGGTAGATTTTTACCGGGTCGTCAATAGAAATTCCCTCTGTTGATATGGAAATGTCAACAGATTCATCAGAGCTTTCATCATCGCTGGCAGTGATGTCAAGTGTTTCATCAGGAGTAATGTCGTCGATAATTTCGATATTCAATGCTGCGCAATTATCGTAAAACGCATCCATTTGTTCCACATCATAGTCCAGCTTTTCCAAAGCGTCGGTTATGTCTTTTGTGGAAAGTTTTCCTGAAGATTTTCCCTTTTCCATTAGGTTCTCTAAAATAAATCTTTTATCCATCGTAAATCACTAATCTCCAATCATAAAAATTTAAAATAAGGAACTTCCTTATAAAATTTGAAATAACTATGATTTTTCATTTCTCATTTTCTCGGTGAATTTAAGCAATTGATCGTCTGACATTTCATTAGCAGATTGCTGATTAATATTATTATGCGAATTTAGCACGTTTATATAATCTGTTAATACTTGTTTGTCAACAGGAATTTCTCGACGTCTTCCGATAATATTTGCTACATTACCCATCTCATCGGGAGAAAATTCGCTGTTGAATGACGAAACAGAAAAATCAAGGTCGTTTTTTATCTTAAAAAGTAGGCTTAAATAAATGCGTCTGTTGATGTCTGTAACAAAGCTTTCAGCAGGTAGAATTCTGCTTATGAAGTCTGCCTCATCGGGGTTCTGATAAAGGTAATACAACACACCTTCCTCGCATTTTACTTCTTTATTGAAAGCTGTGGACACAGGAGTTAAATCCATAGCAGGGGAGACGGTATTCTGATAAAGCTGCCGCCACTGTTTTCGTCTGCCGGAGCTTTGCCGCCTCTTGATTCTGCTTTCGACCTCTCTAAAGGCGTTATCTTCGGAAATATTCATTCTTTTTACATAGCTTTTTATGAATACCTCGCGGTCAATATCATTCTCGATCTGAGAAAATATATCATAGCATTTTTTGATATATTCAATACGGTCTATATCGCTGTTTTCAATGTCAAGACCCGCTTTAGCTTTGTTAAGTTCAAATTCAACGGCGCTATCCGATTTATCAATAAGAAGCTTAAATCTTGTCGCCCCAAATTTCTTTATATATTCGTCAGGGTCTTTAGCACCTTCCATTTTTATTATTTTTGTCTGCAAACCAACCTCTGAAAGAAGGTCGATAGCCTTTTTTGATGCCTTTTGACCCGCTGCATCTGAATCGTAGCAGATTACTACTTCTTTGCAGTATTGCGACATCAGTCTGGCGTGTTCTTGGGTTATGGCAGTTCCGCAGGTTGCAACCGTGTTTTCAAAGCCAGCCTGATTCATTGAGATGACATCCATATTTCCCTCGCATAAGAGAAGCTGTTTTTTCTTTAAAGCAGATTCTTTTGCAAAGTTAAGGGAAAACAGGGTTTTGTTCTTTTTAAAAACAATTGTTTCTCTGGAATTCAGATACTTTCTGTTATCATCAGGGTCAAGCGTTCTGCCCCCGAATGCAATTACATTACCCCTTAAATCAAAGAAAGGAAACATAACTCTGTTTTTGAAAAAGTCATACGTCCTTCCGCTTTGGGAACGTCCAAGCAAACTTGCCTCGACAAGCTCGTTCTCTAAAAATCCCTTTGTAAGCATATGCTCTTTAAGGCTTGTCCACTTATTTTCAGCAAAGCCCAGACCGTATTTCTGGATAGTTTCAGGCTTCAGACCTCTGTTAATAAGATATTTAAGTCCAACCCTTCCCTGAGGAGAGCGTAGATTATTAAAGAAAAACCTAGCCGCTTCTCGGTTCATCTCATAAAGTCTTTGCTTTTTTCTGACTGTATCGTCTCCCCGTGAGGAATCTTCAGGGAGCGGTATACCGCTGCGTTCAGCAAGCATCTTTACAGCTTCAAAGTAGTCGAGGTTTTCGATTTTCATAATAAAGGTTATGACGTCTCCGCCGGCACCGCATCCAAAGCAGTAAAAGCTTTGCGTATCGGAATAAATAGTGCATGAAGCCGTTTTTTCAGAATGAAAAGGGCATAAGCATTTTGATACCGAACCTGCTCTTTTTATCTGAACATAGTTAGACATTATATCCTCTATTCTGTTAGCATCCTTCAGTCTTTCCAGAAAGTCAACAGGAAACGGCATTTTTATCACTTCCATTCTATCTATTTAAGCTGCCTTGACAGACTGTTTAAGGGTTTTTATACGCTCCAGCCCTTTGGGATAAATAATTCTTCGAAGGTGTTTATTGCATAGCTGTCAGTCATTCCGGCAACATAATCGCAAACTGCCGTCTCTTTTGAAAAAACATTTGCCAGTTCTTTGTATTGATCGGGCATAACGCTGTCAAAATTATTATAGAAATAATGAAACAGCGTTCCTAATAGGTCTTTAACCTTAACTTCTTCCGACTTGCATTTTGGATTTGTGTAGACGCTGTCGAACATAAACTTGTGAAGCTTATCATGAGCTTCCTTTATATCATAGTCCATACGAATGTCTTCCGCTCCGTTTTTTACGATAGATTTGACAAGTGTTGTAATTCTCTCGGATTTTGAGTGTCCCAGAACATTTGAAATATCAGACGGAATATCTTCTTCGGACAAAACGCCCGCTCTTATAGAATCGTCAATGTCGTGGTTTATATAGGCTATAACGTCTGCAAGTCTTACCACATAACCTTCTTTTGTGTCCGCAATCTGGTTTGTATGCGTTAAAATACCGTTTCTGACCTCATATGTAAGATTGAGTTTATCTATGTGGTCAACAACTCTTAGGCTTTGCTCATAGTGTTTAAAGCCGTTGGGAGAAAGCTCGTTTAAAACACGCTCTCCCTCATGTCCGAAAGGTGTATGTCCCAAATCGTGACCTAGAGCGATGGCTTCAATAAGGTCTTCATTAAGTCGTAAGGCTCTGCCTATTGTTCTGGCAATCTGGGCAACCTCAAGAGTGTGAGTAAGTCTTGTTCTGTAATGGTCGCCGGTAGGGAACAGAAAAACCTGCGCCTTATGTTTAAGACGTCTAAAAGAGTTCGAGTGTAAAATTCTGTCCCTGTCCCTTTGGAAATCAGTTCTCAAGTCGCACTTTTTTATGTCTCTGAGTCTTCCTTTAGTATTTTTAGAAAGACAGGCATATTCACAAAGAGTTTGTTCTTCAATTAATTCTGTTTGTTCCCTTGGTAGAATAGTACCACCGCCTGACATTTTGATTATGTTAATATTATATACTGAAAGAAACAGGAAAAACCTTTTTTATTCAAATATGTTAATAATTTATTTACATTATTCAATCTTAAATCGACAATAATAACATATTATCAAGCAAAATCACCATATTTCAATTCGGATTTTGAAATTTCAATTTTTCCGTTTGTAATATCAAGTAGCTTTTCTTCTAACTTATTATACATATCTTTTTTGACAAGCAATTTAAGTGTTACACTATCCGAAAACTCATCTGTCAGCATTTTTATTTCAAATTCGGGAAGGGAATATTCTATCTTACCGTAAAGTGAATAGTCAAACCTTATAGTAACTTCAAAACACTCATGCATTTCCATTTTAACAGCAGCGTCGACAGCAAGTTTGCAAGCGTGTGAATAGGCTCTGACAAGTCCGCCCCCGCCGAGTAAAATGCCTCCGAAATATCTTGTAACAACAACACAGACGTCCGTTAAGCCTTCCTTTAAAAGCACATCAAGCACCGGCATACCTGCGGTACCTTGCGGCTCTCCGTCATCGCTGTAGCGAGTGGTATTGTTATCTCTCAACACATATGCATAGACATTATGTCTTGCCTTTCGATTCTCAGACTTAATTTTGTTTATAAATTCAACAGCCTCTTCATTTGTTTTTACGGGACA
Organism: uncultured Clostridia bacterium; assembly: GCA_947584825.1. Lineage (GTDB taxonomy): Bacteria > Bacillota > Clostridia > Oscillospirales > Ruminococcaceae > UMGS1601. The sequence goes on along the minus strand of CANPWR010000028.1, from coordinate 1,568 downwards.
AATATAACCGATAAATTCGGATTTTTTTTCGATAAAGCTGCTTTTTGCAGATTCCTTAATTGTAGTGTAATTCATAAGTGAGCCTTTCTTGAGTCAATTTAAAGACAAAATTTTTAAGTTTGTCTAAATAAAAAGAGTGGATTTTATAATCCACCCCAAGTTGTTTCGATTACTAATCAAGATTGAAACGCTTTTTGAATCTGTCAACACGTCCGCCTGTATCGGTAAGTTTCTGTTTACCAGTGTAGAAAGGGTGACATTTTGAACAAATTTCAACCTTGATATCCTTCTTTGTAGAACGAGTATTAATCACATTACCGCATGCACAGGTAATAGTAGTTTCTTCATACTCAGGATGAATACCATCTCTCATTACAAATCCTCCTCTCAAAACATCAAATCTATGACCCACATAGAAGCCCATCATTTCAGTTTAGACAGTAGTTCTATGGAATAATCATCAGCGTGTAACAGTATATCACAGTTAAAATGAAATTGCAAGTGTTTTTTCTATTTTTTTATCACATTAACATTAATTTTCTGCATAGCCTTAGCATTACAGTCATTATCAGCCACCTTAACTGCAAACATTTTACTACATTTCTTTTTATCAGGCTTTTTAGCTCTTGATTCTGTTATATCAATATTCATTTGATTTCCGCTGTACTTAACAGAGCTTATCGAATACTTTGAATTGCTGTTATCAAACTCGGCAATTGTCAAAAATATCGTGCTGTCGGAAAAAATCTTCTTGTTGTTGATTTTCTTATAATAGCTGTTGATTTTATTATTGATCACAAATTTACTCTTCAAATCATCAAAGAAATATTTAACAACTCTTTGAGCCGTTATGATTGCGGTAACAGGGTAGTCTATATTCTTTGATTTCTGTGTGATATTAAAAATATTTTTAGTATGCTTGACTGCTGTTCCTCCGGAAACACCATTTGAGTTTTTATTTTCATCTGTAACAAGAGTTGTATCCTCAGTATTGATAGTTGTTTTTGCTTGCTCAGACGCAATGCTAGAGCTTTCTGCCAGCATTTCAGTCTGTCTGTCATTAGCCCTTACGATAAAGAAAAGTCCGACTGCAAGTATTAAAACAAATACAATAGGGAAGACCTGTTTTATATTTTTCATTATTATCCCCAATCCTGATTGTCTTTTAAATATTAAAATAATTATAACACTAATATCAATAATAGTCAACCAATAACAATGGTCATTAAGGTTTTGCGAGCCGTGCTCTTTGTGATTTTTCTTTTGCCAAATAAATATATTCAGTATCTCGCATTATAAGTTTTATCAAAGTTCGACCCGCCGTTATACAAAAAATCCACCCCTGACAAATAAGCCAGAGGAGGATTGGATGCAACGTCACTTTTATCTCTATTGTTATTTAACATAAAGGTTTGAATCGCCGTTATATAAAAGTAACCGCCTTTGGGAAATACCCAAAGGCGGGCGGCGAGCCGCCGCAGGCTCTTTGCGATGTAGCCTTTAGGCGTAAAAGAAATCCCCCAGTTCTACTGGGGGAAGAAAAAAAGCTTTAGCGAGAATAAGACGGC
>CANPWR010000027.1 GCA_947584825.1 uncultured Clostridia bacterium | reverse complement strand
TGTGTTAAGCGTGCCGCCAGCGTTCGTCCTGAGCCAGGATCAAACTCTTAATTTGTTTGTATCTTAACTATTCCTTACTTAAAGAATACTTAAAACCTCAGCTCATCTTCTTCACTGACTTGCAGTTCTTTATTTTTTAAGTGGTCTCTGCTTCCCACTCACTTGAGTTTCTCTCTCAAGAATTACAGGTACTTCTTTACTTATCTTAAAGTCTTCGTGTTCCATTGTTCAATTTTCAAGATGCTATTTTTAAGGACTTTTTTATCCTTTTTTTCTCCACTCGTTTTTCGAGTGCCTGATTATTATATCACGTCTCTTCTTCTTTGTCAAGGGGTTTGATTAAAAAAATTTATCCTTTTGTCACTTTGTTTATAAACCATATTTATCAGTTATTTTTTTGTCATATTATATGCTAAATTACTAAAAATCATCCCAAAAAAACAAGCTTTATACTTTTTTTGTTAATTTGAATAATATCAAATCATTCGGGTAAAATACCAAGGTAAATATTTGTTACGGCAAATCATTCAGGTAAATACAATAAAATTATTTAAAAAGTAAAAGATTTTACTTATCTGAATTATGCTTGTGCAAAACTGCGAAAGGAGGAATGCTCCCAACGGAGCATAAAGATAATCATGAAAAAGACTATTTCAGCTATTGTGACCTACATGGCAATACTTGCACTTTGTGTAACTATAATATTCGGAATTTCAAGAACTGTTACTGCTAAGGTGTCTGATAACACAGCTGTTCCTACAGCTCTCGCCGTTGGTTCTATGCCTTCGGCAACCGAATCTAATATCTACCTTCTTGCAAGAATTATCTCTGCTGAGGCTAGAGGCGAAACTTATACAGGTCAAGTTGCCGTCGGAGCCGTTATTCTGAACCGTGTAAAGCATCCGTCATTTCCTGATACCTTATCAGGAGTAATTTATCAGGGAGGTGCTTTTACAGCAATTGTTGACGGTCAGTTTAACCAACCGATCTCAGACTCTGCATACAACGCCGCCAGAGACTGCTTAAACGGCTGGGATCCTACCGGCGGTGCAATATACTATTATAACCCTGCAAAAACAAGTAATGCATTTATGCATTCAAGACCGATTATTACAACTATTGGCAGTCACAGATTCTGCTCATAATTTCTTAAAAAAATCTATCCCTCTCGGCAATTGAGAGGGATTAATTGTTTTGTCATTAATTTGATTTTTATGAGCTTTATTTAATAAAATTTAATTTTAATTATCTATCCACCTGATAGTATTTTTTCAAATTCGGACCGAAAACCTCTGCCGCAAGCTTAATTGAAAAAAGTCCGCCCGCAATTATAGCTATTACCAAAAATGCTTTAATTAATCCTTTCATTAAAATCACCTTTCTTTATGCCTCACATCATATACTATATATATAGTATATCACCTTTTATAAAAGGTTGCAATATTGCAAAGATAATTTTAAGATGATAAACTAACCGCCCAAACTTTTACGCTTGAGCGGTTTAAATTTATATAAGAACATATTTAATAGGAAGCTTATTTAGCCTTTACTTTCCTTATCTTCTTTATCCAACTGCTGTATACTTTCTGAGTAACACCATTTGCGTCTTGATAGGTTGTGTATGCTCTTACTCTTATATAGTATGTCTTTTTACTCTTTATCTTATTGCTCTTTATCGTTACTTTCTTACCCTTTACATTCTTTGTAACGATTATCTTATTCTTCTTGAACTTCTTGTTTGTCGCTACTTGTACTTCGTATCCCTTTGCATTTTTTACTTTCTTCCAGCTTACGACTATCTTTTTCTTGCCCTTTGCTTTTGCAGTAAGCTTTGTTATCTTTGCCTGCTTCATTACTTTTTCAGCGTTTGCCTTGTCCTTTGCTGCCTTAACTGCCTTACCGTTTGTGGTTGCTATTGGCGTAGTAGGTGCTTTTGTTGCAGGCTTTGCTGTTGTAGGTGCAGAAGCTGGCGGATTTGTTTGATTGCTTGATGATGAATTATCCGATGATGGATCGCTTGATGGGTCAGAAGACGGATCGCTAGATGGATCACTTGACGGGTCGCTTGACGGATCTGATGACGGCTCATCAGGCTTTTTCTCTAAGCCTCTTATTGCAGTTCTAATATTCGATGCTGTTTCTTCCATTTCCATTATATTTGAATCTTCTCCAAATTTATCGGCTTTTTCAACAAGTGCCTTTAATACGCCATAGCTTTCTGGTGTGTATAAATTCTCATCATAAGCTTTAGCTTCGTCTAGTCTTGTTTGGAGCATTTCTTTATATGCCGAAATTTCATCTGCAAGATTTACCAATCTATCACTTGAATAATCTTTTAATAAATTATTATATATTGTCGAATCAAAATAACAGTGAATTTTTGATGTGTCGCTACCTGCCGGGAACCACTTTGATTCCTTCTCATGCACATAAAGATCAGTTAATGAACTGCAGCCATAGCACCATCGTGCATTAGTATAATCTAACACAATACCTGCAGGTATTTCCAATCTTTTGAGGTTTGTACAATTCTGAAAGGAATTGTCAATGCCATATCCGCCAGCACCTGGACTACCTTCCATTTGAACACCTTCTTCTATGTATGCCTCTTGAAGTCCTATACATCCATAAAAAGCATACCATAAACTGACTACCGACGAAGGTATAACTACTTTTTTCAATGCTGAACATCCTTGAAAAGGTCTGTACATGATACGTTTAATACCGTCTTTGAATGTAACAGATGATAATTTCTTACAATTTGCAAATGCTAAACCAGCTAAGCCAACAGACATATCAAGATCTCTGTCATTTTTTTGTATCATACCCCAATTCTCAATAGTCGATGGAATCACTAAACTCTGGACAGCAGTTTCCGCAAACGCTGCTGCTCCGATTATCTTTAACCCTTCACTAAGTGTGATATTTTTTAGCGAAGAACATTCGTAGAATGAATATATATTCCAGTCACTTATAGTTGAAGGTATAATCACACTTTCAAGCGAGGTGCAGCCATGAAATGCATAACCGCCTATACAAGTCATGCCCTCTGATAAAGTAAGATTTTTAAGCGAAGTACATTCTGCAAATGCATAGCTATAACAGTTAGTACCAGCTTTTCTTTGAGTAAATTCTGTTACCGTTGAGGGTATAACAACAGTTTCAAGATTTGGCATTTGATAAAATGCACAATATCCTATTGACGTTGCTCCCTCTTCAATTCTAACTTCTTTGATATCCTCTTTATGCGTTTTATATGTATATGTAGAAGTAAAGTCTTCTATGGCTGATGACACTGGAGCCGATTCCATTTCCCCCTGACCAGTAAACGTCAGCACGCCGTCTGAATCAAGAGTCCAGCTTAAATCTCCGCAAGTACCTGAATCAACAGTATCAGCTGATACTGTCATTGCACCTGTAAGTGCTGTTAATGATACTACCGCCGCTGCGGTAAACGATAAAAGTTTTTTAAGTTTCATTTTTCTTTTTCCTTTCAATTATGATAAATTTTTTGACTTATATATTGACACATAACAAAAACTTAACAATGTAATATGTATGCGTATTAAATACAGAGAAAAACGCCTGAACCATCCCCTGTTCAGGCGTTCTCCGCCCTTTCGGGCTTTATATTTAGGAATATTTAGAAGAAAACTAAATTATTAATTGTCAGAAACTAAAAGCAAAATGTTAAACTGATATTTTATAAGTAAATCTCTTGCCTCTATTTCTAGACTCTGTAACAAGACTTTACCCTGCTACTTGATTTTTACTTTTCTAAGCTTCTTATTCCACTTACTTGTTACTTTCTTGGTTACTCCGTTTGTATCCTTGTATGTTGCGTATGCCCTTACTCTTACATAGTAAGTCTTTCCGCTCTTTAACTTCTTGCTCTTGATTGTAATCTTCTTCTTTGTCACTGACTTCTTATTTACAATTATTTTCTTGAAGTTCTTCTTTGCTGATACCTGTACTTCGTAACCCTTTGCTCCCTTGACCTTGTTCCAAGTAACTGTTATCTTCTTCTTTGCTTTACTCTTAACAGTTAGCTTAGTTATCTTTGCCTGCTTCATTACCTTTTTAGCTGCTGCCTTATCCTTTGCTACCTTCGACGGATTGATTGTCGTTGGTCCTGCAGTTGTTGGAGCTGCTGTTGTAGGTGCCGTTGTAGGCGATACTGTTGATGAGTTATTATTATTGTTGTTGCTACCGCTGTTACTTGTGTCGTCAGTTGGATCAGTCTTAGGAGGCTCTGAAGTCTTCTCTTTAAGTCCTGCTACTGCATCCTTGATTGCCTTTGCAAATCCGTTTACCTTTTCCTGCTCGTCAATGCCTAGATCTCTCTCAACTGCTGCTACTGCATCGTTTACTGCTTGTACTGTATCGTCTGTGTACTTGCTTAAGTCTGACGGTACACTTGCTAGTGCCTCGTCTACTTCTGAGTAGTCAGCCTTTATTTCCTCAAGACCGTTAAGTGCATCGTTGAGTGCTTGTGTTGCTGCTGCAATCTCGCTAGGAAGCGGATATGTCTCATCGTTTACTGCCTTTGCAGCATCTAATGCCTCTTGCAATGCTGCCAAGCTATCCTCTGTGTAGAGACTTGTATCCAATCCGTCTGCTGCTTCAATTGCAGCTTGTAAATCTTCCTTAGGATTGATTCCGATTACTCCGACTAGTGAACCACTGTCATCTAAAAGCTCTACCTTTGTAACTTCAATTACATAGTCAGATGCGGTACCCCACCAGCTAAATGTCCAGCCAGTGATCTCATAATCGTCTCCAGCATTGATCGGGTTGGTTAGACTAAGTGTTGCAGTGTGTCCTGTTGTTCCGCTGTCTGCAACTTGACCTGTTCCTGAGAATATATCTTCAGAATCCTCGCCAGCAACCGTTGCCTTAAAATTGAGGTCTGTATACATATTGAAAGCAGTGTCGCTTGCAAAGCTAAATGTAAATCTAACTTGTGATGCACCCTGCATTGTTTCGTCAGCTACACCGCTTGCGATAACTGTAGGTATTAATACATCATCGTCTGGGCTAATTTCGTCTTCACCCGGATCGCTAGGATATATAAACTTTCCAAGACTTGCAGATGGATCTAAGTATGCAACTACAAGATTGTCAATTGCATCTTCTATTGCTTGAGTAGCATTATCCATTTCTGAAATATAAGCGTCTTCACTTACCTTTAATGCTGCATTAACTGCATTTGCTAACGCAGTATATGATGCAACACTATAGTCGCTTGAATTAATTGTTCTTGCATTAACAATTGCTTCCTGAAGCTTTTCATAAGCGTCAGAATTGTCAGCCACTACTAAACCGTTTAATGCCTTTTTCAAATTTGTCGTTGCTGTTTTAACCTCTTCAGGTGTTGCGTCTTTATTTACAGTAACTCTCTCTGCCATTACCATATTTGCTGCAACTAAAGCATATGAATTAACTGTATAGTCAGAGCCTACAAGAGCCTTAGCCTGAGCAATATATCCTTGCAGTTCTGTGAAATCAACAGGCATGATTATCTCTGCCGGTGATTTAACTACTGTTGATAGATTATCCTTAGTCAACTGATTATAAACGTATACTTTTCCCTTAACATTCTGGAATGTATTTGTTGTAGTTATCTTCGGATCAATTACACCCATTATGTAAATCTTAAGTTCTGTGTTATTACAGCCATAGAATAAGTTAGTAGGAAGAGTAGTTATGCTCGGCGGTAATATAACAGATTTTAAGCTTGTGCATCCTTGGAATGTAGCAGTAGCTATATATGATACATTCTCAGGAACCTCTATAGACTCCAAAGATGTACATCCATAGAATATCTGACCTAAAGTTGTAGAATTTGGATCTCCAATTGAAAGTAAACTTTCAGGCAATTTAACATCAGTAAGAGCCTTACAGTTGTAGAACGTCTGATATCTAAGAGTTGTTACTCCCTCAGGAATTTCTATAGATTTAAGTGCTGAACAGCCGCTAAATGTAGAACTTCCCATTATCTTAACACTGCTTGGTATTGTAATATTCTCAAGAGCTGTACATCCCTTAAATGCCTGACCCAAACCATCAGAGCCAAGACCCTCTAAACCTTCAGCCAAATTAACTGTTGTTAGAGATGTACATCCGTTAAACGCGAGACCAGCCAACACTTTTACAGTTTCCGGGATTGTTACAGTTGTCAAACTCTTACAACCACTAAATGTACTTGCATTAGTATTCGGGTCACCTATGCTTGTAATTCCCTCAGGAATGTCAAGTGTTGTTAAACCTGACTCTGAAAAAGCATATGTTTCAAAAGTCTCTACCGTGCTAGGAATAGTTACTGATGTCAGCTTAGATGCCTGATAGAATGCATAAGTTTTAATGGTTTTTACAGAAGTCGGTATCTTGTATGGAGCACCTGCTTTTCCTGCAGGATATAAAACTAATGCTGATTTATCTGCGTTAAACAAAACTCCGTCAGAAGATGAATAATCAGCACTGCCTTCAGGTGCAATTATCTCTGTCAAAGATGTGCATCCTCTAAACGCACTTGGATTTAGGCTTTCAAGATTCTTCGGCAATATAATTGATTTAAGAGCCGTACAACCTTGGAAGGCACTACTTTCTAAATTTTTAACTGAATCATTGAAAGTAACGCTCGCAAGGTCCTTGCAATCCTGAAATGCAAATGAATCGACTGTTTCGCTTGGAATCATTATAGATTGAAGACCTGACTTTCTAAAAGCACTATTTCCGATAGTTTGAACACTTGGTAACGTAATGTTAAGAAGTTTTGAACATCCCTCAAATGCGCTAGTACCAATAGTTTTAACATCATACGGAAGAGTTACGCTGTTAAGAGATGTATCGCCGTTGAATGTATTCTTTGCAATCTCTGTAATACCGCCGGGCTCAACAGTTACTGTTTCAAGAGCCGTACATTTTTGGAAAGCTGATTCTCCAACACTTTTCATAGTGCTTGGAATAGTTATACTAACGAATTTTGTACATCCCTGAAAAGAACTACCACCAATAGATGTATATTTACTAAGATCAAACGGTTCCAGATTTGTACATCCGCTAAACATACCACCCGGAATTCCTTTCAGCTGACTTGGTAATGTAACGTTTACCATACCTTTACAGCCGCTAAGAACTGAATCGCCCATTGTAGTTACACTGTTAGGGAATTTAATTGTTGTAAGTTCCGTATTTGAACAGTTTGAAAAAGCTTGAGGACCTATGGTTGTTAATCCGCTTGTAGGAAGTGAAATAGTTTTTATTCCTGAGCAACCCGTAAATGCTTTCTCACCAATAGTTTCTACACCCCTTGGGATTGTTATTGCTTGCAAACCTCTGCAATTTTCAAAAGCACTTGTACCAATCGACTTAATTTTGCTGCCTATCGTTATTTCCGATAAAGCGTAGCAGTTATAGAATGTTTTATTCGGAATAGTTGTAAGTCCGGCTGGGATATTAACGGTAGCCAACTTATTACATCCTGAAAAAACGTCTGTTCCCATTGTTGTTATGGTATCAGGAAGTTCAATAGCTGTAATATCAGCATCTAAAAATACGCTGTTACCTAAAGTTGTAAGACCTGAGCCTTCTGCAACCGGCTTTGCAATTGTAACAGTTTCAAGTGCACATCTATCGAAAGCATTGTCTCCGATAGAATTAACATTACTTGATATTGAAACTGTTTCAAGTTTATTACAACGTTCAAATGCTAATGCTCCTACATCAGTTTTAACACTGCCTTCGTTAAAGGTAAGATCTGTAATAGCTTGACACTGTTGGAAAGCATTTGCCCCTACGGTTTCTACCGTACCCGGTATTGTAACAGTAGGTCCAAGCTTTTTACATTCTTTGAAAGCACTTTCACCGATAGTCTTTAAACCGTCGTTAAAATTAACAGTTGTCAAACTTGAGCATTTGCTGAAAGCTTCTGCACCGATTGACTTTACACTGCTCGGAATTGTAATCTCTGAGAAATATGAGCTATACAAAGCTTTGTCGCCAATAACTTCCAAAGAACTTGGCAGTTCAATTGACTTCGCTCTTAATGATTGAAGTCCCGAATTTCCTATGGACTTCAAGGTGTTAGGCAAAGTAATGCTGGTCATTCTCATGAAATTAACAATAGCGTTATCTCCAATGTGAGTTACTCCTTCTCCGATAACAACAGTAGTAATTTGACCGTTATAAGCTCGCCACGGAGTGTTAGTTGAGCCATAGTCTGTCATTGCTCCTGTTCCTTCGCCTGTGTACGAAATTGTTAGCGTTGGTGTCTTAGTGTTGTCATACTCCCAAATAACACCATCGCCGCAGCTATTTGCCGGTTCTTCATCAGCAAATGCTGTGATCGACATTGCTCCGCACAATGCCGAGATCGTCATTGCTGCTGCTACAACAAATGACAAAAGTTTTTTGATTTTCATTTTTAATCCTCCTAAATATTATTTACCAAAACAAGATTATTAAAATATAAAAGCCTATCATTCCTCCTTAAAAACATAATTAAATTCAGACTTTCCTATATCGTATAATCCAATTTACAATAACTCAGAGATTAAATCAAGCTTTTTTTCGTAACCTGCAGATTTTTGTCGTAACGTGTAAAAAACGAGGCTTGAAAGGGGATTTCAAGCCTCGTTTTGCAACAAGAATATTATCATTTTGCTTTAAAAGACACCAAACAGCAGAATACATTTTTCTCTTCAAAAAAGTCACATCGACCGTTATATTTTTCTGCAATTTCTCTGATAATTTTAACACCATATCCGTGATGTTTTTTATCGCTTTTAGAAGTTTTAAGCTGTTTGTTATTTGCAAGCACAGATCCGTTAATAGAATTTTTCGCCGCAAACCTATAAATTTTATTATCGCAGCTTATATCAAGCGAAACAAATTTTTCTTTACTTTCGGGAATATTCATACAACCAGCGACAGCATTATCCAAAATATTGCTAAGCAAGTTACACAAATCAATTTCATCTATCCCATTGAATTGCTTAACAGTACTGCACTGAACATTAATTCCAACAGTAGAAGCGGCATTCAGCTTAGAATTGACTATTGTATTTACAATGATACTATCCGTATTAACTATACTATAATCTGCCGAAAGAACATCGACATTTTTGCTGATATAATCCATAGCGTCGTCGGTCTTACCGTTGGCAAGCATAGCATACACAACCAAAAGCTGGTCTTTCATATTATGACGAATTTTCTTAATAGAATCATATTTCAAGTCTGCATTTTTCACATACTGTTTGCTATACTGTTCCCGAATATCTGTTATCTTATTTTGCTTAAGAATCTAGAGCACCTCCATTTAAATATTATTACAATGAGGTTATATTCATTGCAATATTTTTTTACGATATTCGGGAAGTCTTATATAAATAATTACATTGATCTTAATGTTACCAAGCAGCAGAAAACATTTTCCTCTTCAAAGAAGTCGCACCTGCCGTTATATTTTTCTGCTATTTCTCTTATTATTTTCACACCGAATCCGTGATGCTTTTTATCACTTTTCGATGTTAATAGTTGTCTGTTATTCTTCAGAACAGACCCATTAATTGAATTTTTAGTTATAAATCTGTATATTCCGTTTTCACAGCCTATATCCAGTGATATAAACCTCTTTTTATCCTCCGGGATATTCATGCAGGCTGCTATTGCGTTATCCAAAACATTGCTAAGCAAATGGCAAAGATCCATTTCGTCTACACCGCTGAACTGCCTGACAGTACTGCACTGCACATTTATTCCCACTGTTTCTGCAACAGTAAACTTTGAATTTATAATTGCATTTACAATTATGCTATTAGTATTAACTATACTATAATGTGATGAAATTATATCGGCATTTCTGCTAATATAATCCATAGCGTCGTCTATTCTTTCTTCAGCCAGCATAGCATAGACTACCGAAAGCTGGTCTTTCATATCGTGACGTATTTTCCTTATAGAATCATACTGCAAGTCGGCATTCTTCACATACTGCCTGCTGTATTGCTCCTGAAGCTTTAATATTTCATTCTGCTTTCTCTGCATATCCAATTCATGCTGGTTTTTATACGAAATAATTATCTGGTCGAACAGATAGAATACAAAAAAATTCAGCAGAAGTAATATAATCGCAATTACTAAAGGCTTTATAATGTTTCCGCTTTCAAAATTAATTACCAAGCAACCAATAACAATGCTTCCTGCAGGTATAAAAACCAACACGAAATAGTAAATAGCCTTAATAGTTGATGGCACCTGAAATCTTTGCTTTATAAAGCTCCGTAAAAGCAATGAAGTTACAAACAGTAATATTGGCTCTACAAACTCAGAGATAAATACAGTTCCTTCTTTTTCAACAAAGTTTGCTATAGTCAAAACAGCCACAATTTCCCAGAACATAGTTGCAGCATAAATAATAAATGTAGCAAATATTTTCTTCCAGAACTTTGAATTATAAAAAAAGGTAATAAGAAAAATCGGTATTATATTAGAAGCTACATTTACTATAATAATATTGAGCCATAAATATAAAATTGAGTTTATAGCATAAAACGCAGCAAATGCAAAAAAATATATCCAATTGCTTATATCTTTTTTCTGTAAGAACACACCAATCAAAATATAAATAGCATATACCCTTAAAACATTAGGAACTAAATAAATCAAAGCCTCCAATTAAGACACCTCCAAATCAACGATACACTAGTAATACTCAGAAAGTCTTATTTGAATGAATTTACTTTGTCTTTAATGTTACCAAGCAGCAGAAAACATTTTCCTCTTCAAAGAAGTCGCACCTGCCGTTATATTTTTCTGCTATTTCTCTGATTATTTTCACACCGAATCCGTGATGCTTTTTATCACTTTTCGATGTTAATAGCTGTCTGTTATTCTTCAGAACAGACCCATTAATTGAATTTTTAGTTATAAACCTGTATATTCCGCTTTCACAGCCTATATCCAGTGATATAAATCTCTTTTTATCCTCCGGGATATTCATGCAGGCTGCTATTGCGTTATCTAGAACATTGCTAAGCAGATGGCAAAGATCCATTTCGTCTACACCGCTGAACTGTCTGACAGTACTGCACTGCACATTTATTCCCACTGTTTCTGCAACAGTAAATTTTGAATTTATAATTGCATTTACAATAATGCTGTTAGTATTAACTATACTATAATGTGATGAAATTATATCTGCATTTCTGCTGATGTAATCCATAGCGTCGTCTATTCTGTCTTCAGCCAGCATAGCATAAACTACCGAAAGCTGGTCTTTCATATCGTGACGTATTTTCCTTATAGAATCATACTGCAAGTCGGCATTTTTCACATACTGCCTGCTGTATTGCTCTTGAAGCTTTAATATTTCATTCTGCTTTCTCTGCATGTCCAATTCATGCTGGTTTTTATACGAAATAATTATCTGGTCAAACAGATAGAATACGAAAAAGTTCAGCAGAAGTAAAACAACTGCAATTATTAAAGACTTCATATTCCATGGTAACAATGTCAGATACCCGATAATAATGCTTCCCACAGGAATAAAAACAAGTACAAAATAGTAAATCGCCTTAATAGTCGAAGGCACCTGAAATCTTTGCTTCATAAAGGTACGTCCGAACAGTGCAGTCGCAAACAACATTATCGACGACACAAACAAACCGCTTAAAACATTCTCTATGTTTAATGCAGTCAAAACTGCATATACTACGCTATCCCAGAACATAGCTATAGCATAAACCAGAACAGTAACAAACGCTTTTTTCCATATCTTTGAGTTATATAGAAAAGTAATGAGAAAAATCGGTATAAGATTTGATGCAATATTAATTATAATAGTATTGAGCTTCAGATATAATATAGAATTCACAGTAAAAAATGCAATATACGAGCACAGATATGCCCATTCCCCTATGTCTTTTTTCTGTAAAAACACACCTACTAAAATACAAATGGCATACACCCTTATAACATTAAGTACTAAATAAATCAAGGTTTCCAATTAAGACACCTCCAAATTTTCACCTGATTATTTATGACGAATACCATTACTGTTATATGGAATTTAAAACTACTTATGTAGTTCTCTTTAAATATTCCGTGAACTTTTCATCAACGAAATGTTTTAAATTTCTGCTCATCGGAAGCGTTATATCCTGCTTAAAAATGCACAAATCATTTTTCATATCCAGATTAAATATGTGCTTTAAATTAACAATGTACTTTTTGTGTATTCTGACAAAGTCATACTCTGAGAACTCTTTTTCCAGCACGCCGATGTTAGACCTAACCATAATGTAAAATATTTTTTTAGGCTTAGTACCCAAAATGTAATATCTTACATAGTGATCATCGCTTTCCATATACAAAACATCACTGTACGGCACACTAAAACGCCCATGCTTTTTATCAAAGAGAACTATTTTCTTATGCTGTTTTAAATGCAGAGTCAATTTATCTATAACATCTGAAAGCTTTTGAGAAAACTGTTTTAGGTCCCCTTTTCTAACAAAATTAAAGGGCTGAAAATCCATACTGTCATAAACAAGTTCAGAATGACTGGTAATAAAAACTATATAACATTCTCTGCTTTGTTTTCTGATCTCTGACGAAACATCGAACCCTGTTGTATTAGGCATATCTATGTCTAGAAAAACCACATCAAAGGGATTGAATTTGTGCCTTTGCAAAAGCGCCTCACCGCTGGTAAATTGCTCAATTTTTACATCATCAAAATGCCTGCCGATTTCTTTTCTCAATAGTTCACTTACATATTTCAAGAAATCACTTTCATCATCCACGACCGCAACTCTGAACAACACTAAGCACTCCTTTCAATCAAAAAAGACGCAGTTCGCCTAAGCGCACTACGTCCTACAATACGAAATGTGCAAAACAAACAAAACTACTAAAGTAGCGCCCCCCCCCCCATTTACATATACTGGGTTAGACTTGTTGCACATAACTTTTCACGTCCTCTGAATTTCTGAAGTTTAATCTAAGCTATACCACATCATTCAAAGTCTTCAGTTTACAATATATCCCCACTGAAAATCAAGTAACTTCACCGACTGCAAATGCGAGGTATATCTTAATTTAGTTATAACAACTTATTCTAAATTTGTCAAGCACTCTTTACGCTTCTAATTTTATATCATTGGTCACAGAAATGCCAATATTAATTAACTCGCACCATTACTAAACAATTATAGCCAATTGTTATTCTACAACTTAATTTAACCTGTATTGTGCGAATTATTTTACAACGGTTAAATCATAATATCAAGTTTTTTGACGTGAAATGCGTTTTTTTGTCGTAACATGCAAAATATAAGACTTGGAAGATAATTTCCAAGCCTTATATTGGTTTATTAATCTAAAAAAATATATCAATTCAGCCAAATAGCACTTAAACTTTTCGCATTTTGTAATTGTTAAAACACATAAAAAAAATAGCAGCTTCTCTCAAAAATCATGGAGAAAAGCCGCTATTAAAAACAACTGTAAGTGAAATTCCTGCCGACTGCAATACAATCGCAAGACGTTTTACTATCACTTTTAAAATATTCAAAATTTCTACGCACATTGAAACAGAAGTCAACAGAAGCAGTAAAAGAACTTTAGCTTACTATTGGACTACTGTTTTTATGACGGTAACACATTTTTGGCGGAGAGAGTGGGATTCGAACCCACGGTACCTGACGGTACGACGGTTTTCAAGACCGTTCCGTTATGACCACTTCGGTATCTCTCCGTAAATCATATAATTAACTTTATAGTAATTATAAAAACTTCAATAAAGACAGCGTTATTATTTTATCATATGAAAATATTCTTGTCAAGCGTTTTTTATAAGAAATTTTATTCATAAATATTGACAGGCATAATTTCTGATGATATAATAATCAGGTAAATTAAATATTTGAACCGGGGGGCTTGTTTGGCAGGCTGAGATAAAGTGATCTAACTTTGACCCGTTTAACCTGATTTGGATAATGCCAACGTAGGAAAGTTTTTAAAGCAGAGGTGTGCCGTTTT
>CANPWR010000026.1 GCA_947584825.1 uncultured Clostridia bacterium | reverse complement strand
GAGCTAAAGCATTCGAGAACCTTGGCGATACCTCAAATGACTTTGTAAGAGGTCTTCACTCAAAGGCAGATGTTGACCCTGAAAAGAGATATATCGTACACTTCCCGCAGGATAACACGATCTGGTCTATCAACTCGGCTTACGGCGGAAACGTGCTTCTAGGAAAGAAGTGCTTTGCTTTAAGAATTGCTTCATATCAGGGCAAAAACGAGGGTTGGATGGCTGAGCATATGCTTATTCTCGGTGTTGAAAAGCCTGACGGAGAGGTTAAATATATCACTGCTGCATTTCCATCGGCTTGCGGAAAGACAAACCTTGCTATGCTTATTCCTCCTGAGGTTTATACAAAGAAGGGTTATAAGGTTTGGACAGTCGGAGATGATATTGCTTGGCTCAAGCAGGGTGAAGACGGCAGACTTTATGCTATTAACCCTGAAAACGGTTTCTTTGGAGTTGCCCCAGGAACAAATGCTAAATCAAACTTCAACGCTCTGGAGTCAACAAGAAAGAATACTATCTTCACAAACGTTGCTATCAACAATGACGATATGACAGTTTGGTGGGAAAAGCTCGACAAGAATCCTCCTGTTAATGCTACTGAGTGGAAGGGCGCTAAGGTAAACGGACCTGAGTATGTTGCGGAGGGCAACAACCTTGCACATCCTAACTCAAGATTTACCGCACCTGCTGAAAACTGCCCTTGCATTTCGCCTGAGTTCAATAACCCTGAGGGAGTTCCTATCTCGGCTATTATCTTCGGAGGAAGAAGAGCTAAGACTACTCCGTTGGTTTACCAGTCATTTGACTGGACTCACGGTACGTTTGTAGGTTCGGTTGTGTCGTCTGAGACAACTGCTGCTGCAACAGGTGCTGTAGGAGTTTTAAGACACGATCCTATGGCTATGAAGCCTTTCTGCGGTTATCACATGGGTGACTATTGGGCTCACTGGGTTGAAATGGGTAAAAAGCTCGGAGATAAAGCTCCTAAGATATTCAATGTAAACTGGTTCAAGCAGGACGACGAGGGTAACTTTATCTGGCCGGGATTCGGCGATAATATGAGAGTTCTTGACTGGATCATCAAGAGATGTGAGGGAACGGTCGATGCTCAGGAAACTGCTATCGGATATCTTCCAAAGCCTGAGGATTTGAATCTTGAGGGAATTGAGGACGAAATTACTCCTGAGATCTTAGATCAGCTTTTATCTGTTGACAAGGATCTCTGGAATGATGAGGTTGCTGACATTCGTGAGTTCTACAAACAGTTCGGCGACAGGCTTCCAAAAGAGATGTCTGAGGAGCTTGATAAGCTTGAGGCAAGACTGAATAAGTAACTAAGTTTTAATACTAACAAAGGGCAAATCCGTAAAGGGTTTGTCCTTTTTAGAAGCAAGAGCAACGGTGACGTTGCATTCAGTGATGCCTTTGGAATGCCATCACAATGTGTAAGGTAGCATAACGGAGATTAGCACCTAGAGACAAGAAGCAAGAGCAATGGTGACGTTGCTCTTGTCTCTTGTATCTGGCCTCTTGCTTCTGACAGCAGTGGTCACCCCTGCCTTGACACAAATAGTCAAGTATGGTATAATTTTTTATAATAAATACGAATGAATTATTTGTTAAAATGTAATACAGGTGAAAAAATGTTGCAGATATTTTGGGGCTTTATTTTTTTGTTGTTTGATATTAATATATCATTATACAGCATTGACATTCTTCCTGATTTTATCGGTTGGATATTATTATTTTGCGGAACAAATAAGCTATTGCAAAATTCCAAAGTGTTTACCTGTGTTAAAATATCAGTAATATTTATGAGTTTAGTAAGCCTTATGCAATATGTAATCTCTTTTATGGGCAGCAGTAATTTTGTTTATGCATATATTTCAGGACAGTTTGGTGTGAAAAACGCTGACTTTGCTTATGTTTTAACAAATGTTTTCTGGGGTCTGAAGCTGATTGTTTTGACGCTGTCAGTTTTCGCATTGTTTAAAATGAAAGATACACTAAGAGATACTAAAAGAGTTATTATACTCAGAAATGTATGGCTCATAATTCTGATAATTGAGATAGCAACCTTTTTATTTAATAATTTTATTGCTTATTACTTCCCGAATACTATGCAAAAAGCAATTATACAGGTTTTAGTGGTGGGAGTAATTTTCTTTAAAATATGGTTTATTTTCAGTGTTTATAAAATAAAGTGTGAAAAGGCATGGTGATTAAGATGTTATCAATTATAATACCCAGCTATAACGAGGAAAAAAATATTGAAAACACAGCTAATGTCGTATCTGGTATTATGGAGAAAAATAAAATAGACTATGAACTTGTCTTTGTAAACGACGGCTCTAAGGACAAAACGTGGGAAATTATTTCCCGTCTGGCTGATGAAAGGGATAATATAGTCGGCGTAAATTTTTCGAGAAACTTCGGAAAGGAAAGTGCTATTTTTGCTGGTCTTAAAGAGGCAGCAGGCGATGCCTGTGTTTTGATGGACTGCGATCTTCAGCATCCTCCGCAGGTCATAGTTGAGATGTATAATATATGGAAAAATAACCGGGACATAGATATTGTAGAGGGCAGAAAGTCAAGCAGGGGAAAGGAAAACCCTGTTTACAAGTGCTTTTCGCTGATGTTTTATAAGTTGATAAAAAGTGCCTCCGGACTCGATATGAAAGCGTCGTCTGACTTTAAGCTGCTTGACAGAAAGGTTGTCGATAGTTTAAACGATATGCCTGAACGTCTGACCTTTTTTAGGGCAATGTCAAGTTGGGTAGGCTTTAATACAGAAACCGTTTATTTTGATGTTGCAGAACGGTTTGAGGGCGAATCAAAATGGTCGTTCAAATCGCTTGTAAAATATGCAGTCAATTCTATATCGTCTTTTACGTCTGCACCGCTTCATATTGTCACGGTTATAGGCTTTATAATGCTTTTGTGTTCTATCATTCTAGGGATCCAAACGCTTTGGAAATTCGCTCACGGAAGCAGTGAAGGATTTACTACAGTTATTCTTCTGATACTTTTTACTTCAAGTCTGGTAATGATAAGCTTAGGCATAATCGGATACTATATATCCAAAATATATGAGGAGATCAAATGCAGACCGAGATATATAATTTCCGACCGAAAGAAAAGTGATAATTTAAAATAATATATATCCAACTTAAATAATAAGGTCGTAAACAAAAGAGAGATACTATGTAGTAATGATTCATCAGAAAAAATTCAAAGGGGTATAGATAAAGATATGAGTAATAATGAAAAAAATGTGTTGACTCCGCCTGAGGGATCATTATCTAACAATAATAAGGGAGTAAAGCGTTGGATCTATCAGCACAGAATTTATGCGCTGATATTCTTTGTTCCGTTAATAATAATGTATATTGTATACGCGGTGTTTAAGGTCCACCCTTGGGGTGACAACTCTGTTTTGGTTCTCGATTTAAACGGACAGTATGTATATTACTATGAAGCTCTGAGAGATGCATTTTGGGGAGACGGCAGTTTTATATACAGCTGGAACAGAAACCTTTCGGGTGAGATGTTCGGAATATTTGCGTATTATCTGTTAAGTCCGTTTATGTTAATTATATGTATCCTGCCCAGAACGATGATGTGCGGAGCGATTGAGATAATCCAGCTTTTAAAAATCGCAACAGCGGCTGTTACGTTTGCTTTTTTTATAAGAAAAAGCTATAAGCCTAAAAATGTAACTACCGTTATCTTTTCTGTCTGTTATTCTCTTATGACATATATGGTCGTTGAACTAATGGATCCTATGTGGCTGGATGGACTTATCTATCTTCCGCTAATATGTTATGGTATAGGAAAGCTGATAGATAGGGGAAAGACATTGTTCCTTATCGTTCCTCTTGCGTTGATGTTTATAGCTCATTTCTATATAGGATATATGGTGGCTATTTTTACAGCCTTGTATTTTTTGTATTACCTTGTTACAACCAAAACAAAGCAAACGGCAAGATCTGTACTGATAAGTGTTCTCAAGTTTATTGGCTCTGCTGTTGTTGCCGTGATGCTTGCCTGCATTGTTTTAATACCTGTCTATAAATCTTTAAGTCTTGGCAAGCTGGAATTCAGCACTCCTGATTTTTCGCTGAGAAGTCAGTTTAATGTGATTGATTTTATTACGAAGCTTTTCCCTTTAAGTTATGATACAGTACGTCCTGAGGGACTTCCTATGATATTCTGCGGAACTCTTACGCTTATTATGGCACCTTTGTTTTTCCTCAATAAAAGAATTAATCTAAAGCAAAAAGCAGGTCTTGGTGCCTTGGCGGCAGTTCTGTTTGTAAGTATGTATTTAGCACCTATCGATATTGCATGGCACGGATTTCAGGTGCCTAACTGGCTGCCTTACAGATACTCTTTTGCATTTTCTTTTGTGCTTTTGATTATGGCGGTAAGAACTTTTGACAACTTGAACGGTGTTAGCCCAAAGGCTGTGGGCGGAACTGTTTTTGCACTTATCTGCACACTTGCCTATTATGAGACAACTGACATATCAAGCTTCTATACAGTAAATGAAAAAACTCTGGACGACGGAACGACATACAATCAGGTGGGCGGAATATGGTTTTCAGCAGTTATGATTGCGGTGTACTTTGTTTTATTACTTCTTTTAAAGAAGAAAAGGGGAAAAGGTATATCTGTTTTAATTTCGATAGTTGTTTTTGCCGAGCTGTATGTGGTATCTCTTGATACAATAAGAAAGGTAGATACTGATGTTGCGTATAGTCAATATACAAGCTATGAGAATTATATGACCGACATACGCAGTATTGTTAATGACATACAGGAAGAAGACAAGTCGTTTTACCGAATGGAAAAGACCTTTGACAGAACGGTTTGCGATCCTATGGGAATAGGCTATGCAGGAATATCACATTCGTCTTCAACTATGAACACAAAGGCGCTTTTGTTCCTTAAAAAACTGGGATACGGATACGGAGGAAATTTCACTTGTTATAACGGTTCGACGTACTTAAACGATTCACTTTTGGGAATAAAATATCTTATTGACAAAGATGATGAGCTTTGGTCGGCTTATTGTTCAACAAGAATAGATAATGTTCCGATAAATTATACTAAATTAAAGGATTTTTCTGCATCTGATGAATCAACTGACGGAACCGTTACACAATATCAGAACCCATATGCCTTATCTATTGGTTTTCAGGCAGATACAAGCGTATGCGATTTAAAACTAAGCGAATCAAATCCGTTTGAAAATCAAGACAAGGTATTCAGCGCAATAACTGACGGAAGTTCAAACGGACAAACAAAGTCTATTTTAAAGCCGCTTCAATTTACTATTGGCGAGATGATGAATGTAGAGTCAGAGCCTTATGGAGATGACCTGACAAGGTATTACAACACTGCAGAGGAAGGCTCGGAGAGCCACATAGATTATATTATCAGTGTTAAAGAAGACGGTCCTGTTTACGTGTATTTCCCGACGACGTATGAAAAGGCTTGCAATCTTTGGTGTTATGATAACGATGAGTTTGAGCGTTATATGAATGAAAACGGAAGCGAGCCTGAAATGAATTATGCAGGAAGTTATTTCGAGGGGGATAATTATAGAATTGCAGATTTGGGCGAATATGAGAAGGGCAGTACAATAAGGCTCAGAATAACCCTTGACCGAGAAGCTTTCTGGAGCGAGGAGCTGTTTTATACAATAGATTATAATGCTTTTACAGACGCTGTAAATACAATAAAACAAAATCAGCTTAAAGTTACCGAATATACAGACAGAAGTTTAAAAGGCACTATTGAAATCAGCGGAAGCGATAAGGTTATGCTTACTACAATCCCGTTTGAGGAAGGTTGGAAAATCACAGTTGACGGTAAGAAAACAGAGCCGGTTTGTGCAATTGATTCGTTGACAGCGCTCAAGCTGGATAAAGGAAGTCACGAAATTGAGATGGTCTTTATGCCTGATTACTTTATTGTTTCTGTTATTATTTCGATCATCGGTCTATTAATTTGTGCGGTAATATTTACTTTTGAGTATAAGGACGGTGTATTAAAAGAAAAGATAATAAAAAAATTCTCAAAAGATAAATAATATGATAAATAGTCTTTTCTTTCGGCACATATCTTTGTTGACAGAAAAAACTTAATAGGTTTATTATTATTACAGGAGGAATAATTCCCTCCTGTTTTTGTTTTATTCTTTTATATTTTTATATTTTTATGTGTAGAAATTTTAGGAGGTAACAATTAAAACACTTATTTCACAATGAGCCTTAAGGTGTCTTTTGCATTAATCGGGTTCAGGAATTATAAGAAAGGATGTACAACAAAATGAGAAAAAAATTAACCTATGGTGACGGAGCGCCCCTTGCACTTTCGGTATTTGCTGTAATACTGAGTGCGGTTGCTGTGTTTTCGGAATTTATCGGACGTGCTGTATTTAACTATTTTTTTGAATCAAAACGAGAATACATATTGAGTGCAGGAAAATATATGTTTTTTCAGAATTACGGAAGAGCGTTGACTGTATTCATTGTGTCTGTTTCGTTTTTCGTTATACTATTTAAATCAAGAAAAAGGAAATTTGTTGGTACGTCAGAATGTGCGGTAGTTATGCTTACATCTGCGTCAATGGGAGCTTACTCAATTGTGCAGTTGGGACACGAGCTTAAAACCGGAAGCTTTTTGAATTTTGCGGGACTTAATGACTCAGAGCTTTTTATTTCACTGTTCAGATACTGTGTTGAAGCGTTTACAATTTTGCCTGCGGTGTTTTTAATTCTCTCCTCGCTGACTATGTTTGCAAGACTGTCAGCGGAAACATTTAAGGTTAGAGTTGAAAAACAGCTTCCTTTGGCATTTGAGGTGGACAACAGCGAGCCTGTTGTGGTTGAAGGCATTAAAAGCGTTGTTGAAGAAAACAAAGTCAACTCTGCAGATTCAAAATCTCCTAAAGAAAGCACAGACGGCAGCACAAGCTCAATTCTTGAAATCATCAAGGAAGAAGAATCTTCAGATGTGATTGAAAGCGATCTGACTTCTATTCCGGAATCAGACGAAGGCTCTCATTCCGATGAAGAACAGCTTGAAGATCAAGTGTCATTTGACAGCTTAAATCAACCTGTTGCAGAGAATTAATTCTTTAGTTGATAAAGAGAATACTCCGTCAGCGATTTAGTAATTTATTAAACTTCTTAAAATTAATACAGCTTTAAGGGTGTCTTTTGATGCCCTTTCTTTTTTGCATATATAATAGATTTATTTCTCTGCACCTGAAATTAACTATAATCATATAATATTCTGAGGTGATTATTATGTGTGGAATAGCAGGCTCGGTTAACTGCAATGATGTTTTTGAAAAAGATATTAGATACTTATATGAAATTAAAAATGTTTTGAAAAGGAGAGGTCCTGATCAGGACGGAGTTTACATAAATAACGACATAGCACTGGTACACACACGATTGGCTGTAATAGATGTTATGAAGGGAATACAGCCTATGATTACAAAGGAATACGGAAAGGATTACATAATAGTTTATAACGGAGAAATATACAACACTGATGAAGTCAGGAACGAGCTGAAGTTAAAGGGTCACAGATTTGATGGACATTCGGATACAGAAGTGGTTTTAAAGGCATATATAGAATGGGGAGAAGACAGCGTTAAAAAGCTAAACGGAATTTTTGCCTATGCGATTTGGAATGAAAATGACAATAGCTTATTTATGGCTCGTGATAGAATGGGTGTTAAGCCTTTATTTTATTCACAAAAGGGTGACAGGCTTATTTTTTCAAGTGAGATTAAAGGTATGTTGGCTCATCCGCTTATCAAACCTCATGTCGATCTAACGTCAATTGCTGAAATTATGCTTATAGGTCCGGGTCGCACAATGGGTTACGGAGTATATAAGGATGTAAATGAGCTTCTTCCCGGGTATTCTGCAACCTTTAAGAACGGGCGCCTTAAAATTCAGCAATACTGGAAGCTGGAAGACAACGATTGTAACGACACGTTTGAAGAGTGTCTTGAAAAGGTAACCTACTTGGTTACCGATTCCATAAAGCGTCAGATCGTGTCTGATGTTCCTCTGGGAACATTTTTGTCGGGTGGACTTGATTCCAGTGCAATTTCGGCTATCACCAACAGAGAATACAAAAAGCAAAACCGTCAGCTCGATACATTTTCAGTTGAATACGTTGACAATGAAAAGTACTTCAAGGTGAATAAATTTCAGCCAAACAGCGACAATATCTATGTTGATAAAATGGTAGAGTTTCTAGGAAGCAGACATCATTACATAAAGGTAGATACACCGGAGCTTGTCAAAGCGCTATTTATGTCGGTTGACGCAAGAGACCTTCCCGGAATGGCTGACGTTGACGCTTCAATGCTCCTGTTTTGCAAGGAGGTCAAAAATACCTGCAAGGTTGCCTTGTCAGGAGAGTGTGCCGATGAAATATTCGGCGGTTATCCTTGGTATAGGGATAAGGAAATTCGTATGACAGACGGCTTTCCTTGGTCGCAGTCGACAGCATATCGATACAGTCTGCTCAGAGATGAATTCAAATCATCAATCAATGCACAACAGTATGTTTATGAAAAGTATCTTGACACCATTAGCAAAGTAAATGTTCCTGACGACTTTGATAAAACGGATAAGCGTATGCGTGAAATGTTCAGGCTGAATGTAGACTGGTTTATGCAAAATCTGCTGGAGCGCAAGGACAGAATGAGTATGTACAGCGGACTTGAAGTTAGAGTGCCGTTTTGCGACTACCGCATTGCCGAGTATTTATATTCTGTCCCGTGGAAGTATAAGGACTATGAGGGCAGGGAAAAGGGACTTCTGAGAAAGGCACTTGAGGTTGATAATTGCCTGCCTGAGGAAATTTTATGGAGAAAGAAAAGTCCTTATCCAAAAACTCATAATCCTAATTATCTTGCCGCTGTTACAAAGCTTATGGAGGAGGTAATAGAGGATTCTTCTTCTCCGATACTTCACATAGTGAAAAAATCTGAGCTAGAAAAGCTTCTCAGCCGTGAGGAGGAAATATATTGGTACGGACAGCTTATGGCGAAGCCTCAGACAATAGCATATCTGCTTCAGATAAATTACTGGCTTGACAAGTATAATATCTGTATGGTTTAAATATAATTTAATAATTTGATATTACTAAGAAATTTGACTTTAGTAAATAATAAGGTTATAATTTAATATATTAACAGACAACAAAACGAAAGGAAGATGAAAATGTCAAAAAAGATGAAAAGAATAATTTGCCTTTTATTATCGCTTATAATTGTGCCGATTGCTTGTTTTTCAGTTTTTGCGGAGGATTCCGCTGCTGAGCCTTCAAATAATGACAGCGAACAGGTTTTTGAGCCTTCAAGCAGTGTTTCGGAAAGTGAAATTACTGAAACAGTTACTACTCCGGAAATCACAACAACAACTACGACTGCAACTACCACGACAACAACTACCACAACGACGGAGACAACTACAAATCGTACAAAAAAGTCTAGGACTAAAAAGACTACTACATCTGTTGCTACGACCTATGAATACAGAGATACAAAAGATTATAATAACAACGCTGCGAGGGTAAATACAACGACAACTACAGTCGGAGATAAGGATGATAATAAAGAAACAGCATCAGCGTCGATTGTAACTACTTCTTCAGAAACTAAGCCTAGAGGAAGTATGTCGTTGTTTCAGTCGGTTTTGATGATGATAATTATTGTGTTGGTTATTGCGATAATTGCAGTTGTTCTTTGGATGAGATACAAAAAGAAAAAGAATGATAACGGTTACGATGACTATAATGACTACGACGATTACCAAGACGGAGAAAACGATGGTCAGGATTATGACGATGACGGGTATTATGACAACCCACGCTACAACGATTATGATAATTCAGCAAACCAGAATTTCCGGAATGAATATGACGACGAGCCCGAAATAATCTATGCTGAGGATTCAGAGGATTTTGATAATTACGATTCAAACGGTCCTCGTAATAGTAGATAATATAAAATAAGCTCCCGATTTAATCGGGAGCTTTTGATTTTACATATTAATATTTGTGCAGTTTATTCGTAGTCTACTACGTTTACCCAGTTCATCAAGAAATCCTTCTCTTCAGGGTTTCCCTTTACCGATTGAGAAGCTGCAACAATCGGCATCCATTTCTGAACATACTGCTTAGCCGTGTCGCTCTTTTCGCAGAACAGATTTAGATATTTTTCTCCTAGCCTTTTCTGACCGTGAAGCATAAACAGAAGATAAGTTCTTGCAGCGTCAGCAGAAGCGTTTCCCTGAGTAGCGTGAGCCCAGTCAATAACATAAGCCTCACCGCTTTCTGTGATAATAACGTTTGAAGGGTTAAAATCTCCGTGACATACTTTGTGGTGTTTAGGCATTCCTGCCAGACGAGTGTGAAGCTCGTATCTTGTAGTAGCATCCAAATCAGTCTGAGAGATCTTGCCCTGCATTTTATCCTGCAGCTTATTTAAAAGAGGGCATTGCTTGCTTTGAATTTTTAGTTGAATATCAACAAAAAGTTCTAAATACTCATCAGTTTTATCTGGGTTTTCCTCAATCAGCTTTGCAATGGTTTTACCTTCGATAAATTGGCTTGTTATTGCCCACTTTCCGTCTATGATAGATACCTCCAGAATGGAAGGTATGTTAAGTCCGGTTTCTTCAACTCTCGCCTGGTTTAGAGCTTCGTTGAGAATGTCAGACTTTTTAAAATCTTTATTGAAAACTTTTATAGCCTTATCGCCGTCTTTATAGATGGTTTTTTTACTTCTTTCAGCTATTACCTTTTCAAAATCCATAATCTATCCTCCTATTAAAATATGCAAATAACCTATTAAAATTATACCAAAATAAACATTAATATGCAAGAGGAAAAATGAAAGATAATTCATCTAACCTCTAACCTCTAACCTCTAACCTCTAACCTCTAACCTCTAACCTCTAACCTCTAACCTCTAATTTCTAATTTCTAATTGCTAATCTTCTATCAGCTTTTCGCCATAGTATGCTTTGATATACATATCCTTGATCTCGCTCATAAGAGGATACCTCGGGTTAGCACCTGTACATTGGTCGTCGAATGCGTCCTCAGTCATTTGGTCAAGTGTAGACATAAAGTCCTCCTCGGAAATGCCGTAATCCTTGATTGACTTCTTAATGCCGACTTTTTCCTTGAGGTTATCTATAGCATCTATAAGCAGTTCAAGAGTTTCTTTGTCGTTTTTGCCATTGATACCTAAGAAGTTAGCACATTCGCAGTATCTTTCAAGAGTATGAGGATATTGATATTGTGAGAAGGTACCCATCTTTCTTGGCGACGGATTTGCATTAAACCTCATAACATTGTCTATTAAAAGCGCATTGGCAACACCGTGAGGAAGGTGATGATAAGCACCCAGCTTATGTGCCATTGAGTGGCATACTCCTAAAAATGCGTTTGCAAATGCCATACCTGCAAGCGTTGATGCTGTAGCCATCTTTTCTCTTGCGTAAGGGTCGTTAGCACCATTTTCATATGCAGAAGGCAGATATGTGAAGATGTTTTTAAGAGCTTTAAGTGCCAGACCGTCTGTATAGTCTGTAGCCATAACAGATGCGTAAGCCTCAAGAGCGTGCGTAACAGCGTCGATACCTGAAGCCGCTGTCAGTCCCTTAGGCTGATTCATCATCATATCAGCGTCTACAATAGCCATATTTGGCATCAGTTCATAGTCTGCAAGAGGATATTTTATTCCTGTTCTTTCATCTGTAATTACTGCAAACGGTGTAACCTCAGAGCCTGTTCCCGATGAAGTAGGAACGGCGATAAAGTAAGCTTTTTCACCCATTTTAGGGAATGTGTAGACTCTCTTTCGAATATCAATAAATCTCATTGCCATATCCATAAAGTCAGCCTCAGGATGTTCGTAAAGGACCCACATGATCTTTGCAGCATCCATTGCTGAGCCTCCACCGATAGCGATAATAACATCAGGTTCGAAAGCTGTCATCTGCTTTGTACCTTCCAAAGCGCAGGCAAGCGTCGGATCAGGAGCAACGTCAAAGAATGTTGCGTGCTTGATTCCCATTTCGTCTAATTTATCTGTAACGCATTTTGTGTATCCGTTTTCGTATAAGAACTGGTCTGTAACTATAAAGCATTTTTTCTTATCCATAACTGTCTTTAGCTCTCTGAGTGCGACAGGCAGACAGCCTTTTTTGAAGTAAACCTTTTCAGGCGCTCTGAACCAAAGCATATTTTCTCTCCTCTCGGCAACAGTCTTTATGTTTAATAGATGTTTAACTCCAACGTTTTCGGAAACTGAATTTCCACCCCATGAACCGCAGCCAAGCGTCAAAGAAGGTGACAGCATAAAGTTATACAAGTCGCCGATGCCTCCGTGAGACGATGGAGTGTTTACTAGAATACGGCAGGTTTTCATCATATTTGCAAACCTATCGATCTTTTCCTTTTCGGTTACAGGATTGACATAGAGAGAAGCAGTATGTCCATATCCGCCGTCTTTTATTAAATGGTCTGCTTTTTCCAAAGCGTCGTCAAAATTCTTAGATTTATACATAGCTAGAACAGGAGAAAGCTTTTCGTGAGCGAAAGGTTCGTCGAGGGAAACTGAAGTAACCTCTCCGATAAGAATTTTCGTATTTTCAGGAACATCTATTCCTGCAAGCTTTGCAATATCATATGCTGATTGACCTGCAATCTTTGAGTTCAAAGAGCCGTTGATAATCATTGTTTCACCTAGCTTTTTGGTTTCAGTCTTGCTTAGGATGTAACAGCCTCTTTCTTTAAACTCTTTCTTGACGTCAAGGTATATATCCTTATCAATGATGACCGACTGCTCCGATGCGCATATAACACCGTTATCAAACGTCTTTGAATGAATAATTGAGTTTACAGCCATTTTAATGTCAGCCGATTTGTCAATAACAGCAGGTACGTTTCCTGCACCGACTCCGAGAGCAGGTTTTCCGCTTGAATATGCGGCGTGAACCATACCTGGTCCTCCTGTTGCTAGGATAATATCAGCCTCGCTCATTACCATATTTGTAAGTTCAAGTGACGGAACGTCGATCCATGCGATAATTCCCTCCGGAGCACCTGCTTTAACAGCAGCTTCTAAAACGATTTTTGCCGCTTCAATTGTACAGTTTTTAGCTCTTGGGTGAGGGGAGATAATAATTGCGTTTCTTGTCTTTAAGCAGATAAGAGTTTTAAATATTGCAGTTGAAGTAGGGTTGGTAGTCGGAATAACTGCCGCAACCACACCGATAGGTTCGGCAACCTTTATTGTACCAAAAGACTCATCTCTTTCAATTATATCGCAGGTTTTTGTATTTTTATATGCGTTGTAAATATATTCAGCCGCATAGTTATTTTTTATGACCTTATCCTCAACTATTCCCATACCTGTTTCTTCAACAGCCATTTTAGCAAGAGGTATTCTCTGCTTGTTTGCCGCAATTGCTGCCGCTTTGAAAATTTCATCAACCTTTTCCTGAGAAAATGAAGCAAATTCTTCCTGAGCCTTTCTCAGATCTTTCAATCTTGCGTCTAAAGATTCAACGCTGTCAACAAATACTGTTTTAGTCTCTGTTGATGTTTCCTTTTTGTTACTCATTACAAATCTCTCCTATTCATAATATAAAATTAATGCTATAAGTTAGTTTTTTCTTTACTTATTGACTTTGACAAAATTGCAAGCGACGCCGTAAGATTTTCGTTTTGTACTATAATGTTGTCGGGTACTTTTAAATGTACCTGAGCAAAGTTCCATATAGCCAAAATACCTGCTCTTACCATAATGTCGCAAACCTCTTGAGCACACTCATCCGGAACGGTTATAATTCCTATTCGAATATTAAGACTTTTGCAAAACTCAATCATTTGGTCATTTGAAAAAATCTTTTTGCCCTGAAACTCTGTTCCGATTAAATTACTGTTAGTGTCAAAGCCTGCTATAACATTAAGTCCGTGATTTTTAAAACCCTTAAATGACATTAATGCCCTTCCCAGATGTCCTACCCCGACAATAATTGCATCTTTAACATTATCATAGCCTAAATATTTCTCAATATCCATAATCAGTGTGTGCAACAAATAGCCGGTTCTGGGTTTTCCGCCGCTTTCGCTTACCGATGCTAAGTCTTTTCTGACCTGTACTTCGTTAAGGTTTAATTCTTTGGCAACCATAGGTGCCGAAATGTTTATAACACCTTCATCTGCCTTACTCAGTAAATAGGTCAAATAGTTGGGAAGTCTTTTCACAGTTTGCTTGGGTACTGTTTTTTCTGATTTTTCCATTTAACCACCTCACAGCCTTGATAAATTCAATCAGTATTTATTTATCGATACAATTATAATCGCACATTTTACCATTGTCAATAGTATTATTGTTAATTATTTAACATTCTACCTTTTAGCTAAAATTAACCATAAAAGCGTATTTTTTTTAAATAGATTTACACTGATTTTTACTTAAATAACCTATACATTTTATATTATGAAATAAATCAAGAAATTTTATTTGTTGTTATAATATAAACCGCCCCTTACAAACTAGTCTAAGAAAGGCGGCTCGCCGCCGCAGGCTCTTTGCGTTTTTTGTTTTGCTGAATAGCTAATTTTGCGTCTCGCATTATAAGTTTTATCAAAGTTCGACCCGTTGTTGCATAAAAAATCCACCCCTGACAAACTTGCCAGAGGCGGATTGGATGCAACGTCACCGTTGCTTATTTAAATTTTACTTTA
>CANPWR010000025.1 GCA_947584825.1 uncultured Clostridia bacterium | reverse complement strand
AATAAACGGAATGAGGTTTAATTATTACTGGAACGGAGACAAGCTGACAGGACAGACATGGAACGGAAATACACTGTATTTCTACTATGATAATGACGGCAATCCGATAGGATTTGACTATAATGATAAACACTATTACTATTTAACCAATCTGCAAGGCGATATAGTAGCAATACTTGGTTCTAACGGCAGTCTACTAGCGGAGTATGAATACGATGCATGGGGAAACTGCACGATATTATTTGATACAAATGATATAGCAGATATAAACCCGTTTAGATATAGGGGCTATTATTACGATTATGATACAAATCTGTATTATCTCCAGTCAAGGTATTATGATGCTAATATTGGTAGGTTTATTAATGCGGATGAAAGTATTATGCTGTTGAGTAATGTATATAATTTATATGCATACTGTGAAAATAATCCTGTTAATCATATAGATTCGAATGGAAAATCTTTAGAAGCAATAGGGTGGGCAATAGCTATTGCCGCTGTTTTTGCGGTTGTTGTTTGTTATTCAGCAATTGTAAACTCATCATCTTGGAGTAATTTTTGCACATCTGTAGGAAATGGAATGAGTTCTGCTTGGAGTTCGTTAAAAGGTGGAGTAAGTAGCCTTAAGAAATGGAGTGTAAAAAAGCTAAAAGTGTTGCTTTCTGCTCTAGAGGCATACTTGACAGTTGTACGTGCTGAGTCAAAAATTAGAAATAATGTAAAACGAAATTCAAAAACTAGATATTGGAGTGCATCTGTAGGAAAGGTGGGTAGCTATACATTTGCAACAATATATGATGGGATAAATTTTAAAACTGCAAAAACTAGAGTGCAAAATAACCAAAGTGTATTTGCTGTTACAAAAAGAGAGGCGGCTCAAGTAGCTAGATATTTTAAAGACCCATATTGTGAGAAAGGTAGCAAATCTTGTGGACAATTCTATCACTATCATGTTTATAATGCTAAAGGGAAAAAGATGAAAGCTCATATATGGTATTTATTTGAAAGATAGGGGGATATCTAAATTGGTTGTAATCAATATTAAAGAAAAAAGCAATCAATATGAAATGCTATTTGATTTGATTTTGAAAAATTCTATATATGCGTCTTTTCATTTACCGAATTTCGAATCATGTGACAAAGTTTTGGGATTTAATAAAATAACAGATTTTATTAATAAATCTGAAGATTCATATAAACAATATGTAAAGAAGTGCAATAGAATAATTGACATAATTAAAGATGAAATTATAAGTGTATCAGTTGCGAAGCAATATGGCAATTCAAAGTTTGGATACTATTCTTTAATATATAAATTTAAGTTGAGTAAACATTTTATTGATTACTTAAGTAAATGTAAAAGCTTGTTTTGTTGGGATAGAGATGAAATGATGCCTGAAGATATTTGTTTTTATAAACCCAATAAGCGTTGTTATATTTCGACAATTAGTCATGAAGAGAGTATTATTTTATATGAAGAAACAAAAAAGGATTTATTATATTTACAATCAAAAAATATTATCTATCAAAAAATACCTAAATTGTTGTTTAGAAGAAATACTACACCTATTTTATAAAATATTGTTATTATTTTAAATGTTTTATTTATATACAACCCACAGGGCAATTCCAGTTCAAATATTTAGACACATAGAAATAAAAATCTATGTGTCTGTTTTCTTTTAAGAAAAGGTTGAAAAATGAGCAAGTTTGACAAACGACGACGGTCAGGATATAATTGAAGAAACAGGAAACGGAATATTCCACAGAATCAATGATACGGAAAATAGTAAAGAAGAAACAATCGGTGATGAGACAAAATCTTATGCAACATTTTCTGAAGATGGTGTAGATAAAACAAAATATAAGGTTAATTATATTTACGATTCAATTCATGAAAAGTACACAGACAAATTTGGCAGAACATCGAAAGAAGATGTGGTTGTAAGTGGTAAAGCGAATCCTGGTTCAGAGGTATATAACAAGGAATACAGCTACTCATCTTCTGGCAGTGGAAAGACTTCAGATAGAGTTTCTAAAATAACCTACACAGGGGCATATGATAAGACAATCAGCTATGGATATGATGCATGCGGAAACATATCGTCAATTAATAAAATATGGTATACATATGACAAAGCCGGACAGTTGACAAAAGAAATTAATATATCGAACGGAACGGGTAAGGAATATGTATATGACAAGGGTGGAAACATAACCGAAGTAAAGCACTTAGAAAAAGGCGAATATGCAGAAACAGATACATATACATATGGAAAAGCTACGTGGAAGGATCTACTTACAGCATACAATGGAAATGAAATAACATATGATGAGATAGGAAATCCGCTGACCTATTACAATGGAACAGAGTTCAATTGGACAATGGGCAGAAGGCTTGAGTCGGCAAAGAATAGCATAGGCAATATAAGCTACACATACAATGCAGACGGACTTCGAACAAGTAAGAAAATAAACGGAATGAGGTTTAATTATTACTGGAACGGAGACAAGCTGACAGGACAGATATGGAACGGAAAAACACTGTATTTCTACTATGATAATGACGGAAATCCGATAGGTTTTGACTATAATGATAAACACTATTACTATTTAACCAATCTGCAAGGCGATATAGTAGCAATACTGGGTTCTAACGGTAGTCTACTAGCGGAGTATGAATACGACGCATGGGGAAATTGTACAATTCTATTTGATACAAATAATATAGCAGATATAAACCCGTTGAGGTATAGGGGCTATTATTACGATTATGATACAAATCTGTATTATCTCCAGTCAAGGTATTATGATGCTAATATTGGTAGGTTTATTAATAGTGATGAGGTTGAAATGGTTCAGCATGATGATGAAAATTTGTTTTCATATACTTCAAATAATTATATAATGTATAATGATCCTTATGGAACCGGATCTCAAAAGTTAAAGGCAGCACCAACAGCAAAAGATTTAGATATTATTACTTGGTCCATAAAGAATAGTGGATTGAATAAAAAACAGTATGCTACTTTAAATTATTTTTCTGGTTCCAAAAAAAGTGGTAATTCAACTATTTATACGTTTACCTCAAATAGAAAAACTCATTTCTATAAAACAGAATATTATGTATTTAAGAAAACAAGAAAACAATGGTATAAATATATAAAGGATAAATATGGAAAGCTACAATCTGTAAATGATTTTTTTGCAAAATTGGAACAACAACTTGGAGATCCATTATGGGATACTGAACCTTCTGTATCTCAATTAGCAAGCGCGTTGAATAAAGTTGCAAAATTTATAAAATGGGCGACTATACCTCGTGAAGCAAACTACATTATAGATATGATGAGTAAATATGATAACTCTAAGAATAAAAAAATCAGAAATAAAAAGCAAATATATATACCTTTATCTGCCCATATTTATGACTGTTATTGGGGTAAGAAATATATATTTTTCGGTAAGAAAGTATTGAAATATAGTTATAATAAATGGGCATATCCATATTAAGGAGTAAGAGATGAAAAAATTTATTTTGATTATTTCAACGCTTGTTATTGTTTTTGTATTATCAAATTGTGCAAACAATAAAAATATTTCGCCGTTTGTTTATGTTGATTATAAAAATGGAGTTGAGCTTTATAGATGTATTTTAGATGAAAAATATATTGAAAGTATTGATATACCTGATGAGTATAATGGAAAAAAAGTAATAAGAATTGAAGACGCTGCTTTTAATGATGTGTATTCAATTGGGGAAATAAAGTTACCAGAATGTTTAGAGGAAATCGGTGATGATGTATTTACTGGTCAAAGTGAAATACATATAAAAAATGTTTCTAATACTATTAAAATTGTAGGTCTAAGTAATTTGGCATCAAAAGAAGTAAGCCGATATAATCTGCTGAAAAACAATCCTGATTTTAAGGTGACAGACAATGCAGTGTTTTCAAGTGACGGAGAAATTTTAATAAGTTATGACTCATCAAGAGAAAGTGAAGATTATATTATTCCAAACGGAGTAAAAACAATTGCAGAAAACGCTTTCTTTAATGCTGAAAATCTAAAAAAGGTTGTTATTCCCGAAAGTGTAGAAACATTAGAACATAATGCTTTTTTAGGATGCAAGAATCTTACAAATATTAGTTTTCCAAAGTCTTTAAAGCATATGGAGGCTGATTCTGTATCTGAAACAAAATGGTATAAAAAACAAAAAGGTGAGGTTATAATAAACGGAAAATTTTTGATAAAAGAAACAGAAAATGTGGGACAGCAATATAAAATCCCAGATGGAATAACTCATTTGCTTTGTGATTTTTACGATTATGATGAAGATGACGAAAATGTGCCTTGTCTTTCAGTTTTAACATTACCTAAGAGCCTCGAGTATATTTCACCTGATATTGATCTAACTAATGTTTCAATATATAATATTGAAGACGGAAATGATAATTTTGTTATCGATAATGGAACAATTTTATATAACAAAGGTAAAACAAAGCTTATAAAATACAGTAAAAGTAATGTCCATAAATTGGTTTTAAAAGATAATATAAAGATAATAGGAGAAAATGCTTTTAACTTTTCAACTGTCAGTAATTTAACATTGCCTGATAGTTTGGAAAAGATAGAAAAGTATGCTTTTATAAGTTCAAATCTAAAAAAAATCAACATACCTAAGAACATTAAAACAATAGAAGAGGGTACGTTTGCTGAATGTTATGAGATGAAAGAGTGCAAAATACCAAACTCTGTAGAAAGAATAGAAAGGTATGCATTCAGCGATATAGATGATTTGGAAATAACAATTCCCGACTCTGTAAAGTATATTCACCCTCAAGCGTTCGATAATAGTGAAGACCTTAAAATTGTCGGTAAAAAAAATTCTTTTGCAGAAAAATATGCAGAAATATTCAATATTGATTTTAAAGAAATTGATTAAAAAATTTTTACTACTACAATAATAATATTTTAAAAAACTTGCAGGTAGAAATAATAGCCATAGTTAGGGAAAACAAGCTAGTTGCCGAGTATGAATACGACGCATGGGGAAACTGCACGATATTATTTGATACAAATGATATAGCTGATATTAACTCGTTGAGATATAGAGGCTATTATTACGATTATGATACAAATCTGTATTATCTCCAGTCAAGGTATTACGATGCTAATATATTTATCTAGCAATACGAAAAGGAACATGGAAAATTATGAACAATGGAACTGTAAGAATCATATGGACATATAAGAAAGAAATTATAGTTGTAACAGGAAATGTAGTAAA
Source organism: uncultured Clostridia bacterium (assembly GCA_947584825.1). Classification (GTDB taxonomy): domain Bacteria; phylum Bacillota; class Clostridia; order Oscillospirales; family Ruminococcaceae; genus UMGS1601. The sequence continues at coordinate 9,515 of CANPWR010000025.1, read as the reverse complement.
CAAGGTGTTTAAGATTGGTGATTCTTGGGTATGGAACGGATTTGGTTCACCATGGGGGTAAAATTAATGATAAAATATAAACATATAGAAAGGCAAATAAAAAAAAGATTATATTTTGATGCTTATAAAAGTTTGATTAGTGAAGGATTTTCTTTCAGTTTAAATAATATAGTTACTTGTTTTCCAAAATTAAATAGCATTCAAATTTATATGTTTTTAATGTATACAATTTCTAAAAAAGAGACTATTGAAAAATATATTGCTATATGTGAAAACTTATTATATATAAATCCGTATATAGAGGATTCTTATTCTTTAATTTCATGGCATTTAAGGGAAGCATTAAAATTTTTTCCTAAAAATATAACAATAGAACATTGGATTGTTGATATATTTTGGGGAAATCCTGATTCACCATTTACTAATCAGGAATTATATCAATATGCGGCTGATATATTAGAAGAAAACCCGAATGATGAGCTAGCATCGCACATAATAAAACACTATTGAAATTTTTGTTAAAAGTTTACACCACGACATCTTGTTAATGATATAATAGACAAAGCATGCAGAGCAGGAGGTAATAAACCAAGTAAAAGAAAAAAATATGTTAGCAAAGCATTGGACAACATAAGAACTGCATTAAATGGATTGAGTTATATATCACCGTTTTAAAGGGGAAAGTTTATGTTAGATAATTTTAGCGAAACTCTTTATGAGTTGTGCAAATGGGATAGCAGTTTAACTGAAAATGAGTATATTAAACGATGAAATAATTAGTAGTGAAGAATACAAAATTTATACAAATGTTGATGTATAATTAATTTGTATTAACTTAGTCAGTAGTGGGTTATTTCTTAGCTAATCAATTAGTCAATAAATACCCACCTTCAGCTCCTTCAAATGCTTAAATCTGGTCAAATTGTAACAGATTATTCTGCTAAGCATTTTGATATAGCTATGCAAGGAATAATAAAATTATTTTTTGGGTGATAAGTATGGTTGAAAAAATTAATAAAATATTGTATGATTGGGATCCAATTAATCTTAAAGAATCCTGTGTTCCTACAGATGAATATTTACCAGAAGCACAAATGATTAAAAATTTAATTTTGAACAGTATAGATTCAAATTCTCTTGGTGACAAAATATTTAATATATTTCATGAGCAGTTTGGCAAAGATTTAATTAATTTTAATTACAATGAATGCAAAATAATTGCTGAGAAGATTTTAACAGTTATTTAAGTAGTAATAACGAGATTAAATTATTGTATAAATATAAAATATATATTGCAATTGACAGATCATATAATTTGGTATGTATTAGATGGTAGAGGGATTTAACAGTGAAATCATTATAAAACAAATTTTGGTCAAGGTGATAGATATTATGAAAAAAATAGTTAATGTGTTTTTTATAATAGTATTATTACTATTTTCTACGGGATGTTTCAATAATATTAGGGAAGATTCAAGACAAACAAAAGGGATGAGTAGAGTGGATAATATAGATAGTCAAGGTAAATTTGAAGATAAATATAGTTTATTAGAGGATATAAGAGAGCCAATAGAAATAGGTATAATTAATGATTATACTAAATTAAATAATCTTAATTATGCTTTGAATTTAAGTGTTAGTATGAATAACACTACTATTGATAAGATTAATGAAATTTGCAATATAAAGCAAATACGAAGAGTTAATGGAGAAAAAAGCATTTATTACTGTGTATTTAAATTTGTTGAAGATAACATAAAACCTCTATATATTTATGTATTCTTTGAAAAAAAGATGTTAATTGGTAGCATTAATATAAGGAATAAATTAACAATTAATGACTTTGACAGCATTATAATTAATCACTCAACTTTAGAAGATGTTGAAAAAATTGATGAAGCTGTTTTTGAAAATACAATGTCATTTTATTTTGATGATAGTGTGTATGCTGAAGACAAGATTAGTAATGGTATTACAACCAAAGGAGTTTCATTTAGTATAACCGATAAAGGATATGTAAAAATAACTTATAAAAACACCAAGAAAACTAAACATAATACCGCTATAGATAGTGCAGATAAACTGGTTATAAAAAAGATTGAAAATATAGAAAACAATTTAATTAAGGGTATATGTAATGCTGATATGATACAATGATTGACTATAATTAACGACACATATTATGATTAATATCACTAACTTGCAGAAAGACATAATACTATACTTAGAGGTGGCAGTCTACTAGCGGAGTATGAATACGACGCATGGGGAAACTGTACGATATTATTTGATACAAATGAAATAGCAGACATAAACCCGCTGAGATATAGAGGCTATTTTTACGATTATGATACAAATCTATATTATCTTCAGTCAAGGTATTATTATGCTAATATTGGTAGGTTTATTAATGCGGATGAAGGTATTTTGCTGTTGAGTATGTATTAATTTATATGCATATCTATCACTATCATGTTTTTAATTCTGAAGGGAAAAAGATGAAAGCTCATATATGGTATTTATTTGAAAGATAGGTGGATATCTAAATTGGTTATAATCAATATTAAAGAAAAAAGCAATCAATATGAAATGCTATTTGATTTGATTTTGAAAAATTCTATATATGCGTCTTTTCATTTACCGAATTTCGAATCATGTGACAAAGTTTTGGGATTTAATAAAATAACAGATTTTATTAATAAATCTGAAGATTCATATAAACAATATGTAAAGAAGTGCAATAGAATAATTGACATAATTAAAGATGAAATTATAAGTGTATCAGTTGCGAAGCAATATGGCAATTCAAAGTTTGGATACTATTCTTTAATATATAAATTTAAGTTGAGTAAACATTTTATTGATTACTTAAGTAAATGTAAAAGCTTGTTTTGTTGGGATAGAGATGAAATGATGCCTGAAGATATTTGTTTTTATAAACCCAATAAGCGTTGTTATATTTCGACAATTAGTCATGAAGAGAGTATTATTTTATATGAAGAAACAAAAAAGGATTTATTATATTTACAATCAAAAAATATTATCTATCAAAAAATACCTAAATTGTTGTTTAGAAGAAATACTACACCTATTTTATAAAATATTGTTATTATTTTAAATGTTTTATTTATATACAACCCACAGGGCAATTCCAGTTCAAATATTTAGACACATAGAAATAAAAATCTATGTGTCTGTTTTCTTTTAAGAAAAGGTTGAAAAATGAGCAAGTTTGACAAACGACGACGGTCAGGATATAATTGAAGAAACAGGTGCATAAGCTACACATACAATGCAGACGGACTTCGAACAAGTAAGAAAATAAACGGAATGAGGTTTAATTATTACTGGAACGGAGACAAGCTGACAGGACAGACATGGAATGGAAATACGCTGTATTTCTACTATGATAATGACGGCAGGTTTAGTTGGTAATATTACGAAGACGATTAAAATCATCAAAAAAGTTAATTCACGAATTAAATCCTACATTAAAAAGGCAGGGGGAATATATAATGAAAAATATTATTAAATTTATATTTATTGTTGCTTTTTCCTTGATAGTATTTTTATTCGTTGCTGTTAATGTTGATAAATGTTTTCTAAAATTTAGTGAGTTTGTTTACTCTAAATTTTTTTACAAAGAAGAAAATTATTATAAAGAAGAAAATTTAACCGAATTTGCTGATAATCGTGATGGATATCTATATAAAATAAATGATGAGCTTTTTATATCAGTTAGTTATGATGAAAACTTTGAAGTAAAAAAAGCAAATAAAAACTATAATAGTAATTATTCTGATTTAAAAATTTATTCTGATACTATGTTTGAAGGCAAAGATCCATTAAATAGTTACTATCTCATAAAAGATGAAAAGTTATATATTAAGAATGATGAGTTGAAAAAATGTATTGATTTAGGAACATCACAAATAAATGATTTTGGAAATGAAATTGATGGGGACTGGGATTCGTTACAATAATTAAACTACTGATAAGTCAGACATAGAACGGAAATACATTGTATTTCTACTATGATAATGACGGCAATCCGATAGGTTTTGGTTATAAGATTATTTTAATAAAGCACATAAAGGGAAAAGTGGTTAAACAGCGTATTTGACAATTTACTGATAGTATGCTTTGTTGTTAATATCAATTAATAAACATGGAGATGATTTGATATGAAAAAAATATATTTTGTTAATACTTTTCTTTTATCTGTGTTTCTATTAATCTGGCTGATTGAAATTATAAGTTATTTTATTTATGATTCAATTTTAGAATTTAATAATGAATCCTTCATTATTACCATTGCTCTACTAATATTATTTCTTTTTATTTTTGTGTATAAAAGATTTAAAATAGATAATTTAAGTATAGTTTGTTTGTTAATAGCATCTGGATTTATGATATTGATTTTAAGAGATAGTATATTATTCTACTTACCTTTTTATCATAACGAACACTTTATAATTAAAGAATGTATAATTATATATTATTCTTTGTTGACATTCGCTTTTGCTATTATAAGCGGCGTTATTGCTGTTGTCTGTCATTTTAAACGGGTTAAATAAGTTTGAATTGACTTAATTCATAATGAAAAATGTGGTTGGCTTGTTCTTGTAATGACACTATGCGGAAAAGGCACATAACTGTTTGAATATTGTAAAATTAATTGCTCTTATGTTAAAATGGAAAAGGTAAGTGATAAAAATGTTAATAGAAGAAACTTATAAATTTTGGGATGAAAAAATAGAAAACATATCTATAGACTTAATAAAATGTGAAATGAAAATATCATTTTCTAATTTAAGCACTGATTTGATATTTAAAAAAGTAAAAGGGTATATGTATAAATTTGATTATTTTGATTCTGATTCTATGATTGAAGAAGTGAATAGTTATATTGAATTAAATATATTTGAATTGAAAAAAGTTGACATCATTATAAAAGAGCCAAAAAGGAAAAGGAGTATTATGAATTATAATGTTATACTAGAGTTTGGTTTAGCATTTATATATTTATATGCTGAAGAAATACAAATTGGAGAACAAAGTTATTCTTTATTGGATTACTACAGCAATTTGGATATTAAATAGATTGATACAAATGTAGATATTGTTTTATCTATAGGGAGAGCCATATCTGGTATATTAGATGTTGTATTTGATAAAAAACTTAATAATTCAATTTGGGTGATATGATGAAATTAAAAGTAAAATGTTCAGTTCCTGAAGGTGAAATTATTTATTTGAAGATTAATAATGAAGTTAAGGAACTTTATAGCTTTGAATCGTTTACAACATTCAATTTAAATGATAAAAAGGAATATATTCTTGAGGTCGAGCGAAGACCTGATAAAAGCAATAGAAGTCTAATTAATTTATTGATTTTTATTGTTACAATTTTTATACAGGGATTATTTAATGCTTTACTTATTAATGATAATAGGGATTGGTTTAATGAAATAATTCCTTATGGTATGAAAGCTAATATAATTATTAATGTAAATCAAGATACTGAAATTGATTTAGTATATGTTAGTTCAAAGTGTTCTAATGATAGATTCATAAAACCTAAATTAACTACTAATGTTGGTAAAATTACATCTGTAAAATATATAAAAAATATAGCAGATTTAAAAAATCAGTACTTTAATTTTGTTAAAAGATTTTTATCTGTTTATGCTTTAGTATTAGCACTACTTAATTTTCTATTGATTATAGCTATAAAAAATAATATTTTATATGCTGCTATCTTTATAATCTTTATTATGGTTTTACTATTAATAGTTTTAATTTTTGCATTAATTAAACAGTATAGAAAATTAAACATTTTAAATACTTTTTATAATTTATAAAATTCGGACATCCATAATTTACGTTCAGTTCACACTATAATATTAGGAGATGTGCTAATTGAAGTTGATAAAAATTCTGTCCAGCATCATATTTAGTATTGGATTTGTTTTATTTTGCTTATCAATGTATAATTGTTTAAAAACATTTGAAGTTTATACAAGGAACGACAAAATTAAAATAGGCAATGACATTGTATTTGCTAAGATGAATAATGCAGTATTAGCTGTTTCAACTAGCAGCGGAAAAATATTGGCGTTTGACTCTAATGGAAAGTTTTTATATTCTTCAGAGGTACCTGTTGGAATAAACGACGATCTTTCTGTATATTCAAATTCTGAGAAAGTTCTTATTAATTATTCAGAATCGAATCAAAAAGCTTTCACATTTGACAAAAGCGGATATATAGGAAAGACGACAAATGATAACATTCAATACTTTGAAAATGCTTGTTCTAATCAAATTATTTCAATTAAAGATGTTACATTTTATACAAAATCATTTGGAAGAATCTTTATGAAAAATGGAAATAATGATAAGCAGCTTTCAGATTTATCTATTTGGAATTGTTTTATATACAACCCATTTATAGTTTTTGTTATACCGCTAATAGGAATAATTTTGTTATTACCTTCAATGGTTAATTGGTTGATGAAATTGCCACATAATAAAATGTATATAAAGCATTAATAATACTGTACGATTCCATTTGATATAAATGGTATAGCAAATATTAGACTTGGAGTAGCTATAACTACGGCACTTGGTTTACTACGACACTATGAGGGAAAGGCGTATAACTGTTGGGAATATTGTAAAATTAATTGCTTTTATGCTAAAATAAAAGGTAAGTGATAAAAATGTTAATAGAAGAAACTTATAAACTTTGTGATGAAAAAATAGAAGATATATCTATAGACCTAATAAAGTGTGAAATGAAAATATCATTTTCTAATTTAAGCACTGATTTGATATTTAAAAAAGTAAAAGGGTATATGTATAAATTTAATAATCTAGAGTTGGATACAAATATTGAGGAAAGTAACACCTATGTTGAATTAAATGATTTTTTATTGAAAAAAATCAATATAATAATAAAAGAGCCAAAAAGGAAAAAGAGTATTTTAAATTTTAATATAATACTTGAATTTGATCCGTCAATTTTATATTTGAATGCTGAAGAAATACAAATTGGAGAACAAAGTTATTCTTTATTGGATTACAATAGCGATTTAACACTTTGAGATATTATTGGGATATTATAAATCTATATTATTTACAGAACCGTTACTATGACAGCAATATTATTGGTAGGTTTATTAATGCGGATGATGCGGAATTACTGGTAATGAGTAACGGAATATTTTCAAATCTAAAAATATAAATGAAAATTGGAGTTACAGGAAAGTTATAGATAAAATATTTATAATAAGTATTGCATGGGTGAGAATATGAAAAAAATTCAAAGTATGATAAAAAATGGCGAATATTATGAGGCATATAACCAGTTATTGGAGTACAATTATGAATATACAATTGAAAATATGATGCGATATTTTCCTAAGCTCAGCAGCATGGAAAAATACTGCTTTTTAATGTATGCTAATTCTAGAAAAGAAAATCCGTTTATTCATATGTGTATATGTGAACTTTTGATGCTTGAACCTTTCTTTCATTATGTTTATCCTACGGTGTATTGGCATGTAAAACATGCGTTACAACTTGATTCGCAGTTTAACGTAATAAAAACATGGGTTATGAGTATGTTTTTTGAACACCCAGATTCACCATTTAGTAAAGAGGAGTTATGCCAATATGCAGCTGATGTGTTGAAAAGCAGTCCGAATGATGAACTTGCATCTAAAGTATTTAAAGCACTATCATAATTGTTTTTGGTTACTTATATAGATTACTTACGCTGAATGGAGGTAAATCATATGAGAAAAAAGATTATACATATTTTTGTTTATGCTTTTATAGCTTTACTAATTTTATATTTTATAGTATTGCCAATTATCAAGTGGAATATATCCTATGATTTATCATCAATTACCAGTGGTGAAAAGGCTGTGGAATATTACCTGAACGCATTAGATGAAAAAAATCCGAAAAAGGCATCAATGATATATCCGTCTTTGAATGAAGGTGATAATAAAATCGGTATATTTGATTTATCTTTAATTGAATACTGTAAGATTAAAAGCATAAAAGAAGATAGTAATTATGATTCTGATGGTACGTTGCTGTCTTCGGATGAAAAAATTTTTTATGCTGAATTTTCGTGGAAATTTGCGTTTGATAATCCACCTAATGTGTTTATGGGATTATCTGATGGATATTGTACACTATATTTTCATGTTGCAGAAAATGAAGAAACGGGAAATTGGTATATAGTTGATGCTTATACGGGAGTATGAATTTGAAAATAGGTCGTATCATAAGAGCTTGAATTATCCTTTGTGAATATATAAACAATGACATCTAAAACTCTTAATAAGTTGTGCAAATGAGATAATAGTCATACTAATGTCATAGATGCAGTGAAAAGATATTTAAAATTAAATAAACAGAAGGAGTTATAAAATGAGAAAACTTATATCACTTTTTATTTGTATTTTTATTTTTGTTTCTTTATCTGGATGTGAAAGGGTTATAGAAAAAGATAAGCAAACGTTATCTAGTTTAGATGGAAAAAACGCATATTATGAGGTAAATGAAGAAGAACTAATGAATAATATTTCTAAGATAAATATTCAACAAAGTAATTCAATAATTGATCTATCAAACAAAGTTCTTCTTTATGGATCATATCATGCAATAAGTATAAGTGAAATATATAAATTGGCTCCATTTAATCAAATTAGATATTCGTTTACAGAAGAAAATCAGGATTACTATTATACTATTTATCAAATAGATAATGGATATCTAATAACGTTTTTTAGTGGAGAAAAAGGTTGTTCAATATATAATTTGAACCTTAATTTAGCAATTGCTACTCATAAAATATTTTCTGATAGTGATTTTAAAAATTTAAAAGTTAATAAATCAACTTTTAATGATGTTTTAAAAATTGATGAATTATCAAAAATTAAAAATACTGATTATTTTATATCAATAAGTGAAAAATGTTATTATAAATATTCAATACATATGACGAGTTCAGGTGTTATATTAATTGGATATAATGGCAAAAAGATACCAGTAGTTAAAAGTATCACTGAAATTGATAATAAACTAATTTCAAACATTAATGAAAGTGATAAAAAGCTAATAATTTAAAATAAAATATAAGAAGTTATAATGGCATACAAGCAAAAACCCCTCGATGCAATGCATTGAGAGGTTTTATTTTGCTTTTGGGTGCTAGCCTGACGTTATATAAATTAAATACATATTTTTTGAAGGCAAATTGTGTGCAGTTGTCACCTTTTGTTATTCTGTTTCAGTTTGTGATTCCGTCTGTGTTTGAGCCGGTTGTTCAGACACAGGTTCGTGTACTCTTCCGGAATTGAGCATTTCTGTTTCTTCAAGAGATCTCGGGAAAAATTCATTGGTAGGGAATTTGATTTTCTCAAACAGTTCACAAGGGGAGTCTGTGGTTGTTGAGCATTCCTTGCTTGGTATGCAGTAGTCGTATGCCGGAACAAGAA
>CANPWR010000024.1 GCA_947584825.1 uncultured Clostridia bacterium | reverse complement strand
TTTTATGCATTTTCATTATACCATATTTTGAAGTTACTTCTCTTTTTTATTGGGTCATATCATTTTAGCACATACACATAAATAAAAATGGACAGAGAAACCCTGTCCATTGATAATCAAAGTGTATTCAAGTTACTATTCTGCCTTATCTTCTGAAGTTTCCTCAACAGTTTCCTCTGTCTTTTCTTCAACAGCCTCTTCTGTAGTTTCTCCAGCAGGTTCTTCTGTCTTTTCGTCAGAAGTCTCCTCTACCTTTTCTTCGACAGCCTCTTCTGTAGTTACTTTAACAGGCTCATCTGCCTTTTCTTCAACAGTCTCTTCTGCTGACTCTTCTACAGTTTCCTCTGCTGTCTCCTCTACAGGCTCGTCATCTTCAACAGGAGGATTCTCAGTTGAATATACAACCTTAGGCTCATCAGTATCTGTATCATCTGTTTCTGCTTCTTCCTCAGCAGGTTCTTCTTTCTCAGGCTCAGGAAGCAAAGCTCTAATAGACAGACTGATTCTCTTCTTTTCCTCATCGATTTCAGTTATCTTAACCTCAACCTCTTGACCAACACTAAGAATGTCAGCTACATTGTCAACTCTCTGGTTGGCAATTTGTGAAATATGAATGAGTCCGTCAATACCCTCGATTATCTGAGCAAATGCTCCGAAAGAAGTAATCGAAACTATCTTAACAGTAATAACTTGTCCTACTCCGTAATTCTTATCAAAAATTGTCCAAGGATTATCTTCGTCTTTTTTGTATACAAGTGAAACCTTTTCACTTTCTCTATCAATACTCTTAATAGTAACCTCTATCTCGTCACCTACAGAAACAACCTCAGAAGGATGCTTGATTCTCTTCCAGGTAAGGTCAGCCTTTCTGACTAAACCGTCTATTCCGCCAAGATCAACAAATGCGCCGTAATCAGTAATTGATTTTACAGTACCTGTTACCGTTTTGCCAACTTCAGCACTCTCAAAGAATTTTGCTTTCGCCTCTGCACGCTTTTCATTAGCTATAATTCTTATTGAGCCGACTGCTCTGTTTCTGTTCCTGTCAACTTCAATAACCTTATACTCTACAGTCTTATTCAGTAAATCATCGAGATTATCGCTGCGTCTTTCAGTAGCCTGTGAAGCCGGAATAAATACCTTAAAGCCGTTTGTAGAAACCAGAACTCCGCGTCTTACAATGTTTGTGACAACACCTGTTAAGATTGTATTTTCTTCATGTGCCTTAACAACATTTTCAAAGCTTGCAATAGCGTCAACCTGCTTCTTTGAAAGGGTATCTACTCCCTCCTGATCGTTGGTCTTTAAAACTATAACTTCAATCTCATCACCAACTGAAACAATGTCCTCAGGCATTTTTGACGGATCATCGGTAAGCTCATCTTTCGGTATAACACCTGTGTGCTTTGTACCAATATCAACTAAAGCTTCTGTCTTGTTTACAGCAGTTACAGTACCGGTTACCCTTGCTCCTATATATATTCTTTTTAAAGACTGCTCAATAGCCTCTTCAAAATTAAATTCCTCTTCTTTGTTTTCCAAAATCTCGCTCATAGCTCGTTTGACCTCCTCTATTATATACGCCGGTGTCGATGCACCGGCAGAAATCCCTAAATAATGTACTCCATCAAAATTCAAATCATAAAGCTCATCGGCACTCTCAACAAGATAGCACTCACAATACTCAGAGCATATTGATTTAAGCTTAAGCGTATTAGAACTGTGACGTCCTCCTACGATAATCATTTTATCAGACTTAGACGCAATACTTATAGCTTCTTCCTGACGTTTTGATGTAGCATCACATATAGTATCAAAAATCAAAGCGGATTTTCTGACACTATGTATGTATTCTCTGCACTTTTCCCAAAGATGTTTGTTAAAGGTAGTCTGAGAAACAAAAATAATTTTTTCATTTTCAGTCTCAGAGAGAATCCTTTTTAACTCCTCAAGGTCAGAAAATACATAGCATTTGCTTTCACAATGTCCGCTAATCCCAATTACCTCAGGATGAGTTCTGTCACCTGCAACTGCAACAAGATAACCCTCTTTTGATTTCTCATTTACAATTTTGTGAATTCTTGAAACAAAGGGACATGTAGCGTCAACAACATTAGCTGAAAGCTCGTTCAAACGCTTATAAACATCAGCTGAAACACCGTGAGAACGTATTATAACCGTCTGTCCAGACTTTACTTCGCTTATGTCGCTTATAGCCCGAACTCCCTTGCTTTCAAAATCAGAAACAACACTTTGATTATGAATAATCGGTCCTAATGTGACAACATTATTGTGGTTATTTAGATTATTATACACTATTTTAACCGCTCTGTCTACACCAAAACAAAAGCCTGCAGTTCCTGCAACTAAAATTTTACATTTTGTTAACATTTAAACCTCCAAGCAGTTAAAAATAATCATCAGTTTTTTGAATTTTATATGTATGGATTGTCAGTTTCAACCAAATCTACGATCTCGTTCATTATAGCTTTCTTAATTTTTTTCAGTTCCTTAGGATCTGTGCTTGAAATATTCATATCAGTAGGAGAAATAGCCTTTCCAAACTTAACAACAACCTTTTTTCGGAATTTCAGTTTTCCCTCAAAGACTATCCCCACGGGAATTACGGGTACTTGAGCAACTGCCGCTACTAACGCAACTCCAGTTTTTCCTCTGCCTACTCTGCCGTCCTTTGAGCGTGTGCCTTCAGGGAATATCACAAGATTTCGTCCCTTATTAAGACATTCAAGCGACACATCAATCACCGAAGTATCCCCTTTTCCCCTTGTTACCGGGAATGCACCCAATGCTTTTATAAGTGCGGTAAAGAATATGTTCTTCTTAAACAGCTCCTCCTTAGCCATAAACGAAAACGGGACCCTGACACCAAGAGATATAAGCACAGGGTCTGCATAACTTCTGTGATTGCTTGCAAAAATGTTTGAACCGTTTTTGGGAATATTCTCCTTACCGACAAACTTTAAATCATAAAACAAATGATATACAACCAATACTATATATCTTAAAATATTGTAGAAAAACATTCTCAAATGAGAAAGCTTGTTACTTCTGTCAACCGGTTTAATATTAATATCTCTTAAAAGATTGTTACTTTCTTTTACTTGAGAATTTTCAACATCTTTATTTATATTTTCGTTGCTTTCATCTTTTTTTTTAAGCTCTTGAACAATCGTATTATAGATAACCTCAACAGACTCATCAAGTTTTAGATTTGTTGTATCAATTTCAATTGCGTCGTCTGCCTTTTTCAGCGGTGCGATCTCTCTATGCATATCATTATAATCACGCTGTTTTATATCTGCAAGAACCTCATCATAGGAAGATTTATCGCCCTTCTCCTGAAGCTCTTTAAATCTCCTGTTTGCACGTTCCTCAGCAGAGGCTGTAAGGAATATCTTAACATCAGCCTTCGGCAAAACTACCGTTCCTATATCACGGCCGTCCATTATTATATTGCTTTCCTTTGCAATACTTTTTTGAAGGTCAAAAAGAAACTCTCTTACCTTCGGTATTGCAGAGACCTTTGATGCTCCCATTGAAACTTTCGGAGTTCTTATTTTATCGGAAACATCCTCACCGCACAGTAAAACCCTTTGAGAACCGTCAATATAAGCAAGTTTTAAATCAATCCCACTCAAAACGGTTTCTACATCGTCAGTATTATCTAAATCAATGCCGTGCTCAATCATATATAACGCTATTGAGCGGTAAAGCGCTCCTGTATCTACATAAACATATTCAAGCTTTTTTGCAACAGCCTTTGCAATTGTAGACTTTCCTGCCCCTGACGGACCATCTAATGCAATATTAATGCTCATAATTAATATACTCCTAACCTAAAACTTATATATCCCGCAAATTATTTGCTATACAATATTCTTTGCCGCCAAATTTGCCGTGGCAAAAGCTATTTGCAAATTAAATCCGCCCGTATATGCATCAACATCAAGGACCTCTCCGATAAAATAAAGTCCCGATATTAGTTTTGACTCCATAGTGCTCGGATTAATTTCCTTAATATTTACTCCGCCTCTTGTTATAATAGCCTCATCAACAGGTCTGAAACCCTTTATGTCAATTCGCAGATTTTTAAGAAGCTCTATCAGCTTTCTTCTCTGCTCTCTTGAAATATTATTGACTTTTTCTTCTCCGTCAATACCCGATAACTCTATTATTACAGGAATTATTTTTGCAGGAAGCAGTCCCTTAAGAACATTGGCGAAATTCCTGTTCGGATTATCTTTAAAATCTCTGAGTATTCGTCTGTCTAAAGCCTTTTCATCAAGACCAGGCTTTAAATCTATCAAAATGCAGTAATCATTTTTTTCTATATTATTTATATGTGCGCTTGCCGATAACACAAGCGGTCCTGAAACTCCAAAATGAGTAAACAGCATCTCTCCCAGTTCTGAATAAACAGGCTTTTTCTTCCCACTTTCCCAGAGACTTAACGTGACATTCCTCAGCGACAACCCCATAAGCTCTTTCGGAAAGCTCTGTATTGTTTCAAGAGGAACCAGCGACGGCTTTATATCCGTTACTGTATGACCAATATCTTTAGCAAATTTATATCCGTCTCCTGTTGAACCTGTTTTGGGATATGATTTACCTCCTGTTGACACGATAACGCTGTCTGATAAAAAATCATTATCACCGCATTTTACACCAATAGCTCTTTTATCCTTTATAATTAGCTTTTCAGCCTTTTTATTTAAAACCGTTATACCCAGTCTTTTTACTTCATCACAAAGTGCTTTGACAATATCCCTTGCGTTGTCACTGACAGGGAAAACCCTGTTTCCGCGTTCTGTTTTTAAGGGAACGCCTAAGTTCTCAAAGAATTTCATTGTATCGCTGGGTGAGAAAGAGTATACAGCACTGTAGAGAAACTTTGAATTTCGGGGTATATTATTCAGAACAGTTTCACAATCGCAGTTATTTGTTACGTTGCATCTGCCTTTTCCTGTAATCAACAGCTTTTTACCGAGTATATTATTTTTTTCCAAAAGCAGAACAGATTTTCCTCTGCGGGCAAGCAATATTGATGAAAATAAACCGGCGGCTCCTCCGCCGATAACTATGACGTCATATTTTTCCGCCAATATAATATCGTCCTTTCTCACGATTTGATAATACGTCTTTATACTTAATCTTCTGACTCACTTTTTTCATAAACATCATATTTTTCCCAAATATCCTCAAGTCTCTTAAAGTTATTTGAAAGCTTTTCCCTGTTTCTCATTGATACAGCAACAATCAAAGCATTTATCAAGCTTAGCGGAGCAACAAGAGAATCCACAAACGACGCCATATCGCTCTGAGCAATAAGAACATTGTCCGCATACTTAACTAACGGTGAGTTTACGCTGTCTGTAAAAGCTATAACTCCTGCACCATTATCATGAGCATATTTAAGGGCGTTAAGAGTCTGCTTTGAGTACCTCGGAAAGGAAAATCCTATTGTGACATCTTTGCTGTCAACTCTTAATATCTGTTCAAACATCTCGCTTGTAGAGGAGGAACGTACAAGCTTTACATACGGAAAAATCAGATTCAAATAATAAGCGGTAAAAGACGCTAACGCAGCCGAGCTTCTGTTGCCGATTACATATATGGAATTGGCATTTACTATTTTATCGACTGACTCGTAGAAATCTTTTTTTGAACAATCACTCAGCGTACCTCTTATTCTGTCAATATCAAGACTCAAAACCTTTTCTAAAATATCATCCTCGCCTATCTGGTCAGATGTAACGTCTATTCTCTGAACGGAAGTCAGCTTATTCCTCATAAGGTCCTGAAGCGCTTTTTGAAATTCCGGATAGCCCTCAAACCCCAGCTCGATTGCAAATCTCACGACCGTTGACTCGCTTACGCCTACAGTCTGTCCAAGCTTTGACGCCGTCATAAAAGCAGATTTATCAAAATGCTCTATAACATAGCGTGCAATAAGCTTATGTCCCTTTGAAAATTTAGAAAAGTTATCCTCCAGTGTAATTAATAAATCCTTTTCCATAATTAACAACAACGCTCCATACGGAGCATTCCTCCTTCCGATGTTTTTAATTTGAGGTCAATATAAAATATAAAATCCATCAGAAATTTATTTATTATTCATCTGTTTTATCTATGCCGAAAGCAGTGTTCTGAAGATAAACAGAAATCTCTCTGAGTTTCTCTGTCTTTTCCCTATCAACAGAGTATTTTCCGTTTTTGAAACATAAAACGTCTCCCTCGCACACTTCACAATCAAGCTCGCTTAATTTAATGTCGAAAAATTCATTTTCAGATTTTTCAATAGTTACAATGCCGTCTTCTATTCTATCAACGATCAGTAATTTATCTTCCATAGTATTTATCCTCATTTAATTTATAATTATCAGTCTTCATCAGACTTTTCTTTCTTGATATTCATTCCTGCCTTGTCCGACTCAAACACAATTGTTCCATTTGTATCAGTTGTGTATATTTCTGATGTATATTCACTTATTCTGTCAAGAGTTTCTTGATGCGGATGTCCGTAACTGTTACCGGCTCCGCACTGAATGACCGCATATGCAGGCTTTACCTTTGACAAAAACAGCTCGCTTGATGACTCTCTGCTTCCGTGATGACAAACCTGCAAAACTCTTGCGGATAAATCGCAGCCTCTATTTATAAGTTCCTTTTCGCTTTGTTTTCCCAAATCACCAGTTATCAGAAAGCTGTTTTCACCGTGAGTTATCTTTGCCGCAACAGAATAGTCGTTCAAATCCTTATACTTTTTCTTAGGTACATATGTGTTTACAACCGCCGAACCCAATTCAAAAACAGAATCATCTGCGCTTGTTACTGTAAGTCCTTTACTTATGATCGCCTTTAACAGCTTAGTGTATGTATAAGAGTTCGGAACCTGATCGTCGGGAATTTTCGGCATTATTATTTTGCCTATCTTTATATCACTGTTTACAACTGCTCGGAGTCCTCCGATATGGTCAGAGTGAGGATGAGTGCCGATTACACAGTCAAGGCTCTTAATCTCCTGAGCCTTGAGATATTCGACAACCTTTTCTCCCTGATCGCTTTCTCCTGCGTCAATAAGCATATTATGACCTTCGCACATAACAAGAGTACAATCTCCCTGACCTACGTCTATAAAATGCACAGACAGATCTGCGCTAGACGCAGGCTTGCTCACAAGTCCGCTGTTCTTTTTTACTTCCTCACCCAGATTCGTAAAATGAGTAACAACTGCCACAATGAGTGCTATTAATACAACAGTTACAGCAGACGCAATTTTCTGTGATTTATTCATTGATTTTCCAGCCATCAGTATATTCCTCTGTTACTCGCTTCTCGTTGCTGAACGCTCTAGCCACTGTTCTTTTGACATTAAAATCTCTCTCGGCTTTGAGCCGTTTGCCTCGCCTATTACGCCCATCTGCTCAAGCTCATCCATAATTCTTGCAGCTCTTGCATAACCTAAGCTAAGCTTTCTTTGTAAAAATGACGTCGAAGCGGTCTGGTTTTCAACTATGACCTTTATTGCCTCTTCTAGCTTATCGTCAGCGTCATCAGATAAGAAGTCAGAGCCACCCCTTTTCTCGCCCTTTTGCTGAGGAACATGACTGTCTATCTCCTCGATAATAGTATCGCTATACTCAGCCTTTGACTGATTCTTCAGAAAATTAACTACCGCCCTTACCTCACTTGTCGGAACAAAGCTTCCCTGAATTCTCATAGGCTTTCCAAGTCCGACGGGCTTGTATAAAAGGTCGCCCTTTCCGAGAAGCTTTTCAGCTCCGCCCTCATCTAGTATTACACGGGAATCGGTATTGTTAGACACCTTTAATGCTACCCTGCTCGGTATATTTGCCTTGATAAGTCCTGTTACAACGTCAACACGAGGAGACTGAGTTGCAATGATAAGATGCATTCCTGCCGCACGGGCAAGCTGAGCAATTCTGCAAATGGAATCCTCAACTTCTTTTGGAGCCGCCATCATCAAATCGGCAAGCTCGTCTATTACAATTACTATCTGAGGCATAGGTTCCATATCCTCTTTGTTTTTGACAAACTCGTTGTAGTCCTGAAGGTCTCGGACGCCGTTGTCTGCGAATTTTTTATATCTCTTTAGCATCTCAGAAACTGCCCAGCCTAAAGCTCCTGCTGCCTTTCGAGCGTCAGTAACTACCGGAATGAGCAGGTGCGGTATGCCGTTGTAGATAGGGAATTCAACCTGTTTAGGGTCGATAAGTATAAGCTTTACCTCATCAGGAGAGGCTTTATAGAGAATATTCATTATTATAGAGTTTGTGAATACAGACTTACCTGCGCCGGTAGTTCCGGCAACAAGCATATGAGGCATCTTTGAAATATCTCCCATAACGATATTTCCCTCGATGTCCTTGCCTACCGCAAATGACAGCTTACCCTTTGAGTTTCTGAACTCACTGCTGTCAATAAGCTCCCTTATAGACACGCTGTCTCTCTTTTCATTTGCAATCTCTATTCCCACAGCGGCTTTACCTGGAATAGGAGCCTCTATTCTTATACCCTCAGCAGCAAGATTTAGTGCAATATCATCGGCAAGTCCCGTAATTTTAGATACCTTAACTCCTGCCGCAGGCTGAAGTTCATAACGGGTTACAGACGGTCCTCTGTGAATATCGACTATTCTTGTCTGAACTCCAAAGCTTCTCAGAGTATCAACCAGCGTCTCGGAACGGTTTGCAAGCTCCTGCTTATAGCTTGCCATATTTCCTCTGTTAGAAGGAAGCTTTAATAGCGATATAGGCGGAAGACTATAGGCACTTTTGACATTTCCATCACTGAAAAATGTTGTCTGTCCGCTGTTTTCAACATATATCTCTGCACTCTTATTATTCTCCTTATCCGTTTTTTCATCAGGGAGTGCATTCTTTACTATCTCCTGCAAATCCTTTGCTTTGATAGCTCCTGCCCTTTTTGGTTTTCTTACCCTCTTTTTATCCGAATTGTCATTATCCATGTCAATAAAATCAGAAGGATCTGGGTCAAACAGCTTATCCGGCATTGCCCTTTCAACAGGCTTTTTGCGGCTTACAGGCTTGCTGTCGACGTCAAGATATTTAGCAATATCTACTCTAGCGTTTTTGTTATGAGCCTCAAGCTCCATAGCACGTCTGTGTTCGCTGTTTCTTATTCTCTGTGCGTTATCTTCTTTTACTGCATTATACCCAGTTCTGATAGGCTTTGAGACTCCTCTGAACAGGTCTACGATCGTTTTATTTGTAAGAAGCATTATAAATACAAGAATAAGAAGTGAAATTACTATTATTGAGCCAACCTTGTTTAAAAACCTATATAACGGCCAACCCAGAATTGCTCCGAATATGCCACCGCCCTTTAAATCAACACCGCTGTTATACAATGATGCCAGCTTTCTGAAAAATGAACTGTTTACAGGTGTAGGAAGACCTATCATAATTGAGTGGAAAAGCGCCGAAATCAAAAGAATCAAAAAGACGCTTTCTATTACTTTAGCAAGAATGATTTTCTGATACTTATCAAGAGCACATATAATGGCAATATATAAAATCACAGGTGCAATCAAAAATACGGTCACGCCAAAAAGTCCTCTTATTCCCATGTGCATAGAATGCCAAAAAGCAGAACCCGACACATAGGTAAGCAGGAAAGTAAACGCAGCCAGTGCAAACAGTATTATAGAATATGTACGGTTATGATTTACCTTTTGCGTAGCTTTAGGCTTAGAAGCAGACTCACGCACCGACGTTTTCTTTGCTTTGGACACTGGCTTCTTAGCCGCAGTTTTTGTTTTTCGTTTTGTTGCAGGCTTTTTCTTTGCAGCCATTCTTTATTACTCCTTTATTTCTTAATTCTTTTCCTTTCTATGATTATAAATCAACAATAATCTACGCAGTAATCTTTTCAAATATTGAAACGATAATCACGATAATTCCCAAAACTCCTGTGTAATATGAAAATATCTTGAACTTATCTGTCTTAACAAGCCAGTTCACCATTTTTATTGCACATATACCAACAAATGCAGCAACAAAAAATCCCAGAATGTATGTCCAACTGAAAGACATATCGGTATGAACGGCGTCCTTTACCTCAACAAGACATCCGCCAAGTATTGCAGGTATCCCTAAAATAAACGAGTACTTTACCGCAGTTTCTCTTGCAAAGCCTGAAAACAGTCCTGCTGAAATTGTAGAACCCGAGCGTGAAACACCTGGCAAAAGCGCAATACTCTGAAAAAATCCAACGAAAACGGAATCCTTGACTGTTATATCGCCCAGCTTTTTCTTACCCTTAGAACATTTATCCGCAAGGAACAGTATAGCCGCCGTATATAAAAAGCATATGCCCTCCGCAAATATGGTCGAGTCCTCGGCAAAGCCTTCAAAAAAGTCCTTAAATATGTAAAACGGAATAAGCACCGCTGTTGAAAGTATTACCATAAGTACTGCTCTGCGGTCGGCATTCATATCTTTAAAGGAAAACTGCCTTTTGAATATGTCTTTTACCATTCGGCAAAACTCACATATCAAATCCCATATTGTATCCCAAAACGCTATAAAAACAGCGAACAGAGTTCCAAGATGAAGTATTGCAGAAAACAGCAATGCGCCTTCTCCGCTGTTTCCCGTAAAATGCTGATACAGTGATAAATGTCCCGAACTGGAAACGGGTAAAAATTCTGTTAGCCCCTGAATGATCGCTTGAAAAATCGCACTAATAACTGACATTGCGTCGTTCCCTTCTTAATTTAGTTTTGTTGTCATTGTTCTTTTTGTATTTAATATCTGTTCAAAAACATCAGGTAATCATACGGGTTTGTCGAATGAACATTTTTCAGACATTGATAATCTCCGTATTCAAGATAATCATACTTGACATTATTAAACTCCCCTGTTTTCGCAACACAGCTTTTGTTTATCTTTTCAATATCACAAAATACATCGTAGGTATTTAAAATCGTTTGAAACATAATCAATCACCTGTTATTTTCTTTACACTTCTTTTCATTCGACTCGGATTCTATCAGCTCATATAAGCACTCAATAGCATCCGACAACCCTCCAAGACTGTCTATTATACCCTCTTTAACAGCACCCTCACCGTCTAAAACAGTACCGACATCCATAACAAGCTCACCTGTTGTCATCATAAGTTCTCTGAAACGCTCGGGAGTTATATTAGAATTATCACAAACAAATCTTATGATTCTATCCTGCATCTTATCAAAATACGACAATGTCTGCGGTACTCCCAACACAAGACCGTTCATTCTCACAGGGTGAATTGTCATAGTAGCCGACGGAACAATAAATGACTTCTTTGAACACACAGCCAAAGGAACTCCTATCGAATGACCCCCTCCTAGAACGATTGAAACGGTCGGAGTTTTCATTCCTGCGATAAGCTCAGCTATCGCAAGTCCCGCTTCAACATCTCCGCCGACAGTATTTATTATAATTACCAGACCCTCAATGGAACTGTCCTGCTCTATAGCTACAAGCGCAGGCATAATGTGTTCATACTTTGTAGTCTTATTCTGCGGAGGAAGTATATAATGACCTTCTACCTCGCCGATAATAGTCAGACAATGGATAAGATGTCTTGCATTTTTAAGACTTATATGTCCGACTCGCTCTATTTGCTCTGTTTGGGAAGGCTTGTCACTGTTATCCGAATTGGTTTGAGGCGATTGATTTTCATTGTTATCGTTGTTGTTTTTATCTTCCGACATTTTGAATAATTCCTCCAAGAAAAATATATTAATATTTTTTCTTTTTATAACAAAAATTATTCAAAAAACAATAAAATATAATCCTTATTTTTGCCCTTATAATATAGTTTTCCACATCTTAATATTATACCACTTACATCAAATAAGTCAATAATTTTGCATGATATTATTCACGTCAAATTCTGCGTATTTAACTATTGCTTGTTTTTTTGCACTTGTGTTATTATATTCATGAGAAGTACTACTTTCTTGATTAATGTTTGTTTTATCATTTTCATTATACCATATTTTGAAGTTACTTCTCTTTTTATTGAGTCATATCTTATTAGCACAACATAATAACTTTACAGTAGTAACTTCAAGGTGATATTTGCACCTTGAAAAACATATTCTAATGATATATAATGTTAGAAGCCAGAGGTTAGATATTAGAATAAAGAAAAAGTCTTGTATCTTACTTCTTGTATCTTATATCTAATAGGAGGAAATATTATGGCACTTAAAGAAATCGACATCAAATCATTGGAGAATCTCAATCCCTTTTCAAAGATAGCAGACGACTGGTTCTTGGTCACCGCCGGAGACGAAGGCGGATTTAACACAATGACCGCATCATGGGGAAGCTTAGGAACTATGTGGGGAAAAAGCGTTGCTGTTACGGTTATCCGTCCGCAAAGGTATACTAAAGAATTTGTAGATAAAAATGAGTATTTCTCTATATCATTTTTAAAAGACGGCAATAAAGACAAACTGAACTTTTGCGGTACAAAAAGCGGAAGAGATTATAATAAGGCAAAGGAGACAGGACTAGTTCCCATATTTATTGATAACACAACGACCTTTGAGCAGGCAGAGCTTACACTTATTTGCAGAAAAGTATTTGCACAAAATATTGACCCTGAATGTTTCCTTGATAAAACACTAATAGACAGATGGTATCCTGAAAAGGACTTCCACACAGCATATGTGGGAGAGATCGTTAAAGCATATCAAAATATCTGATAAATTAGACAAATGATAATAGAAAACACATCTTTATGTGTTTAATAAATGGTTTGTATTTCAATGATAACTTAAAAGTCAAAAAACTGAATTAAATTTGCTTTTTTAGTATTGTATTTGATGTAAAGTTGATGTATAATATATTTAAACTATCCATGTAGAATTACAGATAAAAAGCAGATATAAATTTAAGAAAGGAAAATACCGATGAACAAAGATTTTGATAGAGACGACAACATTAAAACTTCCTCGGATTACGACGTAGAGAAAATCATAGCAGAAGTCAACAAAACAGCCATCAAAGAAAAAGAATCCTATTCAAAGGCTTTAGATACTGAAAGACTTTCTCAAAATAATCCTGTAAATGATGTTAGCCGTAAATCGAAAGATAATATTATAAACCAAATCAATCAAAGTCTTGAAAAAAGCGAAAGAAGTCAATACAAATCAGATTATGACAAAGCCTATTCAAAACGCAATACGAGAAATAATTTTTCAGAAAATGAGTCTGTCGGCTTTCAAAAAGAAATTGAATTAGGCAGTAGATATAACGAGCTTAAGAACATTAGGGTTAATAGCCACAAAGGCAGAAACGCCGTTTTATTTGTATGTGGTCTTGTGATAATTCTTTTAATCGGCGCATATATCATAGGTTATATGATGACTAAGGACAGCTTTCTTCCAAACACCTTTGTAAACGGAATTTCTGTCGGCGGTATGAATGTAAATGAAGCTGCTGAAGCTGTTCAATCCGGTAAAGCTATTGACAAGCTTGTTTTAGAAAAACTCAATGGTGAAACAATTACCATTGATTATTCAAAAATTGGGTATACATACTCCACCTCAGACGAACTTAGCAAAATTAAGGATCAGGAGAATAAGGCGCTTTGGTTTGTAAATCTTATCAATAAATCCAATTACACGATTTCAATGGAGGGAACGTATTCAGAGGAAAAGCTAAAAGAAGTCATTGACAATGCAAGCTTTGGTGTTACGCCGTCGAAAAACGCTAAAATCGTAATGAAAGATGATGGTTTCGTTATTGAACCTGAGGTACAGGGAGATATTGTCGATGTAGAAAAAGTTTTTGAAGCGGCAAAAGATGCTATAAACAACAACGTGGAGGAAATAAACCTTTTAGACTCCAATTGTTACAAAAAGCCAAGCGTTGTTGCCGATGATTTGAAGGAAAAGCTTGAGGAACTTAACAAGGTTTTTAATATAGAGGTCAAGTTAGACTTTGATTACACCACAGAGAACTTGACCTATGACGTATTCAAAGACTGGGTAACAATAAAAAAGGACGGCAGCTACACCATAGATCAAGAATCCGTCTGGGAATGGGTAAACTCAATAAGAGATAAATATGACACACTTCATAAGACAAGAAAATTCAAGTCAACTCTTCAGGGCACTGTAAAAATCAAGGCTCAAAGAGGTGCAGACGGAAAGTTTGACGGTATATTCGGATATTTTCTTGATGCAGACAAAACTACTGAGGCAATATGCAAAGCTCTGAAGAAAGGTGAAAATGCAACCATTGAACCTGTTTACTGGACAAACGGCGGATATACATACGATACGCAAGGAAAAGTTAAGCGCACTGCCAATGATGAAAAGAAGGTTATTAACGACATTGCACAACTTGACACATATATAGAGGTAGATCTTACAAATCAAATGCTTTGGTATTACAAAAACGGAAAGGTAAAGCATAAGTGCGGAGTTGTTTCGGGAATGCCTACCAAAGAAAGAATGACCTATCCGGGTATTTACCAGCTTTGGATGAAGGAAAGAAACAAGACCATGAAGGGCAGAACCTCAGAAGGTTCATATGAATCTAACTGCTCTTATTGGAACTACATAAGTCAAAATAGTATTGGTATCCACGACGCCACATGGCAATCATCATTTGGCGGAGACAGATATAAATACTTCGGCTCACACGGATGCGTGGGAATTTCTTTAAGCGATGCACAGTATATATATGAAAATATACCTTTAGGTACTGTAGTCATAATGTACTATTAAAATGAGGCTCTTGCAAATTTTTGCAGGAGCTGTTTTTATGCCTTATAATAATAAAATCCAGACCACAAAAAATCACACACCGCCTAAACAGTGTGTGACTTATGTAATATTCTTATTACTATTACTCAGCTGCCGGAGCGTCAACAGGACAAGTACCTGCACAAGCACCGCAATCTATACAAGTGTCAGCGTCGATAACGTATTTACCGTCACCCTCTGTAATAGCTCCTACTGGACATTCAGCAGCACAAGCTCCGCAGCTGATGCAATCATCAGAAATTTTATATGCCATCTTAGCATACCTCCTTCAATATTTATAAATGTTAAAAACATTTATTATCTATTATGATAACACATAATTTAAAAATTGCAAGTCTTTTGTGAAAAAATAAAT
>CANPWR010000023.1 GCA_947584825.1 uncultured Clostridia bacterium | reverse complement strand
CTAAATTCAATATTATATTTCAAAGAATCATTTTGTGCAAGACCAATAAAGGTTAGGCTTTTAAGCCCCCCCCCCCCGTTACATATTCTGGAATTAGGAAGTTTGCACATATTTTTCACGTCCTTTGAGATTGTACGTATATATTAACATATTTCGACAGGGGTGTCAATAGTTTTTGTTTAAAAAATAAATAATATGAAAGAAACGGTTCAAATTCGCGTATTTGACATTACCCTTAAAAAATTATAAAATAAAAATAAAGGAGAAATAAAATGACCAATATAAAACTTATTTTTACAGGAGGAACAATAGCATCAATTGCTACAAAAAAAGGTATTCTCCCAAGCCTTTCTGAGGAAAAGCCTATGCTTATCGGGGAATTTGAAAAAAAACATACCGATTTAAATGGCAGGGTTAAGTTTGATTGCGATTTT
The DNA here is from genome assembly GCA_947584825.1 of uncultured Clostridia bacterium. Lineage (GTDB taxonomy): Bacteria > Bacillota > Clostridia > Oscillospirales > Ruminococcaceae > UMGS1601. The sequence continues at coordinate 14,882 of CANPWR010000023.1, read as the reverse complement.
CTAATGAACAAGCTTTCTGAAAACATGGAGCTTTCCGACTGGGAACAAATTTTACATTATCTCAAGTCAAACAACTTTGATAAATACAGCGGAATCATAATAGCCTACGGAACAGATACCCTTGCATTTTTTGCAAATATGCTGTCTGTCTTTGAGGAGGACTTGCCCCCTGTTTATATTGTTTCAAGCGATAAAGTCCTGAGCGATAATTCAGCAAACGGAGCTGAAAACTTCGCCTGTGCCGTTAAGGAAATCGTGAGCGAAAAAAACAAGCACGGAGTATTTGTTCCCTACCGAAACAGCGACGGCAAAATGACTGTTCATAAGGGTTATCAAATTACACAGTCAGGAATTTTATCAAATGATTTTTATTCTTTAGATTCCCTGCCCCCCGAGCACAAATGCCTAAAAAACTTCAGCGGATTTAAAAAAGGTGTTCTGTTGTTTAACAGCTATACTGGTATGGATTTGTCGGTTATTGATTTGAACAAAGTATCAACTGTAATAATCACAGCATATCACGGCGGTACAACAAATGAAAAAGAGCTTATAAAGCTGATTGAGCGTGGTTCACCAAAAATACTGCTTGCCTCTGTAAACTATTTAGATAATGAAAATCAATACGCTTCAACAGTTAGGTTACAGAAACACGAAGTTGAAGTTATTTACAAAAAGACCATTGAAACCGCCTATGCCGAAGAGCTTTGCAGTCAGATATAACAATTGTAAGAATTAATAGATTATCGCATACGACAAAAGGGCAGTTCTCACATGAGAACTGCCCTTTTCAAATAAACATTATTTAAATGCTTTTATTTTCTCATTCATTGCCTTAAGCTCAGAATCTATTGTGCCGGTATATTTATTTTTCATTGCCGACCATGTTCTTTGAGAACCATTTTCATCCATCTTATATATATCCTCATACAATGCTCCTATAGGTGCACGTATTCCTTTTGCTGAATCGTCCTCAGCCAAAACAGACGAAATTCCGTAACCGAAGTCGAAAATCTGCTTATACTCACTTGAGCTGGCATCCTGCAGAACCTGATACATTTCCTCATCCCAACCAGGATTTGAAACGAAGAACTTTTCTTTACTGGTTTCTTTATATTCTTCATCAAAGGTTGCAACTCTAGAGCACTCATACCAACACTTAACTGCTTCCTTAGCAGTTGAACCCTTTACCCACATATATGCAAGCATATCTGAACTCATATACTTTCCATCGCTTTGAGGATACGGAGGAATAGGAACAACCTTCCAGTTATCATCTGCTGTAGGTCCATTAGTTCCGGTCATTGCCCAAGGTCCCATATTGTAGAACAATGTAGTACCTGTTGTGAAGCAACTCTTTGCTGAATTGTACCAATTAAGATCAACCAAGCCTTCTTTACCAATGTTGTAAAGAAGCTCCTCTGCTCTCTCAATATCAGGATCATTCAAATTATTCTTAAACTCACCGTTTTCATATGTAACCATAGTTTTTCCTGTTTGCTGAACGAGCTGAGGTGCAAACCATCCTGCAATACCGTATCTTTCTTCTTCTCCGGTGGCATTTGACTTAAATGCGGACATTATTTCATACCAGGTATCATAGTTCCATTCGCCCTTTGTATAAAGCTCGTAAGGATCATCTAAACCTTCATTATCAATAATATCCTTATTATACATCATAAGAGTTCCCACACTAAAACTGATAGGAGCAACATAGTGCTTACCTTTCAGCGAGAACTGATCTGCCGTAGGTTTAACGTCTGCCCAAATATCAGAATTGAAATCAACAATTTCATCAATCGGCTGATACATTCCGGTAACTACCTGAGAAGGGAATGCGAGCCACTCATATTTGAATATATCAGGAACGTCCTTTCCTGATGTAATAGCTGTTGCAAGTTTGTCGAATTTCTGGTCGTCCCAAACTTCAATCCACTTAATCGAACCGCCCTTTTTCTCAAACAAAGACAATTCTACGGATTTTTCATCTCCCTCCTTTGTAGGATTAAGATTATAAGTTCCCATCCAGATAAGCTCTTTCTGAGCACCGTCAGGAATAGCTTCAATAGCTTCTGCAGCTGCTGTTGAATTTACTTTAACCTTATCAACATGCGAACTTTCATCATTTTTGTTAGAGCATCCTGATATGGCAAGTGTCATCAAAAGAGCCAAAGTTGCACAACCTATTCTTTTTGCAATTTTCAACATAATTCCTCCTTTTTCATTTTGGTTTTAAGCCGAATCAAATAAACTTAATACCTAATACAATTATATACAAATTAAACGACTAAATCAATCATATATATTACCCAATTTACCAATTATATTTTGTGCAATATGACAAATTTGAAATACTCAGATAACTATAATAATATATAAACAGTCCTCACTTAAGGTCAAATTCAGAATAAATTGCACTTGAACTTTTTATAAATATATTGTATAATACCATTACATTTGCTGTTTTTATTTTTATTAAGAACGGAGATTTTATGAAGAAAGTAGAAATGTATACAGACGGTGCCTGCTCCGGAAACCCCGGTCCCGGCGGTTACGGAACTATTCTTAGATATAAGGGCATAGAAAAAGAACTTTCAGGCGGACACCCACAGACTACAAACAACAGAATGGAGCTTTCTGCCGTAATTGCAGGACTCTCTGCATTAAAAGAGCCTTGCGAGGTAACAATAACCAGCGACAGCAAATATATAATTGACGCCATAGAAAAGGGCTGGGCAAAAAAGTGGAAGGCAAACAACTGGATTAAATCAGACAAAAAGAAGGCTTTGAACCCCGACCTTTGGGAAACTCTTTTATCTCTCTTAGATAAGCACAAGGTTAAGTTTGTTTGGGTAAAGGGTCACGCAGGGCATCCCGAAAATGAACGCTGCGACGAGTTGGCTGTTATGGAATCTAAAAAATTCTAGTTGATTTTTGATGCTTTTTAGTTACTCTTTGCTAACTTTAAAAGTTTATTAATACATCAGCACTTGTAAGTTCATTAATAGTGTTATATAATATAGATAAAATATAGTATTTCTATATGAATTGTTTTTCATATTTTTTCTTTTAAATGCTGAAAGGACTTGATATAAATTGGAGAAAAAGTTTATTTACTGCGACAACGCTGCAACAACAAAGGTTTCAAAAGGCGTTCTAGATGCCATGCTTCCCTATTTCACTGAGGAATACGGAAATGCGTCAAGCATATATATGCTTGGGCAAAGCGCTGCAAAGGCTCTTTTAAAAGCAAGAGAAACAGTTGCCGCAGCAATTGGTGCAAAGCCGCATGAAATATTCTTTACATCAGGCGGCTCTGAGGCAGACAACTGGGCAATAAAGGGTATGGCTTTAAACGGTTCAAAATCTGGAAAAAAGCATATAATAACATCAGTATTTGAACATCATGCTGTGCTTCACACCTGCGAATTTCTAGAAAAACAGGGATATGAGGTTACTTACCTCCCTGTTGACGAAAAGGGACTAATAAACCCTGAAGATGTAAAAAATGCAATCCGTGAAGATACCTGTCTAGTTACTATAATGTTTGCAAACAACGAGATAGGAACCATACAACCTATTAAAGAAATAGGAGAAATATGCAAAGAGAAAAAAGTTCCTTTCCATACAGACGCTGTTCAGGCGATAGGAAATGTAGAAATAGACGTAAAAGCATTAAATATTGATATGCTTTCTTTGTCGGGACATAAGATCCATGCTCCGAAAGGTGTTGGTGCTTTGTATGTAAGGGGCGGCATATCGCTTCCCAACCTGATTCACGGAGGCGCTCAGGAAAAGAATAAAAGAGCAGGAACAGAAAATCTTCCGTCTATTGTCGGGCTTGCACAGGCTATGGTCGATGCCACTAAAAATATAAAAGAAAAGCAGGAAAAGGTCTCAAAGCTGCGTGACAGACTTATTGACGGAATTTTAAAGATACAGGAAACAAGACTTAACGGTGACAGAGAAAAACGTCTTTGCGGAAATGTGAACATTTCAATCAGAGGCGTCGAGGGAGAAAGTCTGCTTTTAATGCTTGATATGTACGGAATTTTAGCATCAAGCGGTTCGGCTTGCACGTCTGGCAGTCTCGACCCGTCCCACGTTCTGTTGGCAATAGGCTTACCTCACGAAACGGCTCACGGCTCACTCCGTCTTTCAATTTCAGAAGAGACTACCGATGAGGACATAGATTATATTTTAGAGACCATTCCAAAGGTCGTTGACAGACTGCGTTCAATGTCTCCTTTGTGGGAGCGCATATGCAGAAACGAAGGAATAACGGGAACTATTTAGTGAAAGGGGAAATTGATAATGATATATTCAGAAAAGGTAATGGATCACTTCACCAACCCTAGAAACGTAGGAGAAATCGCTGACGCTGACGGTATAGGCGAGGTAGGAAACGCAAAATGCGGGGATATAATGAAAATGTACATCAAGGTTGACGGCGATGTCATCAGTGATGTTAAGTTCAAGACATTCGGCTGCGGAGCTGCGATAGCTACATCTTCAATGGCAACCGAGCTTATAAAAGGAAAGACCATCGACGAGGCTTTAAAGCTTACGAACAGAGCCGTTGTCGAAGCTCTTGAGGGACTTCCTCCTGCAAAACTTCACTGCTCGGTACTTGCAGAACAAGCAATGAAGTCTGCCATTGCAGACTATTATAAAAAGCAAGGAATTGATCCAACTCCTATTATAGGCGATATTGGAGAGTGCGAAGACTGTCACGGCTGTCACTAAATTGTAATATCACAAAAATTTAAAGGTAATAATTTCTAATTTCTTTGTGCAAATTGACAAAACATATTTTAAAATGCGATTATTAGGGGACGGAAAGACTATTTACCGTCTCCTTTATTATTTTAAAGAATTTATTTGAACACAATATATGGTGTTTTGATTTATACTTAAAACATATTTTATCTTTTTATTTTATAGAATAAATAACAAAACTATTACAAATTTGGGCATTATTTATATAGACAAAACAAAAAATATATATTATAATAAAAATATTCAAAAGCTGACAAAATAAATAAATTAAGTTTTATTTTGCCGCTTATGATAGAAACATGAGGTTTAGCAATGAGAGTTATCACAGGTATTGCAAGAGGAAAAAAACTTATCACTCTTGACAGTCTAGACGTAAGACCTACCACAGAAATGGTTAAGGAGGCTATTTTCTCAAGTATACATTTTGATTTGCCGGGAGCGTCTGTGCTTGATCTTTTCGCAGGCTCAGGACAGCTTGGTATTGAAGCTGTCAGCCGAGGAGCAAAGCACTGTGTTTTTGTTGACAAGAGCAAAAGCTCCGTTGATATAATAAAAAAGAATATTGAAGTCTGCGGATTCAATTCTCAGTCAAGAGTTTTAAATATGGACAGTATTGAGTATTTATCAGTTGCGAAAACGGGTATTGACATTGCTCTTTTAGACCCTCCTTACAGACAGGGACTTATTGAGAAAGCACTTCCCCTTTTAGACAGGATCATGTCAGATAATTCTATAGTTGTCTGCGAGCATGAAAATGAACTTGTCCTTGAAAACAGCTACGGCAAACTGAAAAAGGCTAAAACCAAGAGATACGGTAAAATTTCTCTTACCTATTTTTCTATAAACTCTGACGAAGTATAAACTTTTATCTTAATATCATCAATTCAGGGATGGGACTTTAAATGAACAAAAAAATAGCGGTATGTCCGGGCAGCTTTGACCCTGTGACTCTTGGACATCTGGATATAATAGAACGTGCCTCCGAGCTGTTTGACGAAGTAATCGTGGCGGTTTCAATAAATTCACAAAAAGCATACAGTTTCTCAGCTGAGGAACGAATTGAAATGATCAAATCGGTATCTAAGCATTTGTCCAACGTAAAAGTAGATAAATGCGACGGACTTTTGGCTGAATATTGCAGGGAAAAGGGTGCTGTTGCAATAGTAAAAGGACTTCGTGCTGTTACCGACTTTGAATATGAATTTCAGCAGGCACTCGCAAACAAAAAGCTTTATGAAAAGGCTGATACTATTTTCCTTACCACTAGAGCCGAGAACATGTATCTGAGCTCAAGCGTTGTAAAGGAAATAGCAAGCTACGGCGGAGATATAAGTGAGTTTGTGCCATCAGATGTTCTTGAAATAATAAAAAAAAGAATATCAAATTAAATTGTATATGCAGCATTTTATAATTTGTGTGTTATGTGTTATGTAAAATGCTTGTAATAAATGTTAAAATGAGAAGGCAAAAGCCTCAAAAAAAGTAAGGAGAGATAAAAAATGAAGATTGATGAAATTCTGGATTTGATGGATGAGTTGTTGGACAAGGCGGTTACAGTTCCATTTACAAACAAGAAAACACTTGTTGACACAGAAAAACTGAGAGAGTATATTGACAGCATAAGATATAATCTTCCCGCTGATATTAAGAAGGCCAAGGAGCTTCAGAATGACAAGGCTATTATAATGACTGAAGCAAATAAAAAAGCGGAAGTTATTATCAAAAAAGCTGAGGACAGAGCTAAAGTACTTGTTTCAAATGAAGAGATTTTGAAGCAGGCAAAAGAGCAGGCAGCGGAAATAACAGCTCAGGCATATGCTATGGACAGAGATATAAGAAATGCAATGTCTGAAAAGATCGACAGCGTTCTGGCATCAACTGAGAAATCACTGACCACTGCTCTAAACAATATAAAGGGTACAAGAGAAGCAGTAAGGGCAGCAAATGCTCCTAAAAACGAAACTAAATAAGACACAAATAAAAATACAAAGGAACAGTTTTCCGTTATGGAAAATCTGTTCCTTTTTTTGTACAAAATTATTTAATTTTTAAACAGCTACTATTTTCTTAATCAATATGCATCAAAATATTCGTACATAGTTGTGTAAATAACATTATTGCTTCCGCTGATGTTTAGCTTGTGAATATTACAGGTATTACTGGTTGAATTGAAAGAATATTTAAACTTATCAAAAAGCTCTTCGCCCGAATACCCTAAAGCCTTTATTCCTCTGTATTTTGTTCCTCTTTTGGCATAATTGATCCTGCTTGTCAATGCCATATTAGTATCAGCCAGCCATTGTCTGTCAAGAGGAATTTGCTTATGTCTTATAATATCCCTTGAAATTGCGTAATTGTCGGTGAGATTATATTTCTCATAATTACCGTCAGTGTCCCTCATATGAATATGTGAAATCAAATTTGACAAAGTTGATCCATTATATATTTCTATAATTGAAGATTGATTGTAATCTCTTGATTTAATACTTGTCGGCGCATTTATCCTTATCTCATTTGTTTTGTAGATATAAGGATATTTATTATATGCTTTTAATGAATATGCTACAACTGCGTCCCACAAGGTAGAGTTTTCTAAAACATATATGTAATTGACAGTTTTAGTTCCTGTTTCATAAGTTACATTACTAAGCGAAACATTATTTGATAACAAACTGCTAAGAGATACAGATGAATTTATCTGAGGCTTTGGCTGATTTAGTCCCAATGCAAGGGTATATGAACGTGAAGATATATCAAGCCTGTAGAATCCGGTTTTAAAGGTCATTTTAGCCGAATCTACTGAACCGTAATGTACAGCATTACCGTCAATTAAAAATTTAATTGAAATAATTTCCTCATAATACTCGGGTATAATAAAGGATCCTTTAAATGTCGTGTAGGGTGTATATCTTTCCTTATCTAAACTAAAATAAATACATTTATTCAAGCTAACAGCAGAGATTGCTCCGCTTGAATCCATAACTCTTATTTCCGCACTAACAATATTAATTTAAATCACCGTCATTTCTTAAAATTTTATACAACACTCTATTCAGAACGACAAAAAGATAACGAAGCTTTATATATATAATCATCTTCAGAGCCGCAAATCTCGTATCCTGTAAGATAGAAATTTCCAATATTAGAACCGTCAATAACGACACTGTATGATTGTTGACCGACAAAGCTTTCTAACGAAACTGATAATTCACCAAACCTGCTTTTATCAATCAGAGCAGTTACTTCAAGCCGCACATGCTCAAAACCAGTATAACAAAGTTCCTTTTTGCTCATAAATGCCGATAACTCTGAAACTTTTACAGATCGAAACAGTTTATAATCCTTGATATACAGCTTGTAGCTTCCGAAGTTCATCGTAATCAAATGTTTTGAATTATTTTCTGTCATACTTCATTCTCCCTTTCAAATCAATATTTCTATGCTGTTTCAGAAAGATAATACCTGAATTTTAGAATAATGTTTGATTCCAACCGCGAATAAAGACTGTTTATTTTCAAATTCTCAATATTTATTGAAACCGGTATCACATCTTCGCTCAATAGAAAATCAGTATATACGTCATTCATCAATTTAGAAAAAGTATTGGATGTCATATCCTTTTTAGCAATCACCTTACATTCAACAGTAACAAAAAGCTCAAATGATTTTTCATCCTGCATATTTTGATAACCATTGATTTTCTCTATTCCCTTTACACTTAAAAAGCCGATATTTCTGTTATTATCCTTTATTAAGTCTATATTGTAGTACTCATTATACACACCAATCTCATTATCCGACAAAACAGACGTAATACTTGCTTTTAAATTCTCAAACATTTTATCCCCTGACAGAGGCAAATATAAAGTCCATATCCTGAGTTAGATCAGAAATACGTTCCAATGCGTTATTTCTCAGTTCTCTTGCCCCTTCCAGCCTTTCATTATTATTCAACGTTTCTGTTGCGGAACCTGTCAAAGTTAAACCTCTTTTTTCCTTCATAAGAGAAAGAATGGTATAGTCATAATAAGCTACACAAGCCGCTGCATATTCACATCTTTTTTTATCTTCAGATGCTGTAGGAATAGAGATAAGCTTTTTTTCTATAAAATCCTTAGCATCATCTATAGTATCGCTGTAATTTTGCACATCATTGACTGAAAGCTCAGAAATAGACTGAAACATTTCAGTAATTGAATTGAGGTCCATTTAAAACACTCCCGTATTTAAAATTTTAACCTTAAACCAAACGGACTATATAGTTTCTAAAACTGCAATTGCACCGCTTGCAATTTTAGAAAATCCTACGGTGATAGAACAAGCTATCTCATCGCACTGAGTTGAAATAAGCTTATCGAAGTCTACGATAATATCTGTTCCATAAATCATCTCAAGCGCACAGTTTTTGTCCACACCGATAGCAACTCCATCTAAGTCCGGACATTTTACAAGTGTTACACCGTAAGGGGTCTTAACCATACCGCTTGTCATATAATCAGAAACGCAGTACTTCATTTCCTCAAATGCAAGTATGCTAGCCATATCAGTAGGTGAACAAAGCATAGTCGTCATATCATATGACTTCATTGCTGCCCAGAAATCTGCTAAGTCAGCATATGTGAGAGATTCTCCGCTGAGCGACTGAGGTGAAACTCCATAGCTAAGAACACTCGTTGCCTGTTTATTAACTGCTCTTGAGATTTGAGCACCGAGATCCTTCAGGATTACAGCAAAAGTTTCTATTCTGTGCTTTCTGATTGACTCATACGAGCAGGAAAGCCTTCTTGCAAATTTAGAAAGATTAATTCCTGCAGCAGTTAGTCTTACAGTAGTGTTAGGTACAGTTCCGGCCTCAGGAACTGCATCGTCGTTTCCTGACTTTGTAACAGTCAGTCCACGATAGGTAAGTTCATCCGTCAAAGTAGTTGCGGCTACGACTTCAGATAATATAGAAGCCTTGTCCATACCTTCTTTAACACATCTTCTTACGAACTCTGGGAACAAAACCGCCGATTCGGTTGACAGAAAGAATTTTTCAACGCGGTCACAATCCTCTCCATGAACCTTGATGTCAAATCTCTTGAGCTGGCGCTCGAAAGCGTCAAGACCTGCTAAATCAGTATCCTTATAGTTTTCATCAGGATCCAGATCGGTTAAAGCCTTTGTAAAGCTCTTTCCTGTAATATTGTAAAGTCCTTTTTCCAATTTAATATCTTTATACATAATTTTTCTCCTTTTCTAAAGCTATTTTCTTAGCTTAAATTGATTGTTTTCTTCCTTTTGTTTGCTTTGTGAATATTTGCTGTCTTTTTTCGTCCAAAGCTGAGGCGTAAAAAGACTTCTGTTCTGAGTTTTTTCAAAAAGTGTTTTTTTCAACTCCAAAAGCTTTTTGCAATCAAGCTCAGAAATTATTTTCTCAAAATCTTCCCTGACCGTTAAGGGGTCGCATAAGTACTTCATCGCTATAACATCACGTCTTAACTCATCATAAAGCATTGAAATCAAGTCGTCTTTATCTGCAAGCTCATTTAACAGTGTTTCATTTGATTTACAGATTTTTTTCTTACTTGAATTTAATTTTTGATCATCTGATAGTTCTGAAAAGTTTTTTGAAACTCCTGCATTAGGCTGTGCCGGAATCGCAACAAACGACCACTCATAGGCATCAGACGGATGCTCAAGAATCATATGACAAACCTTTTTACCGTAGGTTCTTCCCTTTAAATGCGCACACGGTCTAACACGTTTATCTGCTCCGCACACAGAACATATCTCGCTGTCCACTTTACAGCTTATTGAAACCTCTTTCTTTATTCCAGCTTCAATTTCGGATATTAAGTCCTGTGTTTTTTGATTTTTAATCATATAAGCTCTTGCAAGCAAATAAGTATAATCCTCACCGTTTGCGGTCTTTTTATTTTTATCTGTTTTAACCTCGGTGTCAAAGATTCTTGCTGTCTGATTTTCCCCTTTGGGATTATGGTCAAATATACCTGTTCTGCCTATAAACATTTCTGCCAAGATTTCTAAAGACTTCACTGAAAACCGTTCATAATCCCTGTCAACATCGTTGTCACAAAGGATAACTGGAAAAGCATAAACCTCGTCTGGAGTAAGTTCTTTTCTTGCATAGACGTTGATTTTTTTCATAACCTCGTCATTTATTTCAAAATCATCTGAATTACTTAGCTTCGCTGATTTCTCCGCCATTTGCTTTTCTCCTTTCGTTCTCGATTTCAAGTGCCTCTGCCTGAGCATTATAAAGTCTTGCCTTTGCAAGCTCGGATTCATCCTGAAGATTGATGTTATCCCACTCGACAAACACCCTGCTGTCTGAACCTAAAAGATGAAGATGCGTTTCGCATATTCTGCGAATAACCGGTGTTAAGAGTCTGCGGTAATACTCAAGCTCGCTGGTTAAAATATCACACTGCTGCTGACTCATTCTCTCAGTCGTTGACCAGTTAAGACCCAGCAAAAACGGAGGAATGGCAAGCTTTGAAATCATCTGCTCTAAAAGCTGTCTTACCGGAATTTCAGTGTCAATGATCTGATTATCTGCACCGATAACTTTTATATCTACATCTCCTACCGCAACAAAATCTTTAACTATTCCGTTTCGCGAAGCGCTCATGCCGTCCGACCATTCTTTTGCGATCTGCATTGCACGTTCTTTGGCAAAAGCCTTATCATTTTCATTTGAAGGCTTATAGGTCACTGCATACCTTATATTTCCTATTCGGTCGAAATTTTGTCCGATGCAGTCGTAAACCTTCATAAGTATTCCTGCTAAGCTCGGAAGTCCCCTGAATATTGAAACGCCGTTCGAGTTCTTGGGGTTTGGATTAAGCGCTGAATAAAGTATTCGCTCTGGATATGCAATAAGCTTGTCGTTTGCCCCGCTTATTGCATAGATACGCCTGTCGCAAGGAGTCTCGCCCTCCTTAACCTCAAAATGTGTAGGGTCTGCATTGTATATTCCGCACACCTGTTTGGTATTCGGATCAATCAGAATTTCTCCTATCGCCTTTCCGTATGTCAAAAGCTGGTCAAGATGAATGTCCATAAAGGTGTTCAGTGACGAGCCGGATATTCCTACAGGAATCGTATCCATAAACTCTTCAAGCTCAGTCTGGTACCTCTCGTCCTCACATACAAGCTTAAATCCGCCAACCAGCCTTACAATTTTTCCGATACAAGCGTCAAGTATCGGAACCTGACTTCTCAAGGTTTCGTAAAACTCCTGCTCAAAGGTATAAGCTGTCGGTGCTAAGCGAAAAACCTCTTTACCATTTATCCTCTCAGCCGATGATACAATAGGCTCAAATTTAACTGCCTTTGGTTCTTTTTCCTTGAATTTTAGTTTCATTTTAATCGTTCCTTTTAATGATTTGTAAACAGCTCCTTTATTAGCTGTAAAACAAACCCTGCGTGATAATTTCACACTTTAATCCTTTCTTAGAAATTAAAGCTTCAGCTCTTTACTCTCTGTCAAGTGACATTACAAAGAAATCGTCACCCGACGTATATACAAAAGCAGAAACAAAGTATCTTATATCGTCCATAGCGTGGTCATTTTCCTTAACAGGACAGTCAGCTCCGCTTTTTTCGTCCCAGCGGTAAAGGGTGAACTCCCGTAATGTGTCTGTGCAGGATTTGGATATTTTAATTTTTCCGTCAGTTATAGCGTCGCTCACCTTTCGGATACCGCTCATTACATCATTTTTAGCGGGAATGACATTGTAAACTCCGTGACGACGTATACACTCAATAAACGACGCCGCTGACGGATCACATACGACTGCTTCCGGCTTGAATTTACATTCAGCACAAAGCTCAACTAATCCTTTGTAATGCTCCTCATCGGTGCGCTGAAAACCTTCGATACGGGAATTATAATAGTATTCTTTCAAGCGATACCAAACGCCGTCTGAATAACCCCACAGTCCGAATGATGAGGGATTTACCGTACCGTAGTCGCAGGAAACAGCATATCTTTCTATGTGTTTCGGAGGTTCTGAAAAGGTATGTATCTCAGAATTGAACATAGGATATACACAACCGTAAACGCTTGACCAGTTTCCAAGAACAAATCTCTCATAAAACGCTCCTGAATAAAGACTGTGATAGCGTTTTATCACCTTTTTGCTAAGCGACGGATTATCGTCTAAGGTAAACTTTAAGTACAAGCCGTTTTTCTCCTCGATTTTGTCAATCCACTCTTTTTTAAACCAGTGATAAGGATTATCAGGATTGCAGTTAAACCAAAGCTTAGAACCTGTCACAGAACATCTTGCAATAGACTGTTCAACAAATGACCTTGGCATAAGTGCAACTTCGTCGAGCAAAACTCCTGCTAAAGTTATTCCCTGAATAAGAGAAGCTGAGCTTTCGTCTTTTCCACCGAAATAATAAAATCTGTTTTTATATTTTCCGTTTGAGACTTCAAGAAAGTTCTTTGTTGAATTTTCTTTGAGCTTAAGTCCCGTGTGCCTGAGCATTTCCTTTAACGGCTCTGCAAGATTACGCTTGAGGGAGGTGATAGTCTTTCCGCATAATCCGAATGTCCGTCCGGAAAACTCAGTCATTGCCCACGTTACAAAGGAAAATGCCATACAGGTTGTCTTACCGCTTCTCACGGCGCCGTCGCAAATAATAACGTCCTTATCCTTAAGCCGTTCGTCCGCCCACCAGGTCATAACCTGCATCTGCTTCTTTGAATACTGTCTGTAAGCTGTATTTTTAATAAAACCTTTCCTCCTTATCAGACGAGTAGTTTTCAGACTGCTGATTGCTGTCTTTTTCATAATTTTGTGATGAACTCAGCTGTCTGGCAGATTTTAAAAAGCCTTCAAGAAAATTTGCTCCGCTCTCCTCATTGTTGTTTTCCTCCTTGCCGATTTCAAACATAAGCTCAGCCGCCTTGATCATATCAAATAACTTTAAATCAATACTTCCGTCTTTATTCCGTTTAATGTCTGAAACCGAAAGCATACTTTCACCGTTTATTGATTTCTTACTCACTTCTCCGCTGTCGCTCAAAGAAAGCTTCACTGCTTCGCTTTTATCCGAAAAAAGCATTCTGCCCAGTGCCAGCTTTGCAAGCTCAACCGCAGGCATCGAACAAATCTTTCTGTCCGAAAATCTTTTCACATCTGTTCTCCTTTCGTATATGATTTTCTCCTGACCTGAGAAATGAAAGAACTTTTTGTCCTTTCACATATCCCCGATAAAAATAAAAAAGTTGCACGTTTTAGTACAACTTTTCAAAAAATTTTTTAGTTATAAAAATATTGAACCTGCAAAAACCTAAACGGTTTTTCTTCAAACTAAAAATGCTGCTGAGGGAAATAATACCTATCACTATAAAATATTTAAAGTAATCGTTTTTGGCATATTGTATAAAAAAGTGCCTTGACAATTGGTTAATATTACTGTATAATCAGCATATGTGTTTTTATTTTTACTGTTTATAAAGAAGTATTAAACTTATAAATTAGAACAAAATAATTAATAAAATAATAACTTTTTGTCAGAAAGGACTGGTCACATTTGGCATCAGCTAAAAATGTTGAAAAAAAAGCTGCTTCATCAAAGACTAAAACATCTGCCTCAAGAAAAACAAAGTCTTTAAAAGAAAGCAAGAATTCGCTTATATCAAAAGGTGAATTAAAAGAGAAAATCTTAAGTATACTTGACAAGGAATTTGACACTACCCCTGATGAAGTATCGGATAAAGTTTTTTATGAAACTCTCTCCAGAATAGTTGTTGAATTAATGCAGGAAAAGCATAGAAAATTTTCAAACAAAGTAAACTCCGACGGCAAAAAGCAAGTTTACTACTTGTCGATGGAGTTTTTAATGGGAAGGTCTTTAAAAACTTCTTTATATAATCTTGATATTATTGATGAAGCAACAGAGGTCATGAAGGACTTCGGCGTTAATATAAACAACCTGTTTGAATGTGAACCTGACGCAGGACTCGGAAACGGCGGTTTAGGACGTCTTGCTGCCTGTTATTTAGACGGTCTTGCAACACAGGGCTATGCTGCGACAGGATATTCTATTTGCTATGAATACGGTATTTTCAAGCAGAAGCTGGAGGA
>CANPWR010000022.1 GCA_947584825.1 uncultured Clostridia bacterium | reverse complement strand
GTTTTATCAACTATATATTTATTTTGGCTATAATCATAATCTACAAAACCTTCGGAATAAAATCTTCCGATAGCTGTTTTCTTTGGTATGTTTACCTTTACAATTTTGGGGAAGTATGCAAATTCAGTTATATTGTAAATCGTATCAGGTAATACTACTTCTTCTACATTCGTATATAAATTCAGTTTTTTAGGATGTACAAATAGTTCTCCACATAAGTCTACATCGGTTACTAAAAATTCCAAGCCATCACATATAATCTTTTCAGGTATCTCCACCTTTTGAATATTCGGAATTTCAACAACAGTAGCAGAATATGGTACTTTAACCTTGTCGCCATATTGCACATTTTCTTTTAAGATATAAGTAAAACCATCTATTTTCGTTTTAGGTGCGTCAGAGTAAGAAGTCGAGCCGTCATAATATGCAAATGAGTTGCTTCCAAATGCGCTGACCGCTACAACTCCAGCTGCTAATAAACTAAATAACTTTTTCATTTTCATATTTATATCTCCTATTACTCTATTACTTCACATCAGAATGCTAACCTTTATTTATTTCATATACAGTCTTTTTATCAATTAAAATTTTGGCTTTCTTAATTTTACTTCCCTTAAGCTTACTTCTTAAATCATTAGCAACCTTCTGATTTGGTACATAAAACTTTATTCCTTTCTTAGCAAACCTAAAAGCAGAATTTTTAATTTCTGGAGCTTTATTTTTATTTTTTATTTCTATTTTAATCTTTGGACACGAAGCAAAAGAATCTAATTCAAATTTGGTAACATTTTTTCCTATTATCAGCTTTCTCAGATATTTGTTGTTAATACTAGAATCGCCAAGTACCTTTACAGATTTATAAATCTTTACGTTACGTTTGTTTCCAACTATCCCAATCAATTTCTTTCCGTTTCTTGAAAGTATCTGATTTCCTTTGATCTTAAAATGTTTATTACCTTTTGCAATTTTCACTTTAAGATTTGGAGCGTCTAAAAATCCTAAATATTTAATTGTTTTGGGTAATGATATTTCCGTCATTTTCGGACAGTTAGAGATGCTTATTTCACTTAATACAGAATTAGAAGGCAGATTTATACTTCTTAATTTTTGGCATGAATCTAAAGAAAGGTATTGCAGCTTTGAACCAGCCGGTACATTAATAGTTTTTAGGGCAGTAAGTTCACAATTATAGAAATTTATGCTTTTAGTGTTTTTTCCAACATTAATAGTTTTTAATGTTCCTACAAAATCGGAGTACATTTCTCCGTCTTCGCTTTCCCCAATACTTAAACGCTCTACGGGATAAACTTTATCAAAAATAACTGTTTCAGGAATAGTAAACGTTTTAGTTCCCTCTTTAATATCAGTAATGGTTACTGTTAAAGTATCTTTATCAATTGAATACTTAAAGCTGCCAGTATCAACTTGAATCTTATCAATATCTTCATAATAATAAAAATCGTAGTAATCAGCTGAACAACAGATATTTGAAATACATAACACCATCATTATTACCATAGCTATTGATGAGGAAAATAAACTTTTTAATTTTCTCATAAAATATCTCCTTTAAAAACAGAATTTGCAAGTAAAATATTTATAATATTTGATTTAAAAACTATTTTTTACAGTAACTTTATAAATCACTTTTTTACCTACCATTATCTTTGCATTTTTTACTCCGCTTTCGCTTTTCTTCAATTGTTTTTTCAGTTCTTTAGCTATCTTCTTATTTTTAACCACAATCTTTATACCTTTTTTGACCTTTTCAAAGGCAAAATAAGATAATTTTGGAGCCTTCTTTTTATTGTTGATGGTAATTTTAGAAAGCTTTTTGCAGTTACAAAAAATATCCGCATCAAATTTTCTGACTCCGTTTATGGTTACACTTTTAAGATTTGTGCAATTCTTAAAAGCCGAAAAATCAATTTCAACATTTTTTGATAATATATTCACATTCTTAAGACCCCTGCAGTTTTGAAATGCGCTAGAACAAATTTCTTTTACTGTTTCGGGAATAGTCACACTTTTTAGATTTTTACAATTCTTAAATGCCCTTTTTCCAATCAAAGTTGTGTTTTTCCCGAATGTCACAGAATTAACAGTCGAATAAGAAAATACATCTCCGTAAACTTCTTTAAGGCTGTCCGGCAAAGTGATTTCGGTGATTTTTGAATTGTAAAAAGCGCCCCATCCTATTGACTTTAAAGTGTTAGGCAGCCTTATACTTTTAACGTGAGAAAAGCCATATCCATGGATCTTACTATCGCTAAAAGCACCCGCATCCCAAATGTTTTCTACACCGTCAGGAATTATAATATCGGTGCTTCTGTTAAAATTCATATAAAAATCTTTTCCGTCTTTTGAAAGCAGCATATAATTTTTATAGCTGTAATATGGATTTCTTGAATCAACAGAAAGTATTAGATTTGGACAATTAAGAAAATAAAATGTATCACAATAAAAGTGTGAAAAGCCTTGATTATTATAATTCAAATGTTCATATGTGTATGGAACATCATAATAAATAAATTCTTCTGCTCTTCCTATCATTGTGTTTTGGGGAATATTCAATTTCTTTAAGTTTGGAAAGCCGACAAAGCTCGTTATATTATATATGGTTTCAGGTAAAATCATTTCTTCTACACTGCCAAACTTTTTTTGAGGTGACAAATAGAAATCTTCTAAATCCACATCTGTTACTGAAAATTCTGTTCCGTTATAAGTAACCTTTGCAGGTATCTCTACCTTTTTAATGTTTGGTATACCAGTAACAGTTGCAGAATAAGGTATCTTAACCGAACCGTACTGTACGTTTTGCTTCAGTAAATAAGTAAAGCTTCCGATTTTTGTTCTAGGTGCTTTAGAGTAATCCGTTTTTCCGTCAAAATATGAAAACGCATTTCCTGCGAATGCACTGAATGCTATAACTCCTGCTGCTAAAAAACAGAATAACTTTTTCATTTTCACAAAAGACTCCTCCTTAAAAAAGAATTTTATCTCTATTAAAATACTAACATTATAAAAAAATTAAGTAAAGTTAATTTCATGTTAAAAGCCTCATTTCGTAGGCTTGCACAAAAGAACCAATATTATTTTGTATACTCTATCATATAAAGTTTTTAAACTGCTGTTTTTGCATTTTTAAATGAATTAAATCTTCTGCAAATAATTAATTCTTTGATAATATTTTATCACAAAAAAGTCAATAAGTCAACATTATAGTTATAATTTTTTATATTTATTGATTGTATAATAAATTTGACAGTGAAACTAAAAAGGAACGGAGGTATTTTTATGAACGTGGGTTTGAGAATTAAAGAGCTTAGAGAAAACGCAGGTCTGACCGTTAATAAGCTTGCTAATCTCTCGGGAATTTCTCAAAGCCATCTACGTGAAATTGAGCTTGGAAATAAAAATCCGACTGTAGAAACACTTTCATATTTCTGTGATGCGCTGGGAATTTCGCTAAAACAGTTTTTCAGCGATAGCGATGTGAATATAAATCCTCAGCTTATGACTTCTATTGAACGTCTTGACAATAAACAGCAAGCAAAACTGGCTGAGTTTATAAACTGTATGAGCAGCACCAATAATACACAGTGAAAGAGAGATCGAACTAAATTAACATTCGATCTTTTTTGTATGCAATTGTATCTTGACACTACTATATATTAATGTTACCATAAACAACATAAACTAAACACAATTTTGGAGGAAACACTATGAAATTAGCTGCGATTTTCACAGATAATATGGTACTTCAAAGAAACAAACCCGTATGCATTTTTGGAGAATACGAACCTGAAAAGGATAACATTATAACGGTCTCACTTGGTGAAAACAAAGCAACCGCTGAAATCAGCGGTGAAAGATGGTATGCCTATCTGCCTAAAATGAAAGCGCAGGAGAAATTAGACCTTACAATTACTTCATCAGGCAATGAAAAAATCATACTGAAAAATATAGCAATCGGCGAGGTTTGGCTCGCAGGCGGGCAGTCTAATATGGAATATTTCATCTCCAATTCCAAAGACGCAGAAAAGCATATGTCTGATATGAGGAAATCCAACATTCGATACTACAATGTTCCCCGCTGCGGAATGTTAAACGAGGAACTTTTTAAGGCTGAAAAAGATTCACACTGGGAGCTTTCAGATTCTGACACTCTCGGAACATGGTCGGCAGTGGGATGTCATTTTGCAAAGAATCTTTCAGAAAAGCTCGGCTGTACCGTCGGAATAGTCGGCTGCAACTTAGGTGGTACCTCCGCTTCCGTTTGGGTTGACGAGGAAACTCTGAGCAGCGACAAAGACACTAATGTTTATCTTGAGGCTTATCAAAAGGCATGTGGCGGTTTGACTAAAGATGAGCAGATAAAAGTATATGATGAGTACCTTGTATATGAAAAGGAATGGAACGAACGTCTGGCAGTTATTCAGAAAGAACACCCTGAACTTTCGTGGGAGGAAGTTCAAGAAAAAATCGGAGAATGTAAATGGCCCGGTCCTATGGGAATAAAGAATCCATACCGCCCCTGCGGATTGTATAATACTATGATTAAAAGAATTGCTCCATTCACGTTCAGAGGTATAATATACTATCAGGGTGAGGAGGACGCTTCACGGTGCGAAACTTACTATAAACTTTTTACAAAGCTTATCTGCAAGTGGCGTGAGGATTTCAAAGACAACGAAATGCCGTTTTTATGTGTTCAGCTTCCTATGTTTGCATACGAAAACGCACCCGATGATAAAACATGGCCTGTTATCCGTGAGGCACAGATGAAAGCAAGTGAAACTCTTGATAATGTACATACTGCTGTTATACTTGACTGCGGAGAGCTTAATAACATTCACCCTATTGACAAAAAGCCCGTAGGAGACAGGCTTAGCCTTCTTGCATTGAAAAACGTATACGGCTTTGATAACTGTGACGCTTACGGTCCTATTATTAAAACAATTGAAAAGACATCAGACGGATACAAGCTTTTATTCAATAACGCTGAAAACGGATTTGAAGTCAGAGGAAAGATAACAGGCTTTGAAATATCCTATGATGGAGAGAATTTCGAAGAAATTATTCCAAAGATTTCAGAAAGTGTGATGCATATAAGTTGTGATTCAAAAGCCGTAGAGATCCGCTATCAGTGGTTCAACTACAACGATGTAACGATTTTCGGTAAAAACGGAATACCTCTTGCTCCGTTCAGAAAAAAATTAATATAGCAAAAACGGAGGTGTTCAAAAGAACATCTCCGTTTGTAATTTTTGCGACAATAAACTAAAAGCCAAAATCAAGACCGACGAACCACTGTTGTATCTCTATCCTTGATGAAATAATACAATGTCACCTTTCATCGTACTAACAGCACTTAACTATCTCGCCCATCTGGTCACGTGATGCACCTACTGCATTTGACTCATCTGTGTCTATGTGCATTGCTCTTGCGTATGAGTCTGATACTCTGCATACTGTATCGCATAGAATTGCAGTTCTGTCAGCAGATTCTATCTTAACGCAAACTACCTGCTTATCCTTAACGCCAAGCTCCTCAGCGTCGGCAGGAGTAAGGTGAATATGTCTTTTTGCAATTATAACTCCCTCTGAGATTTCAAGCTCTCCGCATGGACCTACTATCTTACAAGAACCGCTTCCCTTTATATCTCCCGATTCTCTGACAGGAGCAGCTATTCCTATTGAACGTGCGTCAGTAGCGGAAATCTCAACCTGAGTTTCAGGTCTCGTCGGACCGAGAATTGATACGTTAGGAAGTTCCTTTTTAGGTCCGACTATTGTTACTCTCTCCTCACAGGCATACTGTCCCGGCTGAGAAAGATCCTTTTTCTTTGTTAATTTAGCACCCTTTCCGAAAAGTATTTCAAGAGCTTCTTCTGTCACATGAACGTGTCTTGCAGACGTTTCAACAATAAATTTTGACATTTCTATTCCTCCAAAAATAATTTTTATTTAATACTGTTTTACAAAATAAATAAACCATATTATATATAATAATATTGAATATTTTTTTGAACAGCTTTTTAGCATGATTACTTATTTAAAATTATCCTATAGCATACATAATTAATAAAATCAAAAAGCAGAAAGCAACAAACAAAAGATATGTAACGCTTAAGGTTATTCCGGCTATTGCAAAGCCTTTTCCTCGTTTTCTGATTTTATCTTTAGAAACAAGACCTATTATTGAAAAAATAAATCCCAAGATAGCACATACAATACCAACCTCACTCACCAGATAAGAACAACACGCTAAAATAAATCCGGCAATAGACATTCTGCTGTATTTAAAGTCCTCATCAGTCAGCGTCTGGGGAGTATAGTATTCACGACCGTGATTTGTATAAACATTCTGCTGATGCGCCTGATTTTCAAAGGGAACTGAGTTATCATGCATATAAACAATATCATTCCAATTTTCCTCAATAGGTTCATTTAAGTTAGAAACATCTACTTCTTTTACCAGTTTAGCACCGCAGTTTGAACAATAATTAAATTCATCAGAGCTTTTTGCTCCGCATTTTATACAGTACATAACAATCACCGCTTAGTTTCAAAATGCACTTGCATATCATATTTTTATTTGCCTATTATCATAGAAAACAAATCTTTAACAGCAGAAGTTCCGTAATCAAATTCATCGTAATAATCATTAAGGAAATTTCGTAGTTCATAAGGACTTGCATTTATAATATAAATAATAAGCAAAATCGTTACCGCAACAGACAAACACCCTAATATAATTCCTGCAACAGCAAAACCTTTGCCTTTTTCTTCTCTTACACTCGTCTGATGAAATCCAATAAGTGAAAGAATAAGACCTACAAGTCCGGCTAACCCTCCGAATAAAATACATCCGCACGAGGTTATAAATCCGGCAACAGCCATCGGATTAAATCGAGACGTCGGAGTATTTTTATTTTGGTTATAATTCATAGGATAATTATAGTTTATATTTTGATCTGCGTATACATTTTTCTGAGCGTTATTTAAATTTTCATTTTGATTTTGTTGATTATTAACGTCAGGTTCTCTATAAGGTATCCCATTTTTATCCGCACTTTTAAGAATTGCCCCGCAATAACCGCAGAAATTACTGCTGTCATCATTTTTATTTCCACATTTTGTACAATACATTAAAATCACCTTCCTAAATTAAGTGACAATAATTTTATACATTATACATTATTTTTCCTTAAAAGTCAATTAGTAAAACAGTTTATTATTTTTCAGACTATTAGCTGCGATAACACGTCGGTTGACATTGACTGGATTAATATGTTATACTTTTATTTAAGTTTTAAATAAAGGAAGTCATCATATGTACAAAACAGATATACTATTTTGTTTAACAAGACGTTACATTTTAGACGAACGAGTCTGACCTTTCATATTTTTAACAAACTTAGATAATGAAAGGACAAAGAAAAATGAAAAAAGAACTTGGTAAATTATACGAACCTAGCAAGGTTGAAGATAAGATATACAAATTCTGGTTGGATAACGATTGTTTCAGAGCAGAGGCTGACCCAAAGAAAAAGCCATATACCATTGTAATACCCCCTCCAAATATAACAGGACAGCTCCATATGGGACACGCCCTTGACGAAACGCTTCAGGATATACTAATAAGGTATAAGAGAATGAGCGGATATTCTGCATTGTGGCTTCCCGGAACAGATCATGCTGCAATTGCTACTGAAGCTAAGATAGTTGAGGCTATGCGCCAAGAAGGCTTGACAAAGGAAGACATCGGCAGAGAAGCCTTTATGAAGCGTGCATGGGAGTGGAACGATAAATTCGGCGGAAGAATTGTTGAACAATTGAAAAAGCTAGGTTCTTCCTGTGACTGGTCAAGACAGCGTTTCACTATGGACGAGGGCTGTTCAAAGGCAGTAAAAGAGGTTTTTGTAAACCTTTATGAAAAGGGACTTATCTATCGTGGAGAGCGTATTATCAACTGGTGTCCTAAGTGTCAGACTTCTATTTCCGATGCAGAGGTTGAATACGAGGATCAAGCAGGACATTTCTGGCATCTTCGCTATCCGTTGACAGATGGAAACGGGTATGTTGAGCTTGCAACAACACGTCCTGAGACTCTTTTGGGAGATACTGCTGTTGCTGTAAACCCGGAAGACGAAAGATACAAGGATTTAGTTGGAAAGACATTGACCCTTCCGCTTGTAGGACGTGAAATACCTATAGTTGCTGATGATTATGTTGCAATGGATTTTGGTACAGGAGTTGTTAAAATCACCCCTGCTCACGACCCTAACGACTTCGAGGTAGGATTAAGGCACGATCTTCCTATTATAAATGTTTTGACCGACGACGCAAAGATTGTTGACGATTATGCTGACTATGCAGGTATGGACAGATACGAGGCAAGAAAGAAAATCGTTGAAGACCTAGAAAAAGGCGGATTCTTAGTTAAGGTTGAGGATCACGACCACAACGTAGGTACTTGCTATCGATGCGGAACAACCGTAGAGCCTAAGGTATCTACTCAGTGGTTTGTAAAGATGAAGCCACTAGCTCAACCTGCAATTGACGCAGTCAAAAACGGCGATACAAAGTTTGTTCCGGAACGTTTTGATAAAATATACTTCCACTGGCTTGAGGAGATTAGAGACTGGTGTATTTCCCGTCAGCTTTGGTGGGGACATCAGATCCCTGCATATTACTGCGACTCCTGCGGCGAGATGGTTGTATCAAAGGAAGATGTTAAAACCTGTCCTAAGTGCGGAAAGCCAATGCGTCAAGACGAGGACACTCTTGATACTTGGTTCAGTTCCGCACTGTGGCCTTTCTCAACGCTTGGCTGGCCCGATGAAACTGAGGACCTAAAATACTTCTATCCTACAAACACTCTTGTTACGGGGTATGATATTATTTTCTTCTGGGTCGTAAGAATGATGTTCTCAGGAATTGAACATATGGGAAAAGCGCCTTTTAACACAGTGCTTATTCACGGTTTAGTAAGAGATGCTCAGGGAAGAAAAATGTCTAAATCTCTCGGCAACGGAATAGATCCTCTTGAAGTTATCAGCGAGCACGGTGCAGACGCTCTGAGATTTATGCTTGCTACCGGCAACTCACCGGGTAATGATATGAGATATTCTGAGGAAAAAGTACGCTCCTCGCGCAACTTTGCCAACAAGATATGGAATGCTGCAAGGTTTATTATGATGAATCTTCCTGATGATTTCAAAGTTGATAAGCTTCCTGAAAATCTTAATACAGAGGATAAGTGGATAGTTTCAAAGTTTAACACACTTGCAAAAGAGGTCAACGAAAATCTGGAGCATTTTGAATTGGGTATTGCTGTTGCAAAGCTTTATGATTTCATTTGGGATATTTACTGCGACTGGTATATTGAACTTACAAAACCACGTATTCTCGCAGGTGGAGAAACCTGCAAAACAGCACAGGCAGTGCTTGTTTGGGTAATGAAAGGAATGCTCAAGCTTCTGCATCCGTTTATGCCGTTTATAACAGAAGAAATTTGGCAAGCGCTTGTAAATGACGGAAGTATTATTATGAAAGAGGTCTTCCCTACCTTTGATAAAAAGCTTTGTTATGAAAAAGAGGAAGCTGACTTTGAAAAAATTATAAGTGCTATCAGGGGAATTCGTAACACAAGAAGTGAGATGAATGTTCCTCCTAAGGTTCAGGCTAAGCTTTATATAGAAACTGAGTATAAAGATGTTTTCGCATCGGGAGAGATGTTCTTTAAGCGTCTTGCTTCTGCAAGCGAAATCGAGATTGCAGAGAAATTTGATATTTCTGATTGCGCAACAGTTGTTACTGATTCTGCAAGAATTTTTATACCGCTTTCTGATATAGTAGACACAGAAAAAGAGCTTGCAAGGCTTGAGAAGGACAAAAAGGCTACTCAGAAGGATATAGACTTTCTAAGCGGCAAGCTGAACAATCAAGGCTTTTTGTCTAAAGCCCCCGAACAGCTAATAAACAAGGAAAAAGAAAAGCTTAAAAAGGCTGAGGAGAAGATGGCTAAGATTTTAGATTCAATAAAGGCGCTTGAAAACAAATAGAGACAAATTTAACGATGTATAAACCCGGCTTAAACTTAATGTTTAAGCCGGGTTTGTTCTTTTTATACTACAAATCCAAAATAGTATTGTTAGTTTTCATAAAACTACCTCCTTTTATTTGGTAGTTTTATTTTATCAAAATCGATGGGACAAAATTAGACCATCATTTGTTATCGTTTAATGTTTTTAATATTCCTAAACTATTACAAAATTTCTTGTCACTGTTTCGTCGAGATGGATGATAAATATTTACAATGTAGGCATGCTTATTTTTGTTAATACTATATTTTTGTTTTTGGGGATTTTTTCGATCCCAATTATGCAAGCATTGATTATCTTTCTTCCTGCAGGCTTTTGCAAAAGCATCAAAACAACCGCAAAAGATTATATATTTCGGTGATAAAATTTCAATTTCCTTTTTTATAAAGGGATAGTATTTTAAAGTATATGCTTCTAATTGATTTCTGTTTGTTGAACCATATCCTCCTCGTTTATTTAAGTTTATATATCCAAATTTATATTTAGGATCAACTGGTTTTCCAATAACTTTTTCAAGGGCTGACCCTAGTCTTTCTGCATATTTATTACGAGTCTCGTCTCCTTCTGTTTTTTCATTAAACCAAAACCTAACATTAACCTTATCTCCACTAATCTTATCTCCACTGCAATTAGATTCTTTTAAAACAAATAAAATATCTACATTACTTTCTTCTGTGTTTACATTGCCCTTCAAAGATGTGATTCCGTCTTTACTAAAACTTTCTATCAAACCCTTATTCATATTATTATCACTTGAACCTTTAGGCAATGTCTCATAAGGATTTTCCTCATCTTTATGAGCTTGTTCCCAATAACCAAAAAGCTTATCTAATGTTTTGCAATCTTCAATTTCTTTTTTTAATTCTTCAGTCATAACTATTACTCCTTAAATTTTATAATTTTCCATTGCAATTTTTATATCTTCTTTCACCTTGTCTGCAAGGCTTTGAGGTGAAAGAATCTTTGTATAAAGCGAATACTGCAATGCCCATTTACGCATTGCCAACAGATTAACATAAACCTTAGCAGTTACTTCCTTATCCGTTTCGTCTAAAAAAGAAATGTCTTTGCCAAACCAGTCAATAACTTCGCTAAGCAGATGCTTTTGCAGGCGGAAGGTTACTGTTCCGCTTTCTCCTGTGAACATATATATGTGTTCCGCCATATGCTTGGGCAAGCTAAATCCGTTTTCTAAACCTTTAACTTTCCTTGCGGGTTTTATCGGAGTATCCAGCATCTTTATATTAGTTATCCTGTCAATACGATAGTTGGAAACATCATCATATTTATCGTTATTGCAAATCAGGTAATACCACCCATTTGCAGCAGCGATCTGATAAGGATTGATGATATATTCTCTAAGGTTTCCATCACTGTTAAGCTTTGGACAAAGCTTTTTATCAGTGTGGTATTCGTTATATGTAAAGGAAACCTGCTTTGAACTGCTGATAGCCTCATCAAGGATTTCAATTGTATAAAATAACTGCTTGTTCTGCAGTGAATTGTCCGGCACAGACCTTATATGCTTTATGCGAGATTTAAAATATATACTCGACAATTCCTCCAGCTTATAAATCAATTCTCTTGCCTGACTATTCGGAATGTGCTTTGAAAATATCAGGCTGTCTATAAGTAATCGAAGCTCTCCATCGGTAAAATCACGAACAAGATAAAAATCCGACAGAATATTACTTTCTTCTAGTTCTCCTGTTTTAGCATTTGGCATCATACGAACCGTTTCACTGTATTCAATTTCATAACCGAAATCAATCAGCTCCATAATATTTCTCTTAATGGATTTGCGGTCAGCAGTCATTTCGTATTCATTTTTCAAAATATCAGCAATTTTCTTTTGGCTTAGCCTGTGATTTTCATCAGTGTATTTTCGCAAAATATCCAGTATGTTAATAATCAAAAGCTTTTTCGATTGTTTACTGTACAATACTCATCACCTCGCGAATATCTTATCATATTTTACTAAATTACTCAATATTTTGATGGGGCAAAAATAGTACATCTACAATGAAATAAAAAAGTCTTAATCTTCCCCCCTTCGCATAATCATTTGGGATGTTTTTGTCTTTATGCACAAAAATATCTATTATGGGTAAGCATAATTTTATAAAATAAATTTCTTAAACCCCTTGACAATACTAAAAATCTGGGTATAATATTACTTAGCACTCGAATTAATCGAGTGCTAACACTCAGCTAATCCAAGTGATAATTTTCTGGAGGTGACCGTGTGGACGACCGAAAGCTGAAAATTCTTACAGCCGTGGTTGACGAATATATAGTTACCGGCGAGCCTGTAGGTTCAAAGGCGATGATGAAATATATAAAGGCATCTTCGGCAACTATAAGAAACGAAATGGCGGAGCTGGAAAAACAGGGTTATCTTGAACAGCCTCACACCTCGGCAGGCAGAGTGCCGACATATAAGGGATACAGATTTTATGTTGACAAGCTTATCGAAACTGATCCTCTTACAAAAGAGGAAAAGGACTTGATTGAAGCTATGCTTCCCAGCGGTGAGGATTTAACAGAAGATGCAATTGTTCAGTCTGCATCAACTGCATTGGCAGAACTTACAAAGTGCGCAACGGTAGTTGCAACCGAGACTCCTAAGTTTTCAATTATATCAAAGGTTGAGGTTATCCCGACAGGAAAACGTATGTATGTTCTGTTGCTTATTACTTCATCGGGAAATATAAAGAACAAGGTATGCAGACTTCAGTTTGATTTGACAAATGAACAGCTTGAATTCTTTTCAAATTTTCTCCGGGAGAATTTAGAGGGCATTGAGGTAGATAAGTTATCCGACGATCTTTTAAAGAAACTTGAAGAAGCTATGGGAACTTATATGATGACTCTTTCTCCGCTTGTCGCTGAGATTTACAAAATGTCTCAGGAGATAACACAAAAGGAAATTTCCTTTAAGGGCGAGAAAAATCTTTTGAAATACGATGATTTTGACAAAAACGAAATTATTGAGTTTTTGGACCATAAGAAGGAAATCGCTAAGTTGTTCGACGGAAGCTTTTCCGGACTTCACGTTATGTTCTCCCCTGAGGACGACGGCTTTGTTATTAACAATTCAAGCATAATAACCTCTCAATATAAAAAAGGAGATAAGCCTGCGGGTACTATCGGTCTTATTGGTCCTATGAGAATAGATTATGCGAAGTTCATTCCATATCTTGAATATTTTACCAGCAGGATATCGGATATGATTTCAGAAAATGAATACGAAACAGAAACCGTTATGGATATAAGCGATATTGAAAATTCAGACAACGAAGGGTAGTGATGACTAATGGCTAACAATAACGAAAAAGATTTAGAAGAAGTTTTGGAAGAAAACGAAAGTACCGACACAGCCGATAAACCTGCTGATGAGGCGGTCGAAGATGCTGAAAAAGAAACAGAAAACGAACCAGAATCAACCGCTGAGGAAAAGCTTACAAAAGAGTTAGACGAGCAAAAGGACAAATATATGCGTCTTGCCGCTGAGTATGATAACTTCAGAAAGCGTTCGGCAAAGGAAAGGCTTGATATTTCAAATACTACTATAGGTAATACAATAAGCGAAATTCTCCCTGTATTTGATAATTTTGAAAGAGCCTTGAACGCTGAAACAACTGATGAAAAGTACAAATCAGGTGTTGAAATGATTTTCAACCAATTCGGTGAAGTTCTAAAAAAACTTGGAGTAGTGATCATTGACCCTTTGGGAGAAACCTTTGATCCAAATATAGCTAATGCCGTAAATCAGATTGAAGACGATAAACTGGGCGAAAATGAAGTTGCGCAGGTATTTCAGAAGGGTTATAAAATCGGAGATAAGATAATAAGATATGCAATGGTAGTGGTTGCAAATCCTTAGGATTAAACAAGTAAATTATTTTCCTGCCAAAAACATTTGACAGGAACACCTATACAAATAAATTTATATACATGATGAAAGGAATTGATTAATTATGAGTAAGATTATAGGTATTGACTTAGGTACAACAAACTCTTGCGTTGCAGTCATGGAGGGCGGCGAAGCAGTCGTAATCCCTAACAGCGAGGGCGCAAGAACTACTCCATCAGTAGTGGGGGTTTCTAAAACAGGCGACAGGCTTATCGGTCAGGTCGCAAAAAGACAGGCAGTTACAAACTTTGATAACACAGTAATCTCAATCAAGAGACATATGGGTTCTGATTATAAAGCTAAAATGGGCGGAAAGGAATACACTCCTCAGGAAATTTCGGCTATGATTCTCCAAAAGCTTAAAAAAGACGCTGAAGCTTACTTAGGTGAAAGCGTAACAGAAGCAGTTATTACTGTTCCTGCTTATTTCACAGACGCCCAAAGACAGGCAACAAAGGACGCAGGTCAGATTGCCGGATTGAATGTTAAGAGAATTATAAACGAACCTACTGCCGCTGCTTTGTCATATGGTCTTGATAAAGAGGAAGATCAGAAGGTCATGGTATACGACCTAGGCGGAGGAACATTTGACGTATCGATCATTGAAATGGGAGATGGCGTTACCGAGGTTCTGGCAACCGCCGGCAACAACCGTCTAGGCGGAGACGACTTCGACCAGAGAATCATTGACTGGATGGTAAGTGAGTTTAAGTCATCAGAGGGTATTGACCTTTCAAGTGATAAAATGGCTATGCAGAGACTTAAAGAGGCTGCTGAAAAGGCTAAGATAGAGCTTTCGTCAACAGCTACAACGTCTATCAGTCTTCCGTTTATTACGGCAGACGCCTCAGGTCCGAAACATATGGAATTGACACTCTCGCAGTCTAAGTTCAATGAACTGACTGCTGATTTGGTTGAAAAAACTATGGGACCTGTACGTCAGGCATTATCTGATTCGGGACTTTCAGCAGGAGAGCTTAACAAGGTTTTGATGGTAGGAGGTTCTTCAAGGATCCCTGCAGTTCAGGAAGCTGTTCAGAAGTTTATCGGCAAAGAGCCGTTTAAGGGCATAAATCCTGACGAGTGCGTTGCTTTGGGTGCTGCTATTCAAGGCGGAGTTCTTGGCGGAGACGTTAAAGACGGATTACTTCTTCTTGACGTTACTCCCCTTTCGCTCGGTCTTGAAACAATGGGCGGAGTTTGCACAAAGATCATTGAGAGAAACACAACTATCCCTACAAAGAAGTCTCAAATTTTCTCAACAGCCGCTGACAACCAGTCGGCAGTTGATAT
>CANPWR010000021.1 GCA_947584825.1 uncultured Clostridia bacterium | reverse complement strand
TTGCTTGATGATGAATTATCCGATGATGGCTCGCTTGATGGGTCAGAAGACGGATCACTTGACGGATCTGATGATGGTTCACTTGACGGATCTGATGACGGCTCATCAGGCTTTTTCTCTAGACCTCTTATTGCAGTTCTAATATCCGATGCTGTATCTTCCATTTCCATTATATTTGAATCTTCTCCAAATTTATCTGCCTTTTCTATCAGTTCATTTAAAACTGCGTAGCTTTCAGGTGTGTATTTTTCCTCATCATAAGCTTTAGCTTCGTCTAGTCTTGTTTGGAGTACATCCTTGTATGTTGATATATCATCAGCAAGATTTACCAATCTATCCTCTGATAAATTATTTTTATTCATTAACGTGTTATATGTAGTAGAATCAAAGTAACAGTGGAATTTTGGTGTTCCTCCGCCATCAGGCATATATAAGGTGTAGTCTTTACAATGCAGATAAATATCTGTTAAGGAGCTGCATCCTGTAATATATCGTGGATTATTATACGAAGCATTAACACCTGCAGGTATTTCTAACCTTTTAAGATTCGTGCAGTAAGAAAAAGCACTATCAATTCCACTATCAGAATAATTTGTTGCCGGCATCATGGCTCCTTCTTCTATATATGCCTCTTGAAGTCCGGTGCAATAAGAAAAAGCATATTTCATACTAGTAACAGATTTAGGTATCTTGACCTTTTTTAATGAAGAACAGTCAGCAAAAATTCCTCCGCCGATTATTGTAAGCCCGTCCATAAATGTAACAGATTTGAGTTTCTTACAATTAGCAAATGTATAGCAAGTATTAATAGAACTTATCTCATATTCCCTATCTCTATACTCAACATTATTCCATGTTGTTATACTCGCCGGAATTACAATGCTCTCTACTGCAGTTTCTCTGAACGCAGATCCTCCAAGTAAAGTTAATCCATCAGAAAGAGTTATATCCTTTAACTTTGAACATCCACTGAATGAATAATAACCCCATTCCTTTATAGATGACGGAATTTCTACACTTTCAAGAGCTGTACATCCTGAAAATGAATATGCTCCTATCGCTTTCATACCTTCAGGCAAAGTTAAATTTTTAAGAGATGTACATTCTGCAAAAGCAAAATTATAACCTTCATAATCAGGGACTGCGGTAGTAGCCCTAGGCGCACTTCCAAATTTTGATATTGATGTTGGTAATACTACGGTTTCAAGATTAGGCATCTTATAAAATGCAGCAAAGCCTATTGATGTTACTCCTTCTTTAATTTCTACCGCTGTAATATCTTCCATATGTTCTTTTCTATATGTGTAAATATTAGAATAGTCGCTTGGTTCAGCATTTACATCCAGATTACTAGGCGATGCCATTTCTCCATCACCTGAGATAGTCAACTTACCGCTTTCGTCAAGCGTCCATGTTAAATTTTCTCCTATTTTTCCTTCATCCGGCTCAACAGCCGATACAGTCATTACACTTGTCAATGCAGTTACTGCCATTGTTGCAGCTGCAAGCAATGACAAAAGTTTTTTAATCTTCATTTTTCTTTCCTCCTAAATATTATTCCTTACTTCAAAAATTTCTATTTGCAGACTTGGGATGTTATACAGCAAAAATGCCTGCAGTTTTTTGCTATAAAATAAATATCTGATACCACCTCCGTAAAACAAAAATCGCAGAATGCTAAACAGCATACCACGACTTAACTACATTATTAATCTCAAAGAATTATTTTGCACAGAACTAACAACGGTTAAGTTTTTCAGCCCTATTTAACATATAATAAAAAATCTGTTTAGTGCATAGAATTCCTCCTCGATAGACTTATAGTAACAAATTTCTACAAAGTTGTCAAGTAGAACTTTTAAATTGTCATACCTCTTGCTTCTGGTTTCTTACTTTCTATCAGAACAAAGGCAGCAGAACAACTAGCGGCTCGACATTAACCATAAAGGCTTTCTTTCCTTTTGCAACAAAGTACTAGCCCGCCGTTGTGCAAGCCATAATAATTTTCAAACTTTTTATAGGCGGCAATGAGTGCAGGGGTCACCCCTGCCGGTTACCATCGCTTCTTTCATTTCGCAACAAAGTACTAGCCTGCCGTTGTGCAAAATAAATACACTCCAAAAACTTTCCGAAGGCAGCAGAGCCACCGGTGGTTCACCGGTTACAATCGCTTCTTTCATTTCGCAACAAAGTACTAGCCTGCCGTTGTGCAAAGTAAATACACTCAAAAACCTTCCAAAGGCAACAGAGCCACCGGCGGCTCGCCGGTTATCTTTTTATAATCCTTTGTATATCTCTTGCCCTGCCGGTTTGTTCATCAAAATCCACCACTACTCCGTTGATAAAGCAAGGCTCTTTACTCTCTTTAAACATAACAGGATAGTGAAGTCTCATTTTAGAGGTAGCAATATCACTGTCAACTCCCAAAACAGAATTCTCAGGACCTGTCATTCCGACATCTGTAATGTATGCCGTATGACCTCCTAAAATCATTTCATCAGCCGTTTGTACATGGGTGTGAGTTCCGAGAACTCCTGTTACCCGCCCTGTAAAGTAGTGACCTATACACTTTTTCTCCGCTGTTGCCTCAGCATGAAAGTCAATAAAAATGTTCGGCGTAGAAATTTCCGATAATGCCTTATCAATAGCTGTGAAAGGATTGTCAATGGGTTCGAGGTAAACAACACCCATTGCATTTATAAAGGCGATCTGCGTTCTGCCAACATCGAGAATATACATTCCTTTTCCTATAACTCCCTCGGGGTAGTTTATAGGTCTTAGCAGATAATCATACTCGTCATATATGTGAACAGATTCTCTTCTCTTAAAGGAATGATTTCCTGTTGTTATGACATCTGCACCGCAGTTTGTAAGCATCTCTAACGACGCTTTTGTAATGCCGTTTCCAGTCGCTGAGTTTTCACCGTTTACAGCAAGTATGTCAGCATCATACTCCTTTTTCAAATTAAAAATATGCTTTGCTAAAAAGTCACACCCCTGCTTAGAAACAACGTCACCTATAAACATTAACCTCATAAACTCCACCTATCTCTATAAACAATTTCTCATAAATCAGCTTTTATTATTATTTTCATTCGTATCAGAATTAATACTCTCAACAGGCTTCGTATTAGTCATTTCAAACCAGAACATAGAACCTTTTCCCTCTTCGCTCGAAACGCCGAACGGAAACTCGTGCGAATTGAGAATTCCCTTGACAATAGACAGACCTATTCCAGTTCCAACCTTATCACGAGTTACCTTCTTATCCCGATAGTACCTGTCAAAAACCAGGGGCATAAGTTCTTTAGAAATGCCCTCTCCGTGGTCAATGACTTCAATTCTCACACTATCCTTTTTATTGATTTGACGGATTATAACAGTCTTATCCTCTCCGCAGTAATTGACAGCATTATTGATTAGATTATATAAAACCTGTTCTATCTTAGCTTCATCAGCAAAACAAATTCTGTCATCATCTTTATAATACTTGATATTATAACCGTCACGCTCAATTAGAATCTGATACCTCGAGAGTACATCCTGCATTTTATC
The DNA here is from genome assembly GCA_947584825.1 of uncultured Clostridia bacterium. Classification (GTDB taxonomy): domain Bacteria; phylum Bacillota; class Clostridia; order Oscillospirales; family Ruminococcaceae; genus UMGS1601. Next base: position 11,771 of record CANPWR010000021.1, on the reverse strand, counting down.
AAAAATAGAAAATTCAGAAAGAGACAGCTCTGAATTGGAGCTTTCCAGCTTAGAAAGCTCAAGAATATCGTTCACAAGGAAAGTCAGCCTATCAGACTCATCTATAATAACCTGAATATGCTCAGCACGCTTTTGCGGGTTATCACCAGACAAATCCCTTATCATCTCAGCATATGCCTTAATCATAGTCAGCGGAGTTCTCAAATCGTGCGAAACATTTGCAATAAGATCCCGTCTTAGGTCGGTTACTTTTTTTACCTCCTGACCTGCATGGTTAAGAACATCAGAAAGCTCTTGAACCTCCTCATAGCCCTTACCTTCAAACTGAACGTCATAGTCGCCCTCTGCAAATTTCTCAGCAGACTCAGTTATCTTCACAATCGGTCTTGCAATTTTCTTTGACATAAACAAAGCAATAATGAAAGCAAGCTCAAATAAAATAAAGGTAATAAAAATCAATTGTTCTTTAATTATTTTATTAGTTGAATCTACCGGCTCTACCGAGCTTTCCAAAAACAAAAGCTTAGGCACGCCGTTAATTTCTATCTTAGTAACATAAAATAGCTCTTTACTTTCCGTTGCTTTATTTTGATATATTTCCGAAACGCTGTTCTTACCGCTGTTTAAAAGTCTGTTTCTGAATTTATATATATACTGTCCGAACTCGTTCTCAACATCCGCATTTAAATACGAAAATCTACCGAGATAATTAGCATTATGCTCGACATTTCCCAATGTATCGGTAATAAGAATAGTGGCGCTGTTTTGAAAAGCAAGACTGTTTATAAGTTCGTCCAAATCATATAAATCCGCATTTTCAGAAATATGCTCGGCACACGATTTTAAATCCCTTACCTTCATTGACTGGTAGTACATTTCTATGAAAAAATACTGGAAAAACCAAAGCAAAAATAAGATTATTATAGTGAACAGCATAAAGTAAATCCAAATATATGTTGTCAAGCTTTTTTGTTTTCTTGCAGAATTGATTATACTATCATCATTCTTTCTTTTAAACAATCTTTTCAAACTTATATCCCATTCCTCTCAAGGTTACAATAAGGTTTCTGTATTCACCCAAACTGTTCCTCAACATTTTAATGTGAGTATCAACCGTTCTGTCGTCCCCGTAAAAGTCATAACCCCAAACTTCTTCCAACAGCTTGTCTCTGGACAAAGCTATATTCATATTTTTCACCAGATAAAACAAAAGGTCATACTCTTTAGGCGTCATTGAAACCTTTTCTCCGTCTATCAAGACCTCACGTGCCGTGAAGTTAATTGTAAGTCCCTTGTATTTTACTATATCCTCTTTGTTATTTATAGGATTAGACCTGCTTATTACCGCACGAATTCTTGCCATAAGCTCTTTGGGAGAAAACGGCTTTACAACATAATCGTCAATTCCCAGCTCAAAGCCAAACAGTTTGTCATATTCCTCTCCCCTTGCAGAAAGCATTATAACAGGCACATTGCTTGTCTTTCTTATTTCACGAACAGCTGAGTAACCGTCTAACTTCGGCATCATAATATCCATAATGATTATGCTTATATCCTCATTTTCAGCACTCTTTTTTACTGCGTCCATACCGTCCTCAGCTTCCACAATTTCAAAGCCTTCAAATTCAGCATACTCACGCACTACATCTCTTATTTTCTTTTCATCGTCCACTATAAGTATTTTTGACATAAAAATCTACTCCTTTACAGGCTTATGTTTTCCATAATAACGCTATCATTTTTTTGTGTAAATCCGGTGACAGGAAAAAGAAAAAGTCACGGATAATAAATTGACATAATTTATTTAATTTTCTATAATGTAATTATACTATACTGATAAAAATAATACAACACAAAAATCAAAGGAGACTGTTATGGTTAGACCATTTAAAAAGTCAGATTTAAAAAAATGTGTAAGGCTTCTTATAGACGTATACTATTGTGAACCTTGGAACAACAAGTGGAACGAAGAAACAGGTACAAGGTATCTAGACGAAATATCTGACCTCAAACGATTTGTCGGTTTTGTATTTGAAGACGACAAAACAGGCGAAATACTCGGAGCTGTATTTGCAAATGAGCAGGTATGGTGGTCTGGAGATGAGCTTTATATTTACGAGCTTTTTGTTTCAAATAAGCATCACAAAGAAGGTATCGGGAAATTCCTTATATCGGCTCTTGAAAAGCATATTCAAGAAAATAATATTGAGTGTATAACTCTTCTTACAAGCAATAAAACACCTGCTCCTGAATTTTATAAGCATCTTGGTTTTGAACAGGCTGAATATGTAGAGTATTACTTTAAGGAAGCAAAAAACCGAAAATAAATTTAAAACAAACAGAAATAATTAAACCGGAAAGTTTATGCCTTCCGGTTTATTTTTATAAAAAGCATAAAAACCTTACTTATTCTCTATTGCAGATGCAGCAAGTGAATTTAGCTTTTGCTCTATCTTTTCTAATGCAGTTTTGGGATTGTCAATATCCTGTACTGTTTTTTCCATTGGACATAGGTCTGTGCCATCTCGATTTATAATAGCCTCAACCGATAAATCATACGAATGCTCGACACCGTACTTAGATAAAGTGTCTATTGCCCCTTTGCTCATAACAGGTGCGTAAACCGAATCAACATTGAGCAATACATAGAGAAAAGCGGCAGCCTTTCCGACAACCTTATCTGCAGCACAGAAACCTTTTAAATCTGTTTTTGCATTTATCCAGTCAATAAGCGGTTTTACACCTCTTACAATACTTGTAAGTACCTCATCACTTTTACATAAAACGCATGTGTATTCACCCTCAGACAGCAAATCAACAGCCTTTTTTAAATCAGCCTTCATTCTTTGAATTCTCCACACGGTAAACAATCAGCGGAAGCAAAGCCCACTGCAGAACTATGCCAAATATTCCAGCACCTATGCTCATCCATATTACAGCAATATTTACACTCTCATTACCGAATGCAAAGACTGCAATCAATATTGCCGCAGCACGAACTGCACGTCCTGCTACTTGAGTAATAAGTACCTTTGCAATTGTCGGCATTTTTGCATTTCTGAGAAGTCCGGCAAAAAGACCGTATGCGCAAAGCTCAATCATCATAAACGGAAGCATAACAACTCCGGGCATACCAGAAAGAGCAAAGCTCGCAAGAGGTCCGAGCAAGCCTGCGACTGCTCCGGCATACGGACCTGCTAAAAGGCCTACAAGAATAATAGGCAGATGCATAGGTAAAAATGTTTCACCTAGAGCAGTTCCAAGACCTGAAACATAACCTAAAAAATGAAATAACTGAGGAACAGCTACCGCTGCTACTATTGCCGTAATAGTAGCCAGTACCTGAGCCTTTACCGAAATACGAGGTTTTGCTGTTGATTTTAATACTTTTGTATTAGCCATAATAACAATCTCCTTTATAATTATAAATTACTCTTATTACTCAAACTCCACCGCGACTTTTTCAAGTAAATCACGGATTTTCAAGTTCTGAGGACATATTTCTTCACATTTTCCGCATTTGATACAAGCGGATGCCTTACCGTTATTTACAGTATACACTTCATTGTAGTAGTATGAACTGTTCCAGTCCTTATACTGTTTCTTTGCGTTCATACACGCAAACAAATCAGGTATCGATATTTTTATTGGACAGCCTTCGGTGCAGTATCGGCATGCTGTACAAGGAATAATATCCTGATCCTTCAGAATAGCACTCACCTTTTGAATAGCTTCCATTTCTTTTTCATTGATAGGTTTAAAGTTGCTCATAGTGCTGATGTTATCTTTCATCTGCTCCATATTGCTCATGCCGGAAAGCACAAGTACTACATTTTCAAAGCTTGCCGCAAAACGAATGGCGTAGCTTGCATAGCTACCATTCTGTAGCTCATCATAAATTTCCTTTGCAATAAGAGGAAGATTTACAAGACTTCCACCCTTAACAGGCTCCATCACAATAACCGGCTTGCCGAACTTACAGCAGACCTCGTAACATTTTCTGCTTTCAACGGCAGCGTCATCATAATCTATATAATTAAACTGAATCTGAACTATCTCTATTTGAGGATATTTGGTAAGAATCTGCTCTAAAACCGAAGCCTTATCATGGAATGATATTCCGAAGTGTTTGATCTTACCCTCTTTAAGAAATTCAAGACAGGTTTCATAAGCCTTGCACTTCTTATATTTTTCAAAGATGTCTGCGTTCTGTGCGTGCATTAGATAAAAGTCAAAATAATCAACACCGCAAATTTTAAGCTGACTTTCAAAAAATGGTCTTATGTCCTCCTGCTTTTCAAAATAACTTGAAGACAGCTTATTTGTCAGTACAAAACTTTCTCTCGGATAACGGCTTACAAGACAATCACGCAATGATGTTTCGCTCTTTCCATCAACATACATATGTGCTGTATCAAAATAATTATATCCCGCTTCCATAAATGCGTCAATCATACGATTAAATTCATCATAATCAACTTCATTGCCCTTCATCGGCAGACGCATGCATCCAAAACCGAGATTCTTATCAATACCGTCAATTTTAGGTTTCATACTTATACTCTCCTAAGGAAGTTTAACACCTGGACTATAATAAACATTATAACCCTGTTAGAATAATCTGTCAAGACCGGCGAGCCGCCGGAGGCTCTCTGCCTTTGGAAAGCTTGTAAATTGTATTTACTTTGTATAACGGCAGACTAGCACCTAGATACAATAGGCAAAACTGCCGAAGCAACTTGCGAGCCGCCAGTGGCAATCTACCTTTGGTAAGTTAGCATAATGTGTATACTTTGTACTACGGCAGGCTAGTACCTAAATGCAAAAGACAAAACTGCCGAAACAACCGCAAGCCACCGGAGGCTCTCTGCCTTTTGGAAGTTTGTAAAGTGTGTTTACATTGTACAACGGCAGACTAGTGCCTAGATGCAATAGGCAAGATAAAAGCGTTCAAGTCATTTTATTGACCTGAACGCTTCAATCATTTAAGTTTAACAATGTGCAAAGGAGTTTTTAAACTGCCAAAAGTTCGCCATTAGCTGATTCCCAAAAATTCAAAATAGTTCTTTTCAGGTAGAACAACATAAGTCTCCTCAATTTTTGAGCTTCCTCTAGCCTGATATTCAATTGTATTGTTGTCCTTCCATGCAACCAAAGGAACCTCTCCTCGTTCAAAATTATAAACTGTTTTCTTGATTCCCTTTTGCTTTAGGCTGAAAAACTTAAAGTTCTTATCCTGACCGTAAGGAACAACAAAAATAGATACCTTTCCTACATTGTTATCCTGAACGTCGGCAACATAAAACTGCATTGTTCCGTCAGGTGAAATAGTGTTATCAATATAGTTTCCCTGAGCGTCCTTTTCAAAATCGGAGTCACTGCCTGTATTAGCAGTAGTTTTAAAATTAACTCTGTTGATAGCGTCAATCTGTTCTGAATATACTGAGTAAACCTCAGGATAGTTTGCCAAGTTTGAATCCAGTCGAGTCTCGACATTAGAGCCTCCAAACAGGAAATTAATTACGAAGAAAATAATAAGTCCCAATACATATATAAGCAAATATACTGTTCCGAAAATAACCTTTAAAGTTTCGTTGTTGGAAGCCGCAAAAAATATAACAATAGCGACTATAAATGCTGGAATAATCAAAACCCAGTCTCCGAGATTAAATATTACAAAAAGAAACACAATAGGCGGAAGAATAATTCCCACAAGCTTTGTAATAAACTCGTCTCTGGTAATTATCATAAGCGTTAGGAACACCGCACTGGCAATCACATATACAAGTAAGAAAGAAAACTGTGCTCCCTGTTTAAATTCAAGTTCATATAAAAACGTAGCATACGTCAAAACCGCTATTACAGCAACATAAGCCAAGTTTATCAATGAAATTACTCTTTTAACCCAAATATTCTGAAAAAAACTTTGCATATATAATCCTCCGTTTTATTTTCTTAGAATTTATTTTACCTTAGATTTAACAAAAAATCAAGTCCGGCTGTTATATTTAGAAACGTCATCAAATTTAATATTTCCACCGAATAAATCCAAAGCAGAGCCGATAGTAAAATCAATTTTTCCCTTTCCTGTTTTTTCAATCCTTTTAATATCGTCAAGTGACGCTATGCCTCCAGCATAAGTAATAATATTTTTTCTTGTATCTTGCTTTGATGCAAGAAGTTCAGCAGAATCCGCAAGAATATTTAAAAGCCCTATATCAATACCAGAAGTCTTTCCCTCAACATCAACAGCGTGTACCAAAAACTCATCACAGTATTTATAAAGCTCCGAAACGGTCTGCGTGGTAACTTCTACTTCCGTAAACTTCTGCCATCTGTCGGTAACGATATAATACTTTCCGTCACACTTCCTGCAGGACAGATCCAGTACGATTTTATTCTTTCCCACAACATTAACAAGCGACTTTAGGTTTTCTATGTTGACCTTGCCGTTTTTGAAAACATATGAGGTCACTATAATGTGACTTGCACCCATTTTAATAAAGTCCAAAGCGTTATCCGAGGTAATTCCCCCGCCAATCTGTAATCCTTTTGGAAAGCATTTAAGCGCAAGTTTAGCCTGCTTTAAATCCTCCTGATACTCATCAGTTCCCGTCTTATTAAGCAGAATTATATGTCCGCCAAAAAGATTACAGCCTTTATAAAGCTCTGCAAAATAATCGGCATTTTTATCGGATACAAAGTTTTCATCAGCGATTGAACTTTCCCTTTTTGTTTGATTGTCACAAAGACTTCCGCCGACTATCTGTTTTACCTTTCCGCTATGAATATCAATACACGGACGAAATCTCATTTTCTGTCCTCCGAAATTAGTTATTATATGGTGTCTAACCGATATACTTTTTGACAAATGCATCTATAGATTTATCATCTCTTCTGTTAAAGACCTCATCACAAGGTTTAAGCTCCCAGCTTTCAATATGTGTCAGAGTTTCTTCAGGTTTTGTTTCTTTAAGCTCGCCTAAAGACTCAATTTCCATCATAAAGAAGTTTGTAAACACCTCGCAGTTGCAGTTGTTATCCGGATAATCAACGCCCTCAATATAAGGAAATCTCTTGATAAAAAGCTGTCCTTTATTAAGGCTTGCAAGCCAACCCTTATCGTCATTAAATCCAATTTTAATATTTGTTTCTGCACCCGGAACCTGTTGTAATGTCAGGTATTTATTACCTATATACAATCTATCGTCAGTCAAGTCGGTGTAAGGCCAAACAGTGAAGTTCCTGTTTGAGAGAAGTCCCGTTTCCTTTTCCGACTGAGGCATAATAGAAACAGCATTCTTGTCAACTACGGTCATAGCCCAAGGAGCTATCGTCATATTCGACTTTCCTATATTCTTGATTTTGTGAGTAACAGTTGCAGCAGCATCTGTTTCTGAAAGCTCAATCTCAAGAGAAAACTGCATATCAGTTTCAATCTGAGGAGGAGGCGTCAATATTACCTTATTTCCCTCAATCACATAGCTTACCTTTTTATTGTCGGGATAATAGCTTTTAGGGTCATGTTCAGGAGATACCCAAAGCCTGTGTCCTCCGTAAATGAACCACTTGTCGTCACCGAACATCTCTGCAAACTTACCGCCGGTCATAATCGTCTGCTCGCTCTTATCCTCGCACATTATATTCTCTTTTCCGTTTAGTTTAAAGGAAATTATTCTCGGTCCTTTTTCTATCATAATAAGCATTGAACACTTATCATTCTCAAGTTCCAGACATCTTCCGAAATAATCGTAATCAATTTCTCTGTAGTTCATTATTTATCCTCCTGACTTATATTTGTTTTTTCTATTTTTACCGAATACTCATTCGGCTCATTACTCATTACACTCTGGCACATCTTTGCAAAATCGCTTGTTCTGGCATCTAACTCGGCAAGCCTTTTGTTGTTATAATTTTTATGCTCAAGCTCTTTAAGCGATGTTGAAATATCTATCCTGCCAAGTTTTTTTGCCTTAGAAAGTATCTCAACTCCCCTATCGTTAAATGCCAAGACTCTTGCATACGGAACAAGCTTAAAATCACTGCTTTTAATACCCAAAACTGCATACAAAATTACCCGTCTGATGCGAGCTAAAGTAAACGCCTTTGCTTTTGTATTAGCAATAAGTTCATCATAGCTTTTTGACGTTTTCAGCGCTTTTGATATTCTGTTAGCCAAATCTCCGCTGCAGTCGGGAATTTCTCTCAGATTCTTTTTACCCATTTTAATTAAGCTAAATAAAATTCCCTTTTCCATATTTCTTATATCTCTGATCTCAGCGTGATTACCCTTATATGGAAGCAGATTTTCATCAAGCAGTCCGCTTTTTAGAAGCTCCCGTATTTTTGAAGCGCTGGCAAAGTCTCCGTTCAAAGAATCGTCATTATGTCCAACACCCATTCTTAATATCGGCATAGCTTTGATACCTGTATTTTTAATAGCTTTCAAATATTCAACAGCAAGGATATTATTAGGAGCGTTGAAAATCTCTGCAACCTCTCTGCCTACCGAAAGTTTAGCGATTTTAGATAGTGAGGCAGGATAAGAATTACCTTCTTTTAAAAGCTTTTTCATCTGCTCTGATTCTTTGCTTTTACCGTTGATTTCGGAGATCCTGCTTGAAAGCTCCGCCGCTTTTGTAAGAGCATTTAAGTCATCATTTTCACATCCAAAGCAGAGACAATCACTCCCTAAAGCGTTTGCAATATAAACTCCGCTTTTTGCAAATCCCTCAGCTGAAGATATACAAAACGGTGCAGGAAGTTCAACAACCAAATCAGCTCCGTTTAGTATTGCCTGTTTTGCTCTAAAATGCTTAGAGTATATCGCAACGTCTCCCCGCTGAACGGTGTCTCCACTCATAATTGATGCTATATGAGTAGAACCATTTTCTCTTGCCTTTTCAATTTGATATTTATGTCCATTGTGAAAAGGATTGTATTCACAAATAATTGAAGTAACCATTATCTGTTCCTCTTAGTAAAAGTAATACTTATACTTGTCCTTAAAATAACTAAAATTTTTTACTAAAAAGTCTGCCAAAACCTTGAAATTTCGATAAATATATTATATTATATAATAATGGGATAAGTCAAGTATACAAAAAATTAATATATAAAAGGAGAACGAATTATGAAGATTCTAGTAGTAAATGCAGGAAGCTCATCTCTAAAGTATCAGCTTCTAGATATGGAAAATGAGGCAGTTATTGCAAAGGGAAACTGCGACCGCATTGGCATAGACGGTCATGTCTCCCACAAGACCTTCGACGGCAGAGCTATTGATGAGGACTGCGATTTTCCTACCCACACTGAGGCTTTTGAGAAGTTAGTCGAAGTTTTGACAAGCGGTGAGGCTTCAGTTATCAGTTCTATGGCTGAGATCTCAGCTGTAGGCCACAGAATTGTGCAGGGAGCTGAGATATTCAATAAAACCTGCATTGCAACAGACGAAGTAATAGATAAAATCGACTCATTAGCAGAACTAGCACCGGTACACAATCACCCTCACGCACTGGCACTGAGAGCCTGCAAAAAGGTAATACCTGAAGGTGTACCTCAAGTTGTTGTGTTCGACACTGCTTTCCACCAAACAATGCCTCCAAAAGCATTTATGTTTGGTTTGCCGTATGAAGATTATAAAAACTATTCGGTGAGAAAATACGGCTTTCACGGAACATCTCACAGATTTGTTACAGCGGCTCTTGCTAAGGCAATGGATACTGACATCAGAGATTTAAAAATAGTTTCCTGCCATTTAGGAAACGGCTCGTCGATCACCGCAGTAGACGGAGGAAAATCAGTTGACACTTCAATGGGATTTACTCCTCTTGATGGCGTTCTTATGGGAACAAGAACAGGAAGCGTTGATCCTTCTGCTGTTACATTTGTTCAGGATAAGCACGGTTTTACACCTAGCGAGATGAGCGATTATATGAACAAAAAATCAGGTTTTCTCGGCGTTTCCGGCATATCGTCCGACAACAGAGACATTACTGCCGCTGCTGAAAAAGGCGATGAAAGAGCGCAGCTTGCAAGTGAAATGCTCGTATATCAAATAAAGAAGTATATCGGTTCATATGCCGCTGTAATGAACGGTCTTGACGCTATAATTTTCACAGGAGGAATCGGTGAGAACGCTACCGATGTAAGAGCAAAGGTATGCGAGAATATGGAATACTTCGGTATTGAAATAGACCCTGAAGCAAATTCAAAAAGAGGTGTACTTACAAGACTTTCAACACCTAAATCAAAAGTTCAGGTTTGGGTAGTTCCGACCAATGAGGAACTTCTTATTGCAAGAGACACCTTAGAGCTTATTTCAAATAAACTTTAAATTATGAGCATACGTTTGACTGACATCGCAGGCTGCGGTGTCAGTTATTTATTTTACAAACTTGATATAACAAAAAATACCGTTATAATTATTTGACAAAAACAAAAATTAATTATATAATAATTTAAATATTTAACTTGAAGGAGAATGTATATGAAAAAAAGGATATTTGCTGTTTTAATGTCGGCAATGATGGCTGTTACCACATTGGCAGGCTGTATGCAGGAAAAAGTAAACGTAATGATAAACTCAAACGGTTCTGTAACACTAAACGGAGTTATTAAAATTCAAAAAGAATATTATGAGAATCAAATGGGTTCAGAAGGTAACGAACTGTTTGATGAATTAAAGCAGGAATCACCTAATGCAACTGTTAAAGAATATGAAGAAACAATAAAAGGTGAAACATATAAATGTTTTAATGTAAGCGAGCCTTACTCCAGCATTAAAAAAGTAAAAAAAGAATTAATCAGCGGTGATACTGCATTATTCAATTCGGGCACTATTACAAAGAAAAAGTTTGTCGCTGAGTTAGGTGCGTTTGATTCCTCTACAGACGAAATATTAAACGAATCTATGAACATTTCAAAAAGCGATATGAAAGCAATGCAGGATATAATAAAGCTCACTTTCAGCATTACATTTCCTCAAAAAATAGTTTACACAAACGGAAAGCTTTCAAAAGACAAAAAGACTGCATCGTGGAATCTGTTGAAGTTAATCAGCGGTGCGTCAATATGTGCATACACAAATAAAAAAGATATTAAATCAAGTCCGGTTTCCGGGTTAAATGCCAAGAACAACGGACAAGCAACTGCTGTTAAATGGCAAAAAGCATATAAGGTCTCAGGTTATCAAATAAACCTGGGTACTAATAGAGGTCTTTCTCAAGACAAAAAAACTGTTAATATTAATAAAAATACTTCTAAAACCAGTATCAAAGGTTTAAAGTCAAACAAACAGTATTTTATAAAAATCAGATCGTATATTAAAGTCGGTTCAAAGAAGTATTATGGTAAATGGTCAAAGGTAAAAACGGTGAAATAAAGTATTGTCAAGAAACTGACATCGCAGATTCCGATGTCAGTTTTATTTTAGCAAACCAAAACATATTTAACACAGGTGATAAGATGAAAAATATAATGATTATAGACGATGACGTTCATATAGGTAATATGCTTGAAGAAGTGCTTTCAAAGGAGGGTTATAAAGTTTCCCGTGCATACTCCGGCACGGAGGCTCTGTTGTTTTTTTCTTCGCATAAACCTGATCTTGTTCTTCTTGACCTAATGCTTCCCGGCTTAAATGGAGAGGAAGTACTTCCGCAAATCAAAGACACACCTGTTATTGTGGTGAGTGCCAAGATAGACGTAAATGACAAGGTAGAACTTCTTATGGGCGGTGCTGTCGATTATATCACAAAGCCGTTCGACAC
>CANPWR010000020.1 GCA_947584825.1 uncultured Clostridia bacterium | reverse complement strand
CATAGTTTAATGGATAAAATAAAGGACTCCGACTCCTTTGATGTGAGTTCGATTCTCGCTGGGCAGACCAGCGGCGAGCCGCCGCAGGCACTTCGCGTACAAAAATTACTATTAAGCTACTCCTCTTACTCACGCGTTTATATTAAGTGCTATACTAAAATTAATTCACAGCGAGCCGCCGCAGGCACTTCGCGTACAAAAATCACTATTGTGCTGCTCCTCTTACTCACGCGTTTATATTAAGTGCTATACTAAATTAATTCACAGCGAGCCGCCTCAGGATTCTCTTTCTGCAGCGGCGGGCTATAATATTTGTTAGAACCACAGCAATATCATCCATTTTGCGTACCAAATTTGGTACGCTTTTTTATTTTACAAACTTTAGTGAACATACGATAATTTTAAGAATATAATATAAAAACAACTGAAATTTTTTCTAATAAAATTTTGTATATTAATCAATGTTCGACATATTGTTGCAAATTAAAATTTAATGTGTTATAATTATATATAAATTAAAATAAACGGAAGGAGGCTCCTTATGAATAACAATACTGATAATAAAACCGAATACATATCTATGGATTGTCAAAATTCAACTCTGGAGCTTCCTTTGGCTGATAGGTACAAAGTCGGACATTTAAAGCTAAAACGTACATATATAAGAAAGTACAATATGATTTCTTTAGTAATGATTTTTTTTGCATTATCATTTTTAGGCTGGCTTTGGGAAGGTATACTCAGTTTCATTGTAGATGGCAAATTAGTAAACAGAGGAATGCTTTTCGGTCCATGGCTTCCGATATACGGTTTTGGAGGCATACTTTCGCTATACATCCCTAAGAGAATTTCCAAGAACCCTGTTAATACATTTATTGCTATATCTGTTTTATCCTCTATTATAGAATACGCAACAAGTTGGTTTTTTGAATATACCAGAGGCGTTCGCTGGTGGGATTACAGTCATTACGCATTAAATATAAACGGAAGAGTTTGCCTTATAGGAAGTATATTTTTCGGGATTGGTGGCTGCCTTTGTGTTTATTATTTAGCTCCTATGCTTGATGATTTGATTAAAAAAATTCCTCATAAAATTGTATTAATATTATGTACCGGTTTTATATTATTATTTTGTGTTGATATGGTTTACTCAAAATTTAATCCAAATGTGGGAGTAGGTATCACTGATTACTCAAAATCTGTAATTACATACATCGGTGACAGTCCTATTGATTTCTAAACTTAAAAATAAACATAAAAAATCGGAGGGCATAAAAGCCTTCCGATTTTCTTTTTACTTTAATTTATTATATTCCTCACTATTAACAGGTTCAAGCCACTCATTAGAAGTTCCCTCTGCAGGCACTTCTACTGCAAGATGTGCAAACCAGCTATCAGGTGCCGCTCCGTGCCAGTGCTTGACCTCTGGCGGAATGTTTACCACATCCCCCGGGTTAAGCTCCTGAGCAGGCTTCCCCCACTCCTGATAATAGCCACGCCCTGCGGTAACCAACAATATCTGTCCGCCCTTATGATGAATATGCCAGTTGTTTCGGCAACCCGGCTCAAACGTAACATTGCCTATGGAAACGCCTTCAGTAGTCAGCATATTCAAATAACTCTGACCTACAAAATACTTTGCATATGCTTCGTTCTTTTCCCCAACAGGGAACACACTTAAATTTTCCTTATTCATAATAAATCACCTTTCTTTAAATTTATTTTTCATCAACACGTCCAAGTAAATAATCAACTGAAACATTATGAAAGTCAGCTAAACGTATTAAAACATCTGAGGGTATATCCAATTCCCCACGCTCATAATCACTATAAACCCTTTGGCTACAATGCAAAATTTTTGCCATTTGTGTTTGCGTCATATTTTTATCCTCACGCAAGTCACGTATTCTTCTATACATAAACATCACCAATGTCATTATACATTAGCGGATAATCCACTATTGACTTTTAGCGGAAAATCCGCTAAAATAACTTTGGTGATAATAGTATGACTTGTGCAATCATATCCAATGGAGATGAAAAATTAATACCCAATAAAAATGAATTTGAAGAACCATATATTACATTAAAACGTACACTTCGTGAAATAATATGGAAAATATATTGTAATGGGTACACCGATTTTTATGTTAATTGTGAATATGGTATACCACTATGGACATCAGAAATTATTTGTGCATTAAAGTATTACAATAGTATTAATCAACATATTATAATTCCCTATGAGGAACAATGCAGTAAATGGTGTGAAGAATGGCGTAATAGATATTATTCCGTTCATGAACAGGCAGACAGTGTTGTTCTTGCAAGTGCGCATTATTTTGATAACTGTTATGACAATGCAGATAAAATTATGATTGATAAAAGCGATACTATATTGGTTTTCGGAAAACAGTATGATGGACTTTATGCAACTAACTATACAAAAAGTAAAGGTAAAAGAATAATTTATTTTAATATAGTAAACCTATTATAACCCTAACTTTTTGTCCAAAATATTGTAATAAAAACAGTCAGAACCGCTGATATAACGATTCTGACCGTTTTTATACATAATTTTCAGGATCCTGAGCTACTCCGTTAAGCCTTACCTCAAAGTGGCAGTGAGCGCCTGTTGAAAAACCTGTAGACCCTACATAGCCTAACGTCTGTCCCTGATTTACCTTGTCGCCTACATTTACTATACAGTTCTCCATATGACCGTATAAAGTCATATATCCGTTACCATGATCGACAATACAATGTCTGCCGTAACCTCCGCCGCAGCCGCAGCTTCCGTTTTTGCCGTAGTCGTGCGGACAATAATTTTCAGCTTGAACTACAGTTCCGGCATCGGAAGCAACAATTTGAGCACCTCTGATCCCACTCGAAGCTATGTCTATACCAGCATGGTAAGCTCCCCAGCGCCAACCTACTCCATAAGTGATATTATAAAATCCCGGAACCGGCCATATAAAGTTTCCTGTTACTGTGGAAGAGCCACCGGCGGTTCTGGCTGTGTTTCCGCTCGGAGTATCATTCTGACCCATTGCTGCTCTCCTTGCAGCCTCACGTTCTGCAGCTCTCTGTCTTGCTTCTTCAACGAGCTTTGCCCAAGTAGCTTCTGCTTCTTCCTGTTCTTTTGCTATCTCGCTTTTCTTTTTCTCATAAATAGCCTTGTCCTCTTCTAAAGCTTTTTGAGCCTCAGCACTCTTTGCATATAAATCTTTTAGCTTTGCTCTCTGCTGTTTCTTTTCTTCCTTCTGCTTGTCATATGTAGCCTTTTCGCTCTCAACCTGAGACTTTTGCTCCTCAAGCTTTTTCTTAGCCGCCTCATACTCGTTTTTGACCTCTATAAGTTCATCAATAACCTTATTGTCATGGTCAGCTACTCTTTTAACAAGCTCAACCTTCATCAGTATATCATAGAAATCATCTGCTCCGAGAATAATTGACGTATACGAATCATTTCCCGCAATATACATTGCACGAAGTCTTTTCTTAAAATTATTTATTCCTGTATCAATTTCAGTCTTTTTAGTATCAACGAGCTTTTGTGTTTCGTCGATCTGACTGTTCAAATTATCGATATTAGCCTGTAACTCAGCAATATATTCATCCAAACTTTGAATGGTTTTCTGAACCGTATCCATTTGCTTCTTAATAGCCTTTTGGGTTTCCTCTTCCTTGGCAATATCGTCCTCAGTATCTTTGATTTGCTTATCATATTCTTCCTGCTGAGCCTGATATTCCTCAACCTTTTCCTTTGCATCCGAAATCTTAGATGCAGAGGTTTCCATCACATTCTTAGACGGAAGCCTTGAAAAAAAGCCAAAAGTCAAAGCTAATGCTAATATACAAGTAAAAGTTCTTTTTATCAGTCTTTGTACCTTCATTTTGTTCCTCACTTAGTCCTTAAACAATATGATTTAATGTTACACAAATTTTGATCTATCTTTGCTCTTTCTAAACCTTAACGTATTTGCTTGTACTTATTGTCGTTCCTATTGCGCCTATAACTGCTCCGGCAACCAAATAAGCAATACCCACAGGTATTAATATATCTCTGAATGAATAGAGAGAATCAACTCCTAAAATCGTCAATATCTGATAGTTATCCTGAATCAGGTTAGCTGCTCCCCTATAAACGAACATTGTCAATATAAATGCTGCAACAGCAGCCAAAAGACCAACGATAGTTCCCTCTATCTGGAAAGGTATCTTGATAAATTTATTTGTTGCTCCGACATATTTCATAATATTGATTTCTTTTCTTCTTGCAAAAACGCTTGTTCTGGTCGTGTTTGAAATAATAACCAGACACACTATTATAAGTGCTATAACAACCGCTAATGCAATAACCGAAAAGATGTTTCTTACGCTTATAAGCACATCCGCAAATTCATTAGACGCTTTGACTGATTCAACTCCTTCAAGCGTTGACATACGGTTTGTTGTATCAGCCATTTTTTCAATATTCTTTACAGAAACCTTATAAGTGTCAGGAAGAGGGTTGTCTCCCTCTGCATATTGGAAAAGCTCCTGCTCTTGTTTCGTCATATCATCAATCATTGACTGCCATGCGTCCTCCCTTGAATAGAAGGTCACAGTGTCAACATTTTTTATATCTTTGATGCTTGTGCCCAAAGCCGTAATAGCCTCGTCAGTTGTACCGTCCTTTACGATTACAATAACTTCATTTTTTCCTTCAATTCCGCTGATTATCTTGTTGATGTTAATTGAGGCTAAAACTGAAATTCCTACCATTAACAGCGAAACCAACATAATACAAAATGATGCAAACGACATCATCTTGTTTTTCCATACACTTGATATTCCCTTGCCAACAAGGTAATTTATACTACTGAGCTTCATTTGCGCCTCCTATTGTTTCATCGAAGGCAATGCTTCCGGCATTGATATTTATAATTCTTCCTCCGAAATGCCTTACAATATCGTGCTCATGCGTAACCATTAAAATAGTTGTTCCGCACTCGTTTATTCCCTTGAGCAACTCTACAATTTCATATGAAAGCGCAGGGTCAATATTTCCCGTAGGCTCGTCCGCAATAATAAGCTGAGGATCGTTTACCAATGCACGTGCCAGCGCAACTCTCTGCTGTTCTCCTCCAGAAAGCTCTTCGGGATATGCTTTTGCTTTATGAGCAAGCCCCACTAGGGATATTACATACGGGACTCTGCTTTTTATATATTTTTTAGGTGCGTCAATAACTCTCAGTACAAACGCAACATTCTCATATACCGTCATTGTAGGGATAAGTCTGAAGTCCTGAAAAACTATCCCTAAAGTTCTTCTTAGGTTAGGTATTTTTCTTCTCTTTAACTTTTTCAGGTTAAAACCGTTTACGGTAACCGTTCCTTCTGTGGCGTCAATTTCCTTTAAAATCAGCTTTATAAGCGTTGATTTTCCTGCGCCTGATGAACCTACTACGAATGCAAAATCTCCGTCGTTAATTTTAAGAGAAACATGATTTAAAGCGTCAACTCCGGAAGAGTATGTTACCGATACATCATTAAATTCTACCAAAACTACACCGCCTTTAAATTCAGCCTTTACAGCAAAATCCCATAAAGACCATTCCTGAACATTAAAATTTAACCGGATTTGCCGACAAGTATTTCTTAACCATCAACGCAATCTTAAATATAATAGCGTGGTCGAATTCTCTCAGGTCAAGACCTGTCAGCTTCTTGATTTTTTCAAGTCTGTATACCAAGGTGTTTCTGTGAACGAAAAGCTTTCTTGATGTCTCAGATACATTGAGGTTATTTTCAAAAAACTTCTGAATTGTAAACAGTGTCTCGTGATCAAGCGAATCAATAGAGCCTTTTTTGAAAACCTCTCTTAAAAACGTCTCACACAATGTTGTAGGAAGATGATAAATCAGCCTTGCTATTCCGAGATTTTCGTATGAAACAATAGTCTTTTCAGTATCAAATACTTTTCCTACTTCAAGGGCGATCTGCGCCTCTTTAAAAGAACTTGCCAAATCGTTTACCCCTTCGACAACCGTGCCTATTCCCACATTAACTCTTGTATAGAATTCAGAGCTTAATGTGTCGGAAATTGATTTAGCCAGCTTTTCCAAATCAGAAGTTTCAATACTTTCGTGAACCTCTTTTACAAGAACAATGTCTGATTCTGAAATATTAAATACAAAATCCTTATTCTTATCAGGGAAAAGATTTTGTATCACATCATAAGCGGAAACATCGTTTGTCGATAGTATTCTTATAAGCAATACAACTCTTGAAACGTCGGCGTTGAAATGAAGCTCTCTCGCCTTTACCAGAATATCAGCAGGAAGAACATTGTCAAGCACAACATTTTTTATAAAATTATTTCTGTCATATTTCTCATCATAATATTGCTTTAAGCTAGACAGGGAAATAGCAAGAATGTTTGCATATTTAGCAGCCATTTCGTCAACGCCCTCGACAAACACAGCAAATTCAGGCTTAATATGTGTTCCGAACGGCTTGTATGTATATCCGTCACGGACAAAAATTTCATGCGTGTCATTCAAACCAAGTGAAACATACTCGTTTGTTGTTCCTACTCTGGAAATCTCCGAACAAGCAATTACTGTAGCTGTTTCATCTATAACTCCGATAACACAATCCACTGTGTCCTTCATCTGTTGAATAATGCCTTGAAATAATCTGTTTGACATGTCTTTTTACTCCTCTGAATAAATTTTAGTATGCCTTAAAATAGATTAAGCTATCATTACTATAATAACAAAAAAACGATAATTTTGCAATAATATTTTAGTGATATTTTAGTGAAAAGCAATAAAATCACAAGAATATTTTTAAAATCTCATTGTTTCTTTGTATATATTACAAATTGTAACACATTTTTATAAATCTTATGTTAATAAACTATTAATATAGCCTATGACCTAACCGAAACAGATTCAACGCAAAAATACTCAACTGTTTTTTACCTTCACAATAAAATTACGCAAAAAAACAGCGAAGCACAAATGCTTCGCTTCACTCACAATATCCGTTATTAAATTAGCAAATTAAACTTCCTCAGTGAATCCGCTTTCAACAAGCTCAACCAAGCCGTCTACAGCATCCTTCTCATCTGCGCCGTCAGCGATAATCCTGATAGCGGTTCCGCCTACAATGCCAAGTGAAAGAATTCCGAGTAAGCTCTTAGCATTTACTCTTCTATCCTCTTTCTCGATCCAAATAGATGACTTAAATTCGTTAGCCTTCTGAATAAAGAAAGTAGCAGGACGAGCATGCAAACCTACCTTATTCTGAACAACAACATCTTTTACAAACATTACATATCTCTCCATTTCATAATTACTCAAAAGTAATCTTGTGCCAATAAATATATTATACCCTAATATTTTTCTTAGTCAACGATAATTTAGTACAAAATAGTGAATTAAGCAAAATTTCTGCTTTTTGATTACAGACTGCGTTTTCAAGTCCTCAATATTTGTGTATTTTAACCATAAAATCCGTGATGCTCAATGCAATTTGTACAAAAATTCTTAATAAAATTTAAATTTGCATAACTTTGTGTCACTAATAGTCGAGTATAATCCGCAATAAATATGTTAAGTATTTTCCTTGTTTTTTATATAATTCGACAGAAACTGACAATCAGTATCAGAAAGCTTTTCATAGTCAATTAAATCAGAACGTTTTTCATAGGTTACAATAAGAGACTGCTCATGCCTCCATTTGTCTATATTCGCATGATGTCCCGACAAAAGTATCTCAGGAACTCTCTTATCATGCCATACCTCAGGGCGAGTATACTGTGGATATTCAAGCAATCCGCAATAGTGGCTTTCATCCTTATAATTTTCAGGACCTGATAAAACACCGTCCAACATTCTGACAACTGCATCTACCAAACACAGTGCAGGAAGCTCCCCTCCGGTGAGGACAAAATCCCCTATTGATATTTCCTCATCAACTATTTCTTCGATTATTCTGTTGTCTACACCTTCATAGTGTCCACATAATACAAATATGCTGTTTAGCTTAGAAAGTTCCTTTGCCTTTTCCTGATTAAACGGTTTCCCCTGCGGGGACACATATATAACGTGCGGATTTGTACCCTCAGTCACAGACTTGAAGCATCTGTATATCGGTTCAGCCTGCATTAACATTCCCTTTTGCTCACTGTAGGGAGTATCATCAACACGCCTGTGCTTGTCTAATGTATAATCTCGGATGTTGTGACAATTAACCTCAAATATACCTTTTGCCCTTGCCCGACCGATAATGCTCTCTGAAAGGTAAGCTTCACACACCTCAGGGAAAAGCGTTGCTATATCAATCCTCATCAAAAAGTCCCTCCAGCGGTCTTATATACATTTTCCCGTCATCTATATCAGTTTTCACAATAACATCTGCAATTGCCGGAATATAATACGACCTTCCGTCATCGGACTTAATTTGATAAACGTCGTTCGCTCCCGTTTGAAAAATATCCTCTATTTTTCCATACTCCTCTTGACTGTCAGCGTCAATAACGTTCAGACCAATCAAGTCCTGAAAAAAATAAAATCCATCTTCAAGCTCAACGTCGTTTCTGTCCATAAACAGGATTTTATTTCTCATAGCCTGTCCGTCTTCGACAGAATCTACCCCCTTGAGCTTCATTATCACCATATTTTTCTGGACCCTGCTCGATTCTATTTCATACTCCTTTTTACCGTCCTTTGAATAAAGCCTGTCAAAATCACAAATAAACTCAGGCTCATTACACCAGGGCTCGACCTTGACGTCGCCTTTGAGTCCGTGAACCGAAACTATTTTTCCAACTTCGAGATATTTTTTCATAGGAAGTTCCTCACTAAACTATATTAATCTTTACCTACAAGTATTCCTTGATATGAATTTCTTCTTAACATTTCCTTGTCGATTTCATTCATAACGCAAAACTTTTTCAAGCTCCAAAGAGGAGCTATCAGATCCTCTTTAACTCCATCGCCAGTGACCCTTTCTATAACAACGTCTTCGGGTATCCTCTCAAGCTGGTCACAGACGATCTGGACATACTCGTCTCTTTCAAGAGCCTTTACCTCACCCCTCAAAAACTGTTCATACATTTTTGTTCCTTTAATTATATAAAGAAGATGAATTTTTAATCCGTGGGGTTTCAAAGCTCCTACTGTCTGAGCAGTATTAATCATCATATCTTTTGTTTCTCCGGGTAGCCCGTTTATTATATGAACACAAATATTTATTTTTCGCTCTTTGAGTATATTATATCCCTTTAGAAAATCCTCATAGGTATGACATCTATTTATTTTCTCTGCCGTTTTATCGTAAATTGTCTGAAGTCCCAGCTCGACTTCAAGATCGGTATTTTGTGAAATATCATAAAGCATATCTGCAATTTCTTCATTGATGCAGTCTGCGCGTGTTGAAATGTTAAGACCAACCGCATTTTTGAAAGTCATAGCTCTTTCAAAAAGTTTCTTTTGCTTCTCTATGGGAGCATATGTGTTTGTTCCCGCCTGAAAATAAGGTATACACTTGGCATTATCCCACTTTTTCAAAAGAACCTGCCTGACATAATCGTACTGCCTTTCAATATCCAAAATGGGATCACCTGCAAAATCACCGCTCATTTTATTTGAACAATATGTGCATCCACCGACCCCTTTTGTGCCGTCTCGATTAGGGCATCCGAAATTTGCATTAAGCGGCACTTTAAAAACCTTTATTCCATACTTATGCCTGAGATAATAATTATAAGTATGGTATCTTTTATTGTCATCGGAATATCTAAAATTGCTGCTCTTCATTTATCACTCCGGTAGTCGTGTTAGCCGTTGTCGGCGGCTCAACAAGTGTTGTGTGTGATGTTGTCTGTGCAGAAGAAGGAACTGTTGTTGTACCTTTGAACGACCAGGTAGTACCCGTGAATGTCGTTGTTGTGGAAGCTGACGTAGTAGTGGTTTTCTTTGTTGTTTTCTTAGTCGTAGTCTTCTTGGTTTTCTTAGTAGTAGTCAGCTGACCGGGACCTATAAACACAGAACCTTTTATTTTAATAGTTGTGTTTGTTGTTTTGCCTGTGTATTGTGTTGTAGTCGTCGGAGCGGTAGATTTAGTTGTCATTGTAACCATAATAGGCTCATCATAGGTTTTTATTCCTATAATCTTCCCCGTATCAGCAGAAACAAATCCTTCCTCATCATTGAAGCTCCCCAGACCATAAACATATGAGAAAACTCTGTTGGCATCAAACAATAGCTGTTTTCCCGGAAGTCTTTTCATATAATTTCTTGACAGCTTTTTTGTAAACTTTCCGTTGAGTACAGTTTCGGTTGATATTTTATTATTGTTTTCAATATACTCATCAGTATTTCTTAAAAGTGCAAATGAGATGCCCATTATCATTATGAGTATTAAAACAACCGCAACATTGATAAAATTATACTCGCCAATAACAGCATCCTTTCCTATTTTACGCAGAACAACATCACCCTCAGATGAATCTGTTTGATTCCCCTCAGGCGGAACTGCCAAGCGATCATTATCAGGATATACGGCATTTTCAAAATCATAATCATCGGACTTTGACTTGAAATTACTCTTCCCGCTGTTAATTTTAGCTTGTGAGTTATTAAGTTTTCTTTTTCTTTTTTTACTCATTAAAAACTTGTTCCTTTTATATTAATTTCAAACTGTTATGCTTGCCGCTGTTGCCATTACTAATAACATACATATACATACTGTTTGTGAAATTCTTATAGCAGCATAATTCTTTTCATTTTTTTCTGCAAATACTTTAATCTGTGACCTTATTATATTTTTGAATCCCGGAATCATAATAATCACACCTATTATCGCCAAGAACAAGTAAGAAAGCGTTTTATTTCTCATATTAACGCTCCACATATAATCTGTTCCTATACCAAACAGTGCCTTAAACCAGTGCAGAAATTCCTCCAGTTTTGAGAAATATGCAATTGCCGCACCCATAAACACGGCAAACAAAGTATAAATATATCCTATGATTTTCGGAAGTTTATCTAATATACGCTTTAAGAATAACTTTTCAATTATCACCAGCAAGGCAAAATACAATCCTAATATCAAAAAATTCTGGCTGAAGCCATACCACAGACCAATTAAAACACCTGAAATTAAAACTCCAGATATATACTCGACCTTATCCATTTTAAACGGTACCACCAAAAAGTCCTCAAAGAACTCTACCAATAGCTTGTTGAAGCCTTTTACAATACCGCTTACATATTCGCTCAGACGAATCGGGGAAAAGTTTTCTTTATATTTAAATCCGTTAAGGATTCCCAATCCCAAAGCCATATCGGTATAACCGGTGAAAAGAAAATATATATTCCCGATAAATGCCAGCATTCCTACCCAAGCGCCAAAAGGCGTCAGCTCGGCAAAATTCAAGCCTGCCTCTTTTATTTTCTCAAATGAGAGTCCGAGTATCATAACCTTTGCAAAGCCTATAATAAATCTATTCAAGCCGTCGTTTAAGTTCTGACCCGTAATGGTTCTGTGACGTATCTGATCTGCAATATCACCGTATCTTACAATAGGACCTACAACCATAAAGTGATAGCTTATCATATAAACAAGCAAGCAGAATACATTCTTCTCAGGTTTGATTCTTTTCTTATATGCATCTCCAACATATGAGATTCCTCTTATTGTGTAAAAGGCAACACAAATCGGTATAATTTTTTTTGCAAATGTTAATTGTTCAATGCCGAGATTTTTAAATAAGGAGTTCCAGCAGAAAACTATATACAATGATGAGTTCATAACTATAGAGCAAAAAAAGCCTAGAGCTCTTAGCCACTTTTCTCTGCCGTATCCTGCTATAAGTCCGAATAAGTAGTCAAAAACAACTGTTGAAAACAAAAGCAGTGTAATCATCGGTCTTCCGAATGTGAAAAAAATAACCGACGTTAATATGAGTATAAGATTTTTATACTCTGTACTTCTGTCCAAAAACGTTATCAGTATAGTTATCGGAAGAAAACCATATATAAATATAAGATCCGAATATAACAAACCGCATACTCCTTTATACAAAGCCTCTTTAATTACACTTAATTTTAACATAAACCGCATCTTTTATCAAGGTGATTTTTCCTAAAGAAAGATAAAAGGTATTCCGCCAATAACGAAATACCTTAACTATGCTATAATATTTATTTAAACTTACTTTTTAATATAATCAGAAAGCCATGCGCTTGCTATATCAAGAGCGTCATAAAGACTTGTTTTTTCAGCAGTCTTGTTTATTCTCTCATTAGGCGGAAGACTCTCATCTGTTGCCATTCTAAAAATTCTTACTCTGTTTGCAATGTCCAAACCATTTATTTCCTCAGTGGATAGTATTTGAATCATAACAACATAATCATCCTTCATATTGCCGTAGTAAATTTCTCTTCCTTTTCTCACAAGAGGTAAACCTTTATATGTGAAAAAGTCGCATTTTTTTGTTGCCATATTGTTCACTCCCTTTCTATGGTCTGAGATTATTATAACAAATATCCAATGTGAAAATTGTCTTATTATTAGTCCTAAACTATTTTGTATTAATTAGTTTGAATTTCCTTTCCTTCTATTGCAAGCTTCATACTTGATACCAATTTGTTTACATAAGAGCTTTCTATACGATAGCTTGTTTTTCCGTTAAGCTTGACAATAGTTCTTCTGTTTGTATCTTTAAAGAACTTCAAAACATCTTTTCCGCCGTCATTCCTGTTAATGCTGACCGTTAAATAGCACTTAGTTTTAGGCTCCTTGAAATAAATCTCAGATGCCGGACACTGAAGCAGAACCTGGTACCAACCTTTCCATGCCTCTACGTTAAGCTCTTTACCATTTAATTTAACAGAACTCAACATCATTTCCTGCTGCTCACCCTCTTCAGTCTGAGCGTCAGTATCTACTACCGATTTGAGTTTGAATACGGTCTTTTTCTTTCCGTCATCTACAGAGACTGATTTTAAATCTGTTGCCGCGTTGTAAGTCATAAGGGTTGAGATGAAATCTGCCGGTTCTGCACCCACCCAAGGAAGACTATTAACAGAAACAAGAAAAATAACATCTTTACCGCTTACGCCGTCTAAATAAGTATAATAAGACTCAACTGTTGTGGTTTCCTTGCCCTGAGAATCCTTTGCATAAACAGGATCACCTATTGACAAAGTATAAGTTCCGTCACTTGTTTCTAAAATAACCTTAGTGATAGGATCTGAAAGACCATACTTCTTAAAGTCTTTCTTATCAGGCTTTGCAGCAACAGCGGAGGTCGCCGATAATCCCCACATTCCATGAGTTATACCTGCCGAGTTAGTTACGTCTAAGTATGCAAATACCGGTTCTGTCATAACCTGGGCAGACGGCATATAGCTCAAGGACTCCTCCGGAGTTACGATAATCATATCATAATCAAGAGAATTAGACTTTATAGTTTCCTTTATGAAATCAGGATAGTCATCATCGCTTGCCGGCTTTTCTAACATTGTTAAGTCTATAAAATCCTCTTTAGTATAGAAAAAGTATGAAAGCGAGCCTGAGGATACTGTATAAACAGTATTCTTTCCTTCTTCGCATAAATAGTAATCATCATCGTTCGGAGTTATATCCCCAATTAGATAAGTTCTCTTTGTATTTTTATCATCGGAAAATGTAACGGTAAACTTAGCCTTTGCATTTGCAAGTCCGTACTTAGACAAATCTTCAGCATTTTCCTCAGCTATATCTGTCGCAGAAAGACTAGCCGCTACTGAAGTCAATCCTGAATAAACCGTACTTGACTGCTCAATGCCGTCTAGAGCCTTTATCTCCCATTCATCGGTCTTGTTATCGACCTTACTTATCGTAAAGCTGTCCCGCTCATTTTTTACCTCTACGGTTTTTACATAGGTATTATCTAAATCACTTGCAATATCATCAGTCAAAGATATGGTTTTCTCACTGTCAGCCACACTCGATGATATATCGCTTGAGCTGTCACCCTTGTTTCCGGTTAAATTCAGAACAAGAAGCGTAGCACCCAAACAAAGAATAACAACAGCACATATTATAATACTCTTAATTTTAGAATTCATTTAGATTCCTCTCCTAATGCTTATCTGTTCTTTCTCCTCAACCAGATTATAATACCTATTGCAAGTACGATCACAGGAATGATAACTATAAACACCCACTCAAGAACCTTAATCTGCGTATTGGTCAAATCAAATAATCCGCCCTCAACGGTCTTTGGTTCTATGGTAATACCTGATGATTTTCCTGTAACTCCGTTTACAATACTAAGTATCCATTGTCTGTTTAAATACTGTGACATCTGCAGCACTGTATCATCCAAGAAAAACTCAGAACCCAGAGCTATCAGATTGCTATACTTTGTCTCATTATCAACATACGAAGCCTTAGAACCTACTGCACCTGTAACAGTTACTCCGCTTGTAAGCTTTTTATTCTCTGAATCCATTGTATATCCGGTGTCAGATGTCTGAATATATGCCTCACAGGTCAGCATTTCCTTGTTATTATAATCTATAGTAATCGGCTTTGTATAAAGATTAGTAAACAGTCTCAGCGAATCGTCTTTTATGTCGTCCATAAAATTATCGCTTGCACGCTCCATAAAAACATATCCGTTGCTTGCATTTTCTCCGTCTGAGTCATATACAAACTCATCTCTGAATTTTATGCCATATTCCTCTAAAAACTCGTCGATATTCGGGGTGTCAGGCTGCTGAACACTTTCGATATAAAGAAGATTCTTTTCAAGCTTTCCTCCATTTTCCATGAATGATGATACCTTTTCAACTTCACCTGCGGTATAATCAACACTCGGAGCGCCCATTACAATAAGATTTGTCTCTTCAGGAATATCCTGCGTCGTTATGTTAATGCTGTTCACCATATATCCGTTTGCATCAAGAAGGCTTTGGAAATAGGAAAGCGATGCCAGCTCTTTTCTTCCTGTAAGGAACGTAACAGTAACAGGATTTGCGTCAGTCACCTTTAAAATTGCAGATGTAAACGCCTGCTCTGCACAATTGCTCTCCACACCGGCAGGATAATTCTGAATAGTGGTCATTCCGCCATAATACTCAATAAACGAGTCAAGAGTTCCTCCCATATTCTGCTGAAAAGATTCTTCAAAATCAGATGAGAATTTAACTAAGTCCTGCGGATGAACAACCGTTGTCCTTTCGTGATTTTTACCTGACTCAACTATTATGTCATATTCAGAAAGCGAATCCTCATACTCTGACTTAACCTCCGGATTTGAAAGAAGGTCTATATATTCAAGGGAAATATTTTTATTGCTTTTAACTATGTTCTTCAATATTTCATTAGACTGACGAATATATTTCGAGGTAGAAGTAAATTCACTCTCTTCAGATAAAACCGTCACCTTTATCTTTTTATCAACGCCTTTTATATATTCTTCCGTTTCATCGGAAATTGTGTATGAGTCGTCAGATGTCATATCAATAGTCAGCGGAAATCTCTCAAACAAGCTTGTCGCAACAATATTCACAAGTACCAAAACAACTATAAAAACAACAGTTAAAACAGTAGCCATAGTGCCGTGCTTCAGCTTTTTGAAGTTTTTCTTTGCTTTTTTAGGCTTAACCTCAGCCTTATCATCAAACATCTCCTCTTTAACATCTGAAATGTCTGTAATCTCATTAGCCTCAAAATCTGTCTCGGCTTCAGTCCCGACATCAACAGAGTTTATTTCAGAATTTGATGCGTCATTCAAATCAGATCCCAAGCTATTTTCAGATGACTCTGGTAATGTTTGCTCTTGCTGTTCAAAATCTTTTTCATCTATATTACTCATCTTCGCTACCTCCTTTAAGCCCAACGGCGTTTTTCAAGCACTCTGACTGTAAAGAACATAAATGCTACGGCAA
>CANPWR010000019.1 GCA_947584825.1 uncultured Clostridia bacterium | reverse complement strand
TATCAAGGACAGCCTTTCCCTGAGTTTATAAAAAACATTATAAATAAGAACGGTCTTTTAAATTCACTAAAAGGCTAACGGAGGTATTTTTATGATTATTTTAACGATCGAAAGCATACCGGGAAAAGAAATTGAAGCGTTAGGTATTGTCAAGGGAAGCACAGTTCAGTCTAAGAATATGTTCAAAGACATGGGACAGGGCTTTAAGAGCATGGTCGGAGGAGAACTTAAAAGCTATACCAAGATGATGAACGAGTCAAGAGAGATTGCTACGCAAAGAATGATTGAAGAAGCTGCAAGTATGGGTGCTGATGCAATTATCGGAGTAAGATTTGCAACTTCATCAGTATTACAGGGTGCGTCTGAGATTATGGCATTCGGCACTGCTGTAAAAATCAAAGGTTAATTGAGGAGACTTAAATATGAACAAGAAAATCGCAGTAATAAAGGGTGACGGAATAGGTCCTGAAATTGTCAATGAAGCCGAAAAGGTATTAAACAAAATCGGTGAAAAGTATGGTCACACATTTGAGTATACAGATGTTTTAATGGGCGGGTGTGCTATTGATGCAACAGGCGTTCCCCTGCCGCAGGAAACAATTGATATATGTCTTGCGTCTGACAGCGTTCTGTTAGGTGCTGTAGGCGGTCCGAAATGGGATACACTGCCCGGAAATCTTCGCCCTGAGGCAGGACTTCTAGGCATCAGGGGCGCAATGAAGCTGTTTGCAAACATTCGACCTGCTAAATTGATTCCTGCTCTTGCAGGAGCTTGTCCTCTTAAAGATGAAATAACCAAAAACGGTCTTGACCTTGTTATAGTTCGTGAGCTTATTGGCGGAGCTTATTTCGGTGAGCGCGACACTCACGTAGACGAAAACGGAGTAAAGCACGCAAGCGACTCAATGGCTTATGCGGATTATGAGGTTGAGAGAATCTGCCGTGTTGCATTTGATATGGCAAGAAAAAGAGGCAAAAAGGTCCACTCGGTCGACAAAGCAAACGTACTTGATTCATCACGTTTGTGGAGAGAGGTTGCACACAAAGTAGCAGAGGAATATCCTGACGTTGAGTTTCAGGACATTTTAGTTGACAACACAGCTATGCAGCTTGTTCACAATCCTGCTCAGTTTGACGTAATGGTAACCGAAAACCTGTTTGGAGACATTCTCTCTGACGAAGCTTCAATGATAACCGGCTCGTTAGGTATGATCCCGTCTGCATCACTTGGAGAGGGCACACTTGGACTTTACGAGCCTATTCACGGCTCAGCGCCTGATATTGCAGGACAAAACAAGGCTAATCCACTGGCTACAATCCTGTCTGTAGCAATGATGCTCCGCTACTCATTCGATATGAGCGAGGAAGCTGATGCTATTGAAAATGCAGTTGACAAAGTTCTGGCTGAGGGCTACCGCACAGGCGATATTATGTCAGAAGGTATGAAATGCGTTTCCTGCAGCGAAATGGGAGATTTAGTAGCTGACAGAATATAAATATAACTCTAAAATCTGCAAATATAGAAAACGGCAAGGACTAACTTTCAGTCCCTGCCGTATTTTTATTTCTTTCACGCTCTGCTTTAGAATAAACACATCCGCAGTAATCCTGCCGGTACAAATTATATATGTGTGAAAGCTCAATAGAACGCTTATATCCGTTTTTCTTTTTAAAGTCGCTTGGAAGCCATTTTACTTTACTGCTCTCCCCTGCCAGCCGCTCGCCAATTTCATTTAGCTTTTCCGAATTTTTATAAGGACTTATTGACAGCGTTGTTGTAAAATAATCAAACCCGTTTTCCTCAGCATATTCTATTGCTTTTCTAAGTCTGATTTCATAGCACTTAAAGCATCGCTCGCCGCCCTCTGAAATATCTTCCATTCCCCTAACCTCGTCGTAAAACTCTCTGTCGTTATACTCGGGAATTTCTATATTGATTTCTTTGTCGAGTGGCATCTCAGAAACCAGTCTTTTAAGTTCACTCACTCTGTATTCAAACTCAGATTCTGGACTGATATTCGGATTGTAATATAAAAGTGTAATATCAAAATGGTGTGACAGATACTCCAAAACATAGCTGGAACATGGTGCGCAACAGCTATGAATTAACAGTCTCGGCATATTCTCCGAATTATCTTTAATTATATTTTCAAGCTCTTTGCTGTAATTCCTTTTCATTACACTTTAACTCCGTTCACAACAATGAATTATTATTAACGTAATTATACCCTCAAGCAAAAGGCTTGTCAAACTCAGAAACAAATAATAACTGTAATTAATTTCGGCTTTTTAGAATGATAATAAACCAACTCGCATATATATTAAAAAAAGCGACATCAGGGAGTTGGGTATTATGAATTTTTCAGGAGATACAGACCGTTCAATAATACTAGGACAATACATAGTTGATAACAAATGCACAGTAAGGGCTTGTGCGAAAGCATTCGGTATCAGTAAAAGCACAGTGCATAAGGACGTGAGTGAAAAGCTGAAAAAAATAAAACCTCAATTGTATAAAGAGGTAAAAAAGATCCTTGACTTTAATAAAAGCGAAAGACATATAAGAGGTGGCATGGCAACTAAACACAAATACGAGGAACAAAAGCTTAAAAGCAATTTAAATTCTGATGAATAAATCTCATTTATCCCCGAAACAACGGGGATATTTTATTAAAAAACCAATAAGGTTTTATGTCGGAAAAATTCTTATCTTGACATTATTTTTATTCCCCTTTATAATTGATTTATCAAGATTAGGGGATATTATTATGTTACAAAATGCAGTAAGGTTTATAATATTACTTATTGAAATTGCTTTTTTAGTGGTTTTTATACTTCCGTTTTATAAACATATAAGCAATATCGGAAATGTAGTCGGCTTAGGGATAACTATTTGTTTAATTCTTATTACGCTATTCTGGGATTATGTTTTACGGCTTATAATAAAGCTATGGCATAATATCGGCGGACGTATCTTGCTTATCTTTCTGGCTGCTTTGATTTTAATATCTGTTTTCTGGTGTATTTTCATTTCAATAAAAATGGTTTCGGCTTACAAAAACTATCCCGATAAGGAAACAACCGTTGTCGTTCTCGGTTGCAAGGTAAACAAATATCACCCTAGTAAAATGCTTCGCCACAGATTAGAAGCGGCATATGACTATTTGTCTGAAAACAAGAACATCAAGTGCATAGTTACAGGCGGTCAGGGACCTGATGAGAGAATTACCGAAGCAGATTGTATGTACAACTACCTTGTAGATTTGGGAATATCTCCGAACAGAATTATTAAAGAGGACAAGGCAACAAACACATATGAAAATATAAAGTTCTCATATGAAATTATCGAGCAAATGAATTTACCGAAAGATATTACCATCGTCACAGACGGATTTCACGAATACCGTGCTTCTATAATAGCAAACAAACAGGGAATAAATGCGTATTCTGTTTATGCAAAGACAACAAAGATAGACTTACCCTATTACTGGCTGAGAGAATGGATGGGTCTTTTTCAGGAAATATTCTTAAAATAGCGATAACCAGAGAGTCTGTGTGTCTCTCTGGTTTTTATATTAAATAATTTTATATATTATTATTGGTATTTTCTTTATTTGATTTTTTAATAAGCTCTCTTATACCAATTATTATTATGAATACAGAAAATATTTTTGATAGAATTTCCGACCCCAGCATACTCGCAATAAAGCTGAATAAAAGTGCTGCTATCGCTCCCGTTATAATTGACGGGATTATTTTTTTCCAAATTATCAGCTTCGATCTAGTGTGCAATATTATTGAGATCAAAGCTATAGGTATAAAGAAAATA
Source organism: uncultured Clostridia bacterium (assembly GCA_947584825.1). Taxonomy (GTDB): domain Bacteria; phylum Bacillota; class Clostridia; order Oscillospirales; family Ruminococcaceae; genus UMGS1601. The sequence goes on along the minus strand of CANPWR010000019.1, from coordinate 12,605 downwards.
AGGTTTATTCCCTGTGCTTCAAGCTGTCCCATTCCTGTGAAAATTGCAAGATAAATAATAAGCACCATTCCGCCTCCCAGACCGAGAGAAGCTATAAGACCCGTTAAAAATGAAACAACTGCAATAACAAAAATGCTCATAGTATCAACATCCTAATTCCCGAAATTATCAGAATAATTCCGAATATTTTTTTGAGTATTTTATTAGAGATATTTTTCAAAAGCCAGCTTCCGACAACTGCTCCTAATATACCTAAAGGTACGAATTTCAGTGCAAGAGAATAGTTGATGTGACCTTTTAGCGAATATATAACGGTGCTAATAACAGACAACGGAAGTGTTATTGCTATTGAAGAAGCATGAGCCTTCTTTGCTTCAAGGCCTGTGCTTTCTAAAAGAGGTACGCTTAACATTCCCCCTCCTGAACCGAAAAGTCCGTTGGCTATACCGGTTACACCGCCTACGACATAGTAGTATGCTTTACTGTATTTTAAATTTTTGAACTTATTTTTTATTTTCATAAAGTTATTATTTTCCCGTTGATAGATTTTATACTAATACTTTCTTTAACCGTTTAATACTTGTTTCAATTTACTTTATATGATAAAATGATTATATAAACAAACATATTAGATATTTAGATTATTGAGGACAGTGATATATATGAGCTGTATTGAGCATATTGGTTTTTATGATAATATTATTCGTTTTCCTGAACATAAACATATATCCTGTGAAATAATGTATTTACATAAAGGTAATATAAATTTAATATGTGAAAATAAAAAATATGAATTAAAAGACGGCATGCTATATATAATCCCCAGTGGATTGAATCATAAAATTTCAATTATTGATCCAACGTGCTATAAACGCACATTAGTTTTTCTTAATCCGTGGCTTTATTCAAAAGAGTACTATTCTGACTTTATTTATAATATTTTAATTGGAATTACAATAAATGAGCCGATCATAGCAAAAGATGATTTTGAATGTCATGAATATTTAAATATTATAAAAAAAGAAACAGAATCAACTGATTTATTATCTGAAGATATTATTATCTCTGTTGTAACACAGCTTCTTGCGAAAATATTGAGAAATACAAAATTTCTAAGTAATAATATAAAAAAACCTAATAAATTAGTGTCTGATGTTCAAAGATATTTACAAGAAAATTATGAGCAGCAAATTTCCATTTCTGATATTGCCGATAAGTATTTTGTAAGCAAGTTTTACTTGAGCCATATATTTAAAGAACAGACAGGTATGTCACCAAGACAGTTTTTGACCTTTACTCGTCTTTCAAAGGCTTATAATTTATTGCATGATCCTGACTTTTCAGTTTCAGATATTGCTGAAAAATGCGGATTTACGAGTACAAGCTATATGATAAAGAAGTTTGGTGAACAATATAATATTTCACCGAACAAGTTTAGAAAACAGCTTTTTTCAAACAGCAAAAAATATGCAAAATAAAGCAAGTTCTATATATTTTTTGTAATTATAAAGTGATATAATAATATTATAATTATTTGGAGGTGAATGGCTATGTTGAAAGTTTTAAAAATGTTTGCCGTTATTACTGCAGTTGCAGTAACTTGTTCAGTAATGGGGGTTATGCCTATGTCAAATGAGAAAATAAAGGTCGGCGCTGAAAATTCTTTTTCTATCGAAATAGACGGGAATAATATTACAGAGGATTCGCTCAGATTAGGAGCGGTTTCAGCAAACAACTCGTCAAGACTTCTTATGGATTATAAAGAAAAGAATCCTGACGCTTATTGGGAAATAATGAATTATCTGTTTAATAAGAAAACGGGAATAGGTCTTTCGCATATCAAGATAGAGCTTGGCTCCGACTGCGATTCAAGCTCGGGAACAGAACCTGCAACGATGCGCGATGAAAATGAAGAGGCTAATGTTAAACGAGGTGCAGGCTTTCATCTGTGTGCAGATGCAAAAACTATAAATCCTGACATTTCTATTGATATGCTGCGCTGGGGTTCGCCAAAATGGACCGGTGCGAACGGTATTGCCAATGAAGAATTTATGGTTAAAAGATTTAAGTGGTATAAAGATACGCTGGACGCCGCTTATGATGAATACGGATTGGAATTTGATTATATCAGTGCAGACAGAAACGAAACAAATGAACCTGATATTGAATGGATCAAGTATCTGAGAAATCATCTTGATTCAGCGGCTGAAGAAGCAGGAGCCAGATATGATTACAGCAAGATAAAACTGATTGCTTCCGACGAAGTCGGACATTATAAAATTGCTGACGAGATGATGAAGGACGCAGAGCTTAGAGACGCTGTCGATGTTCTGGGATTTCACTACTCAACATGGTCAAGTGAAAATGCTCTTAAGCTCAAAAAAGAGTATGGTAAAGAGATATGGTATTCAGAAGGATCTTCGGTTACTATTGATCCAAAGTACGCTGTAAATGCTACCAATGCATCATCAAACGACAAGCTTGATGATGTGGCAATGGGAACAGGACTTACAGGTATCAACGGACCGCTTGAAATTGGTTTGAGGGTATTGAATATGTATGCTCAAAGTGGAACAACAGGCGGCGGAATGACAATGTATGAGTTCCAGCCGGCGGTCGCTGCTTATTATACTGGCGCACAATATGTTCCTAAACAACTTATACTTGCAGATACGCCTTGGAGCGGACATTACGAAGTCCAGGTAGGAACATATATTATGGAGCATTTTACAAGGTTCCAGACAGATAATATGAAGTATGTCGACGGAGCTTGCTACGGCGACGGAGTTGCTGCAGGAGACGGTCATGGCATAGGAAAAACGACTAATAATTACATCACATTGGCTGATCCAGATACAGGAGATTACACGTTGGTATTTGTAAACGACACATCTAATGAAAGAACCTATGATGTTTCGATAAGCAATCTTAGTAAATCTGATTCTCCTTTGACAGCTTGGGTCACAAAAGGTCCTGATGAGGGTCAGACATACGATGCAAACTGGCTTAAAAACTCAGGTACCTTAACTCCTGAAAACGGAAGCTTTACATATACTGTTGAGCCGTATTCTATTGTTACTCTTACTACAACCACTGGTCAAAAGGGATATGCCGATGAGGAGAAGTCAGAATACCAGAAGAATGAAACTAATACAAATCTTTCCCTTCCCTACACTGATGACTTTAACTATACTGATGAGTTTCTAGAGGAAAGAGGAGGAACACCGCTCTATACCTGTGATGCCGGAGGAGCATTTGAGGTAATTAAAAAAGCGGACGGTTCAAAGGTTCTTCAGCAAAAAATAACTAGTGATAACAGTCCTATCAACTGGGGTGGCGGAGCTGTTCCGACGACAACTCTTGGTGATACCGAATGGGCAGACTACAGTGTTTCAGCAGACGTCAAGCTTGATACGAAAGCTTCTAAGACTAACTCTGCCGGAGTAGGTCTGAGATCTGTGGGAACTTGTTCTGCTGTATCACAAAGCAACAAGTCTGGATACTGGATTAAAATAGATATAAACGGTAACTACACTTGCTTGAAAGCCAATAAAGCAGTAAGCGAAGGTGTGATAAGAGGATTTGACATTAACAAATGGTATAACCTTAAGGTGAGTGCAGTCGGAAACGAAATAGTATTCTATATAAATAATACTGCAATTTACGGATATACCGATACGAAAAATCCTTATTTGTCAGGAAGAGCAGGATTACAGAGCGGTTTTTATATGTCTGAATATGACAATCTCAAGATTGAAGAAGCGTCAGAAAGCCTCACAGGTTTAAATGCAAGTTCATATGTTGAAAGAATTGATCCGCTTGACGGCTCTGTTAGTTATAGCGGTGACTGGAAACTTAAAGTTGGAGATTCCTTTAATCTATATAACAGGACAAGTGCTGCTACAAGTGAAGAAAACGCAACACTTGAATATACATTTACAGGAACGGGAATCAACTTTGTCTTAGGCGGAATCAACACCACTGCAGAAATAGATGTTGAAATGAACGGAGAATCTATAGAACAAAATATTTCCTTAACCTCAGGATTGCTATACCGCCAAAGCCTGTATTCTATAAACGGTCTTTCGAAAGGACAGCACACTATTAAAATTACCGTAAAAAGCGGCAATTTTATAATTGACTGCATCGAGGTTTTAGGTGAAACACACAAGACGATCAAAGCAGATATAAAAGATCATGTAGGAGAATATCCTGCAGCACCGTCGGTTAAACCAACAACAAAAGCATCAACAAAGACACCTGCAAAAGTAACACCAACAACAAATAATAAGTTAATTCAAGTTGCTAAAGAAAAAACTAATGCTGAAAAGAAGATAAAGCAGGCAAAGATCAAAAAGCTTACAGCAAAAGCAAAGGGTAAAAAGATAATTGTTTCCTGGAAGAAGGTCAAGAATGCTAAGGGATATGAAGTACAGATAGCGAAGAAAAAGAACTTCAAAAAGCTAGTATTTGACAAACATACTGCAAAGAAAAAGCTTACAATAAAGAATGGCAAGATAAAGAGTAAGAAGACTTACTTTATTCGGGTAAGGGCTTACACAACATATAAAGATACTAACGGAAAGCCACATAAGGTATACGGAAGTTGGATAAAGAAGGTAAGAAAAGTCAAGACAAAGTAAGCATAACAGCGTTCAAATTTTCTTTATTCAAGAAAGCATAAAAAACTTAATAGATAAATTTTCTATAAGTAAAAAAGTAGACACTTTTTGTGTCTACTTTTTTATGTTCATTTATTTAAAGTACTCTGCTATTTATTTTCGTTTTCTTTTTTCTTTCTTCTGAAGTCAAGATAACTCTCGAGAATAATCGTTGCCGCCACCTGATCCACAACCTCTTTTCTCTTTTTACCCCTTGTGTTTGTTTCATTAAGAAAATTATGTGCCGAAACTGTTGTCGAACGCTCGTCCCACATATTAACGGGAACATCAACCAGTTCATTCAAAGCATCAGCAAACCGCTTACATTTTTCCGCTCTAGGACCATAGCTTCCATTCATATTAAGCGGAAGCCCAACAACAATTTCCCCTACCTCATACTCCCTTGACATATATGCAACTTTTGTAACCAGCACATTGAAGTTGCGTTCTTCAATCGTTCCTATAGGCGACGCTAAAAATTCCGTTCTGTCACAAACTGCAAGACCTGTTCTCGCATCACCGTAATCTACTGCCATGATCTTCATAAATTTACTCCCAACACGTTAAATTTTTATTTGACTTAGCGTTTCACCAATTTTTTCATTTATAACTAAATCGGCACTGCTGTCCATATCAGTCTTATCCCGATTGATAAGAACCAGATATTTTCCTCTGAAATACCTTACTAATGATGCCGCAGGATATACCACAAGAGAAGTACCACCGATAATAAGCATATCCGACTGCTCTATATGATAAATTGCTTCCGAAACGGTATTATTGTCAAGTCCCTCCTCATACAAAACTACATCAGGTTTGACTCTGCCGCCGCACTCATCACATATCGGAACACCCAAGCTTTGCTTTATATATAACGCATCAAAAAACTTGTGACATTTCTCACAATAGTTTCTGTGGACCGAGCCGTGCAGCTCGTATACCTTCTTACTGCCTGCTGCCTGATGAAGTCCGTCTATGTTCTGGGTTATAACACAGGAAAGCTTACCCTTTTCCTCAAGCTCGGCAATTTTTTTATGCGCCGGATTTGGTTTTATATCAATAGCAAGCATTTTGTCCTTATAGAACTTAAAAAATTCCTCAGGCTTATTAACATAAAAAGTATGTGAAAGCATTTCCTCAGGCGGATAATCGTACTTTTGGTTATATAATCCGTCAACGCTTCTAAAGTCGGGTATACCGCTCTCGGTTGACACTCCTGCACCGCCAAAGAAAACTATAGACCTGCTTTCATCGATCATTTTCTGAAGAAGTTTAATTTTATCACGAAAACTGTCAGTCAATTATTCTTGCCTCCTTGTTTTAGTTTTATCTCTTAACCTAATAAATTATTTTTTATAACAATCTGATATTTCCTTAAGTCTTTTCCTTGCCTCTTTAACGATCCTTTCAGGAGCTGTTACTTTTGCTTTAGTTCCGAATGTGAATAACCAACCCCAAAAAGTCGGACTTACCTCGACGTCTACCTTTATACTGAATCTGTTATCGCCCTTTTTGTTAATTAAAACCTTGCTGCCGAATCTGTCGATAACAACATTGATGAGCGAGTTATCAAATTCTATCTCTACATTTTCTCTGTCCCCACCGTACATATCATATGTAGCCTTCAGACTTTTCACGATCTCGTTTTCATCAACTGTCAAAGAGCGCCTTTTATCCTCGCAAATTCGAACGTCTGATATTCTGTCAACTCTGTATCTGCAAAGCTTTTCATGCTTGTTGCAATAGCATATAAGATAATATTTATCATTTTCCCATATAAGCTGATATGGAGAAACACTGTAAATCTCTCCGCCGTGACGGAATTGAGCCTTTTTGTCAATGCTGTATTCATAGTATTTAAATTCAATCTGACAATTTGAGAATATTGCCTTATGAATAGTATTTATATTGTAATATATTCGTTCGTTAAACGTCTTTGTACGGTTGGCAACATATACATTTCTCCTGAGTTCCTGAGCCTTATATTTTGAAGTCAGCGTCTGCAGCTTGCTAATCAGTTCGTCAGATTTTTTCTTTGTCAGAAAAACTGATGATGATACTGCGTCTGCCAAAACATAAAGTTCCTCGTCCTGGAAGGTTCTTGAACCTACATAATAAGCATTTGCGTGTCCCCTTTTATCAGCCAGTATATCAAGACCGCTTTCCTGCAGTGATGTAATATCGTCATATATAGTTTTTCTCTCAGCCTTTATTCCGTATGCCTCAAGCTTAGATATAAGCTCCTTACCGGTAAGTGAATGTGTCTCATCGGTTTCATTAAGCAGAATTTTCTTCAAAATCAAAAGCTTTAGCTTTTGTCTGGAAAAACCACCATTAGATATAAGATTATAATTTTTTTCCATTACCTTTGCTTCCCTCGTATTTTTCTGAATTTAACTTTTTTCAATGTATACTAAAAAAGTTAGCTTTTAGTAATATCCGAATTTTTTCTCTTTAAATCAGACACCTTTACCTTCGTTCCGTCAGGACACAATAGTTCAGTATGCTCAAGCTGCTGAGTGAGATTTCTTACATAACCCCGACGATACTCGTCTCTCAGCTTTTTTTGCTCCGACAATTCTTCTGAGGTCAGATTTCGCTCCTTTGAAAGACGATAAAGCTGTGAGATTCTGTCCAATTTTTCCTTTTCCATTATCTATTCCTTTCATTGGCAATATATATTCTATATATATTAGCATACTTTTTCAAAAAAATCAACTGCATTTTTTATAACAGTCCAAAAAACCGCCCTAAAAAAATAAAAAATAAAAAATTAGAAAAAAGGTATTGACAAATCTTACTTTTCGATTTATCATAAAAATTGCAAAAGAACATTTGTTCTCATAAATGACAATTTGTTACTAAAATGACATTTTTATAGAAAGGACATAAAACTATGGAAAATTTATTCAGAGCTTATATCAAAACTGCGGACGCACTGAAAAAACAAATTGAACACCTAAAAGTCAGAACGAAAAAGACAACTGATGTTGACGAAAGAAAAGCGCTTATAAAGCGTACTGAAACTCTTTATTCTGAATATCTAGACGTTCTGTTCAGCGCAAGAATGATTGAAAATTATTTTAAACCGAAACCAAAAGTCAGCATATCCAAAAGGGACGCCTGAGTTATAACATTATAGAAAGGATTCCTGACAGATAAAAATGAGAGAATATACAAATAAAAGAGTACCTATTGAATTCCTTCATTTGGAGCAGAGTGTAAAAATTGGCGAATACGCTTCAACCTCAAACAAACAAGTAATAAAATTCCTACATGAGATTATTAATGATGATTTGACAAAAACTCAGAAACAATATATCATTATGTATTATATGAACAATATGAAGATCCACGAGATCGCTCAAAAATTCGGTGTAAACAAATCTACAGTATCGAGAACTATAAAGCGTGCAAAAAACCGAATTTACGAGCGGTTAAAATATACAAATTTCAGGAGCTTTATTGATGATGAAGACGCCGATTTATGACTTCTTAACTGAATATAAAAACAAAAATACTGCAAGATTTCATATGCCGGGACATAAGGGCAGAGGTCCTGATGAGCTGAGAAGTATATCCCCTTTTGACATTACTGAAATAACAGGTGCAGACTTTTTGTTTAACACATCTAATGAAGGGATAATAAGTGAAAGCGAAAATAACGCATCAAAACTTTTTGATTCTGCACTGACAGCGTATTCAACAGAGGGCTCTACTTTAGCAATTAAGACAATGCTTTTTCTTGCAGTCAAAGGTAAAAGACGAAAAATTCTAGCCGCAAGAAATGTACACAAGGCTTTTATTAATGCCTGTGCATTGATAGACATTGACGTTGACTGGCTGTTTCCTAAGAAATCGCTTAACTCAATATGTACAATTGAGCTGTCGGCATCTGATTTAGAAAATGCTTTGTCTGGATATAATAAGTGTGATCTTCCTAGTGCCGTATATATCACAACTCCCGACTATCTAGGAAATATGCTAGATGTAAAAAGCATATCTGACGTATGCAAAAGATATGATATTCCCCTGCTTGTTGATAATGCTCACGGAGCGTACCTTAACTTTCTATCAAACAACATACACCCTTTAAATCTCGGTGCTGATATGTGCTGTGACTCAGCTCATAAGACACTCCCCTGCCTCACGGGAGGGGCATATCTTCACATATCTAAAAACACAAAGGAAGAGTTTAAAAGCAAAACCAATGTTAAAGAAGCAATGCAGATTTTTGCAACTACATCACCGTCTTACTTGATTTTGGAATCCCTTGATTTATGCAACCGGATTTTAAGTGATAAAGAGTTTATCAATAAGCTTGATAAAACCTGCAAAAGAGTTAAAAAGCTAAAAGCTGAGATAAAATCTATAGGCTTTGATGTTATTGATAATCCTGATACCGAACCGCTGAAGCTGGTTTTACTAACGAATAAAATTAACGGAAAAGAATTGCTTTATCTGCTTGAAAAACATAATATTTATTGTGAATACGCAGATATTTCAGCAGTTGTCTTAATGATTTCACCCGAAAATAATGAAAATGACTTTATATCTCTTTTATCAGCACTAAAAGAAATAAAAAAACTCTCTGCAAATATAACCGCTTGCAGCTGTAAATCTGATGAAGATGTTTTTATTCTTCCGACTCAACGAAAGATGTCAATAAGAGACGCTCTATTCAGTAAAGCTGAAACAATTCCCATTGAAAAAGCACTGGGAAGAATATGTTCTTCTCCTGTGTCAATTTGCCCGCCATGTATTCCTTTGGTAATCAGCGGAGAGGTTTTTGACCTAAGCACTATAAATTTGCTCAAAAGGTATAGCATTTTTTACGTTAATGTGGTACAATGAATTTATAGATTAGATGCAAGATGTTAGAACTAAGAAGCAGGAAATTGTAATTTGATAGTGAAAAAGAGTAATCCTTGCCTATTGTCTCTTGCCTCTTTATGAAGGTCAGTGTTATGGAGAATTTTTCTTTTTATGAAAATACTATATTAAAGGATACCATACGTTCAATGATAATCAAGGACAGAGTTGTAAACTCAATTCTTGTTTACGGTGAAAAGGGATTGGGTAAAAAAACTGCTGCTGATTATATTTCAGCTTCACTGCTTTGCGAGCAAAAAAACGGTACTCCCTGCGGAGTATGTAAATCATGCAGAATGATTTTACACAAAACTCATCCCGACGTTATCTATGCTGAGCCAAGCGGCAAAAGCGGTAATTACAAGATAGACACCCTGCGTGAAATTGTTGAGAACTCTACTGTATTGCCTAACGAAGGCAGATATAAAATATATATCATTTCGGATATGGACAACACTCTGGTTCCTGCACAGAATGCTCTGCTAAAGCTTATTGAAGAACCGCCAGACCACTGTGTTATAATACTGACAGCAAGCTCTCGTTCCTCGCTTCTGCCGACTATTATTTCAAGAGTGGTTTCTCTCTCGGTACACGAGGTAAGCAAAGACTCCTGTGAAAAAGCGCTTGCTAAGTATGGGTATAACATTGATGAAATAAAAAAGAGCATTGATATTCTGGGCGGAAACATAGGAAAATGCAAAAGCTATTTAGACGGCGAAGAAATAGTTGACGCTGTTACAATAACAAAAAATATTACTGACGCTTTAATTTCGGGTGATGAATACTTAATACTTAAAGAGTTCAACGAGCTCGCCGGCGCAAAGCCTATGACCTTGACGGTTTTAAACCTTCTTTGCGAGGTTATCCGAGACGCAATGTCTTATCACGCTTGCTGTGATGAATCAAATCTTATAAGCACATATAAAAACGGTGCTGTCAGATTATCAGAACATACTTCTAAAGCAAAGGCAAGAAAAATATATCTTGTTGTAACTAAATATATTGATAGAATAAATTCAAACGGAAACCTAAGTCTTGCACTAAACTCTTTATGCTCAGAAATAAAGGAAACTTTGTAAGGTTAAGTTTTGAATAAAATTGGAGGAATAATATGGCTGAAATAATAGGCGTACGCTTTAAGAGCGTAGGTAAAATATATTACTTTTCACCTGATGGAGCTAAGATCGACGCAGGAGAGAAAGTAATTGTTGAAACCTCACGAGGCGTTGAGTGCGGAGAGGTTGTTCTCGCTAACAAAAAAATAAGCGACGATGAACTTACTGCACCTCTTAAAAATATAATACGCATTGCAACAAAGAAAGACCTTGATAAAATTGAGCAGAATAAAAAGAACGAAATTGAAGCATTTAAAATCTGCGAAGAAAAGATTGCAAAACACGGACTAAATATGAATTTAGTCGATGTTGAGTGTACCTTTGATAACAACAAACTGCTTTTCTATTTTACATCCGAAAACAGAGTCGATTTCAGAGAGCTTGTAAAGGATTTAGCGTCAGTTTTCAGGACAAGAATTGAGCTCAGGCAAATAGGCGTCCGTGACGAAGCTAAAATGCTCGGCGGTCTTGGAATTTGCGGAAGACCGTTTTGCTGTAAATCTTTCTTGGGAGATTTTGAGCCGGTGTCTATCAAAATGGCAAAGGATCAAAGTCTGTCTTTGAATCCCGCCAAAATTTCAGGAACCTGCGGAAGGCTTATGTGCTGTTTAAAATACGAACAGGATGGCTATGAAGAGCTTATTAAAGGACTTCCTAAAATAGGAGCATTTGTGGAAACTCCAGATGGAAAAGGTAATGTTGTTGACATCAATAAGCTCACAGGAAAAATTAGAGTTAAAAAATCGGATACTGAGGCTATTAATACCTATACTAAAGAAAACATTAAGGTTATTAAAGACGGTGCAAGCAATGTCGATAACGAAGACTCAAACGAACTGAAAGAACTTGAAGAAAAATAAAACTCCCTTTGTGGCAAACTATAAGCACCTACCCAAATTGGATAGGTGCTTTATTTTTACTCTTAACTTTTAATCATCATAAACAGATTCTGATTCCCATGACAGAATTTTACCTGTCTCACTGTCAATTTCAAAATCATATTCCATTTCGTTATAAACTATAGAACCCTCATAGATCTGTCTGCCGTCGTCGTATTCAGAATGAATCCGAATATCTTTTTCGGTCGCTCCTTTTACCTTGCTTAGCGCTGTTTTCTTTGCGTCATCTAAAGACACGCCAGCTTTACTTTGCGCCGCTGAACCGAAATCATTATCTATGTCTGTATCCTTGCTGCGAATACTTCCGTCCTCAGCCGAAATTTCATACTCGTACTCTTTAGTGCCTGCATAGAAATCAACCTCGTACAAAGATATTCCGTCATCGATTTTCTGATTTATTCTCATTCCTGTAATATCAGATTCGGATACATTTGCATCCTTTAAAGCTATATTTTTAGCGTCATCTTCTGAAATTGAAGTATTTGCAGCATTTGCATTCTGCGAAGTTGTTGTGCTTTCAGATTGCTCTGTAACGCTGGTATCGGCAAGGCTCTCCGACAACTCAGTAGTATCGCTTGATACATCAGATGAAGTTTTATCTTTTTCGCCGCACCCTGTAACAATTGCCATTATTGACAGAAGTAATGCTGTAATAAGAATTTTTAATTTCATTATTTTGACCTCCTATATTTGTTGATTTAATTCTATCAATATATTTTTAACTTTTTCACTATATTTTATGTATGATTTATTATCTACCAAAAATTTCTTTTTAATGCAAAATCCGGCACCGAGTAAAACGATGCCGGTATATTTTACCGCTAAACATAAATAAAAGTTTTTTATAAGTAAAAGTTATTTGCAATATGATATATTCTTTTTATGTTCTGCCGCCTAATCCGAAGGATATTGACAACGCACTGTTCACAGCGGACATTGAATTCGTATCAAGCTCGCCCATTCTCTCTTTTAGACGGGTTTTATCTATAGTTCTTATCTGCTCTAACAAAACTACTGAGTTTTTTGCAAGACCGCAGCTTGAAGCGTTTACTGCAATG
>CANPWR010000018.1 GCA_947584825.1 uncultured Clostridia bacterium | reverse complement strand
GAATATGCTCGACCGAGCCTAATATGCAGAATATCCCTGTAAGAAAAGAGCTTGGCAGGAACATGAGAAAGTTCTTTATCGCAGACGAGGGAAATGTTCTCTTGGACGCTGATTACAGCCAGATCGAGCTGAGAGTTCTAGCATCGGTAAGCGGCGATGAAAATATGCAGAATGCTTTTTTAAGCGGTGAGGATATTCACACATCAACTGCCGCAAAGGTTTTCGATATGCCGGAGGAGTTTGTGACTTCTGAGATGAGAAGGGCAGCAAAAGCGGTTAATTTCGGAATAATTTACGGAATAGGTGCGTTTTCACTGTCACAGGATATAGGAGTATCGGTTGCCGAAGCAAAGAAATATATCAACGACTATTTGAACCACTATCCAAAGGTTAAAGAATTTATGGATAAAACGGTTTATGATGCAAGAATAAACGGTTATGTAACAACAGTTTTCGGCAGAAGAAGATATATTCCGGAGCTTTCAAGCTCAGTCGGAGCGCTTCTGGCATTTGGAAAAAGAGCCGCTATGAACGCACCTATTCAGGGTGCGGCGGCGGATATAATAAAAATCGCTATGGTAAAGGTTTACCAAAGACTTAAAGCAGAAAAGCTGAATGCAAAGCTGATTTTACAGGTCCACGACGAGCTTATTATCGAGTCGTCAGTTGAGGACAAGGAAAAGGCAAAAGCTATTCTCGGCGAGGAAATGACAAACGCTGTTAAGTTTGCGGTGCCTATGATTGCAGATGTGAACGAGGGCAAAAGCTGGTATGAGGCAAAGGGCTAATCATACTTATAAATAGGAATGACTATTCAGATAAAGGAAGTGCTTAAATGGCTCTTGACGGAGTGTTTTTAAATTTAATAAAGAAAGAGCTTGAAAGCGTTTTGACAGACGGCAGGGTAGACAAGATACATCAGCCGTCGAAGGAGGAGATACTTTTCACAATTCGCACCCGTGATGGAGCATATAAGCTTATCTTCAACACAAGTGCAGGAACAGCAAGAGTTCACATAACAAACACGCAGATAGAAAATCCAAAGACGCCTCCAATGTTCTGTATGCTTATGAGAAAGCATTTGTCAGGCGGAAAGCTCATTTCGATAAGGCAGGACGGCTTTGAAAGAATACTCTATTTTGACTTTGATTCTGCAAACGAAATGGGAGATATTTGCCGTTTTACGCTTGCTGTTGAGATTATGGGCAGACGTTCTAATCTGATTTTGATAAACGATGAGGGTAAAATCATAGATAGTATAAAGCGTGTGGGACAGGATATGTCAAGTGTGCGAATGGTTCTTCCGGGAATAACCTATCAGGTTCCGCCTAGGGAAAAAAGGCTTTCTATGTTTGATTTTACCGTCGAGGAGTTTAAGGATAGTCTTAATAAACACGCAAAGCAGTTATTTTCAAAGGCTCTCACAAAGATTTTTGAGGGGATTTCCCCTGTGTTTGCGCGTGAGATCGAGTTTTTCGCCTTGCACGGCGGGGAGAAGATGTGCTCTGAGCTTAGCGGTGATGAAATTGACAGGGCGTTGTTTTTTATAAATAAAACAGCGGATGAAGTATCGTCTAATAAAAACAGATTTACGGTATTAAAGACTAAGGAGGGTCAGCTAAAGGACTTTTGCTTTTGCAATATAATGCAGTACGGAAGCTTGATGGTAACTAAAGATTTTGATTCCGCCTGCGAGCTTTTAGACTTTTTCTATTCTGCAAGAGACAGAATGGCAAGAACAAAGCAAAGAGCGTCTGATTTGTTTAAATTTCTGGTCAATACGTCGGATAGGATTTCAAGACGTATAGCCAATCAGCGTGAGGAGCTTAAAGAATGTGCAGAGCGTGATACGCTAAAGCTTTACGGCGACCTTATTATGTCGAACATCTACAGACTTGAAAAGGGAATGGGCTGTGCTGAGGTTGAGGATTACACAAAAGAGGAAATGCCTATAGTTAAAATAAAGCTTGACAAACGGCTTACTCCTCCGCAGAATGCTCAGAGGTATTATGCCGAATACCGAAAGGCTGATACTGCCGAGAAAATGCTTACCTCGCTTATTAAGAACGGCGAAGAGGAATTGAGATATATAGACAGCGTGTTTGATGCGCTTACCCGAGCTGATACCGAGAGCGACGTGATCCAGCTTAGGGCAGAGCTTGCAGAGCAGGGATATATAAAAAGCTCACGCATTAAGGGAAAACTGCCTAAGGCTTTGCCGCCGATAAAATTCATATCGTCAGACGGGTTTGAAATTCTTGTAGGAAGAAACAACAAGCAGAACGACAAGCTTACCTTAAAGGAGAGCGACAAAACAGATATATGGCTCCACACCCAGAAAATCACAGGCTCGCATACTGTAATAAAATGCAGGGGTGAAACTCCTCCTGACAGAACTATTGAGGAGGCTTGCATAATCGCCGCATATCATTCAAGTGCGAAGGATTCATCAAACGTGCCTGTTGATCATACCGAGATAAGGTATGTTAAAAAGCCGAACGGCGCAAAGCCGGGAATGGTCATTTTCACAAATTACCGCACGGCTTATGTAACGCCCGATGAAGAGCTTGTTGAAAGGCTGAGAGCAAAGGTATAATGTGATAGGAGGAACGCTGAGGAAATGAAGCTTGGATATGATTTTTTTAACAGAGACGTTTTAAAGGTTGCGCCGGAGCTTGTGGGCAAAACGCTTGTTCATATAGTTGACGGCGAGGAAAGACGCTTGATGATAACCGAGACTGAGGCGTACAAGGGTACTGACGACACAGCCTGCCATGCACACAGGGGCAAGACCGAAAGAACGAAAATCCTTTGGGGAAAAGCAGGAACGATTTACGTTTATATATGCTATGGTGTTCATTGTCTTATTAATATTGTAACGGGCGATGAGGGCGACCCGCAGGCGGTTTTGATTCGTGCCTGCGAGGGGAAATTCAACGGTCCGGGAAAGCTGACAAAGCAGTTAGGCATTGATATGAGTGCAAATTGGCAGAGAATTTATGACAACGATACGATGTGGATTGAGGACACAGGCGTAAAGGCGAGGATAAGGCGAGACAAGCGTGTGGGAATAGGCTATGCAAGACCGAGAGATTTAGAACGTCCTTGGCGGTATATTATCAAAATCAAGCCTGAAAAGCCGAGCGGAAAGTCAAAGCCAAAACGGAAAGCTAAATAAATATATTAGGAGAATATCAATGAGATTATATAACTTTTTGACCTTGCAGTTTGGAAAGCTTATAGTTAAGGCTTTACAGCTTCTTCATAAAGGTGCCGGGAACCTCCCCGGACTTATTCTGCTGGGGATAAACAAGAATATACTTGGTTATTTCAAGGTGGACTGTCCGATAATCGCTGTTACAGGAACAAACGGAAAGACATCTGTCACAAACTTTGTAAATCACCTTTTCGAGCAGAGCGGAAAGAATGTTATTACAAACAAGCTGGGCAATAACCTAGACACAGGAATAGTTTCGCTGTTTTTAAAGCTGTGCTCTCCGACGGGTAAGATTCACGCAGATTATCTTGTTCTTGAGATTGACGAATCGCACGTACCTGTGATATTCAAAAAGCTCAAGCTGGAGACTCTTGTTGTTCTGAACTTTTTCAGAGACCAGCTTGACCGAAACGGCGAGGTAGAAACGCTTATCCTAAAGGTAAAAGGCTTTTTGGAGACCTTTCAGGGAAATGTTATTTTAAATGCCGACGATCCGAATGTTGCCCGTCTTGGACAAGCTAACCCGGAGAATAAAAATGTAAAGTATTTCAGCGTTGAGAAGTATAAGTATGCAACGGATAAGATTCACGAGGTCGGAGAGGGAAAGTTCTGTCCCGTGTGCGGAAATCCGCTTGAATATAATTATTATCAGTATTCGCATATAGGACAATTTAAATGTCCCGAGTGCGGATTCGGAGATAATGAAATTTACCTAAAAGTCGAGAATGTAGACCTTGAAAAGCGGCACTTTACCGTTGACGGCAAAGAGTACAGTATAAACAATCAGAGTATATACTATGTATACAATATGGCGGCTGTATGTGCGGTCGCAAAGCTGTATAACATAGACGGTGATATTCTAAGAGATACTCTTGATACATTTGAAGTAAACAACGGCAGAATGGAGAAGTTCAGCATCGGAAAAAGCAATGCGGTTATAAATCTTGCAAAGAATCCTGTCGGAGCGAATATGACAATCCGAGTTATGAATGAGACTGACTGTGAGAAAGAACTTATGTTCGTTTTGAATGACAATCTTGCCGACGGCTATGATGTTTCGTGGATATGGGATATCAACTTTGAAGTTTTCAAGGACGTCACAAGGGTTATTACAAGCGGAAGGCGAGCTTATGATATTGCGATAAGAATAAAAACAAGCGGATATGACGCTTCAAGAATAGAGGTATGTCCTGATTTAGACGAGGCTGTTGAAAACCTGTTCTCGACTGAGGGGGAGAAGTTTATAATTGCGAACTACACATCAGTACAGCCGACAAGGACCGCTGTAATTAACTATATAGAGAAAAACCAAAGGGAAGAATGATTATGAGGAAGATAAGGATATTGCATATGTATTCCGATATGCTTGACCTATATGGAGATAACGGAAACATTGAGGTTTTGAGTTACCGAGCAAAGGCTAGGGGTATAGAAACGGTCGTTGAGCATCACAGTGTCGGAACAAAGGATACTGACTTTTCAAGCTATGATTTGATTTATCTCGGCGGAGGTGCAGACTTCGAGCAGCAGCTTTTAGCGGAGGATCTTCAAAGCTGTCGGGATGAAATAATGAAAGCGTTTGATAACGGTACTTTTTTCTTGCTCATCTGCGGAGGGTATCAGCTTATGGGCGAGTATTACAAGGATTCCAACGATAAGGTAATAGACGGTCTTGGAATGTTCCCTTATCACACTGTGGCGTCTCTAAATAAGAACAAGCGTTGCATTGGAAATATAATTATAGAGGCAGAGCTTAACGGAGAGAAGTCCAAGATAATAGGCTTTGAAAATCACGGCGGACAGACCTGTGATACGGATAAGACCTTCGGCAGAGTGGTTTACGGAAACGGAAACCGTTTTGAGAGCGAGTACGAGGGCTATTTTGATAAGAATGTTATTGCGACGTATCTTCACGGACCTCTGCTTTCTAAGAATCCAAAGCTTGCCGATTATATAATAAAATACTGTGCAGAGCGCAGTGGAGATTCGGTTGAGATGACGCCTCTTGACGATACTCTTGAAGAAAGGGCAAGAGAAGTTTTGTTTAGGAGATTAGCTGCAAGAAGCTAGACCGCCGAGCCGGCGGAGGCTTTCTACCTTTTAAGAATATGTAATTAATTTGCACAACGGCAGGCTAGTACCTAGAGGCAAGAAATTTAGAGGTAAGAAGCTAGAATTTATCTGTTTTACTAATTACTATGTGCTGACAAACTATATTAGTCTTTTTTGCTCTGAAAACGGAGGCACAAGAGCCGCCAGCGAATCGCTGGAGTTCGATATTATTTGACAAAATATTTATTTTAATTTATAATGTGCATTAGAGAGTACTGTACATGTATGGCAGGCGGTTTGTCCCCGAAAGGGGGTGGTAATATGGTATCATATTATGAATTGTTTTCATTCATTAGCATGATAACCGAAATTATCACTCTAGCTTTTCTTATATTCAACAAGAAAAATTAGAAGCTTTTTTTAATAAAAAAGAAACACCGCCTTACTTTCCCCAGTAACGGTGTTTCGTAACATCTATGGGAGAAACCGCCACGGTAACTTAGTTACCCATGTGCAGTACTCTCTTTTACATTTATATTATAACATATGATCTTCATTTGTCAAGTATTTAGAGGAAAGAATTTTAGAAGCCAGAAGCAAGATACTACCACAAGAACTTACTGAAAAAAATAAGTTCTTATATCTTGCCTCTGGTTTCTTGATTCTTTTAGTCCAAAGGCGGACTACGTGCAGGATTGAGCCCTGCCTAAATATTGAGGAAGTTTGTTATTAGCTGTCCTTATGGCAGCAGCCTGCCTGCGGACAGCCTGAGCAGCCGCATCCGCAGGAACAGGATCTTCCTGCCTTTTTACTTTTTCGCATTCTAATTATAATGAATACGACTATGAAAAGTAATATAACACTGATTATTATTGTTGATAAATTTGTCTTTAAAAAATCGATCATAAAATCACCGTTTTACCTTCAAGCTGATAGGCATTTAAGCTTTTGCGTTTGCCTTTATTTTAAGCTTATCAGCAGCTTTGTATGGCTTAACCAGCATATAAATCAGGAATACTGCAACAAGAATTGCCGCAATCAGTCCGATTATGTTTAAACCGCCCGTTAAAGCGCTTCCGATCTGGTAAATCATAAGAGCGACCGCATAAGCGAATACACATTGGTAAGCTATAGCGAACGCTGTCCACTTGGGACTGTTCATTTCTCGTCTTATAGCTCCGATTGCCGCAAAGCAAGGTGCACATAGTAGATTGAAAGCTAAGAACGCATATCCCGCAAGACGCGACATGCCCTCGAAGTCGAGAACTCCAAATACTCCGACAACCTCTTCTTTAGCAACAAGACCCATTATAGTAGCGATAGCAGCCTTTATGTTGCCGAATCCCAGAGGTGAGAATATCCAACAGATTGCATTTCCGACGATTCCTAGAATACTGTCTTCAAGTTCCATATCGGCGCTGAATGTAAAGATACCGTCTACTATTCCGAAGCATGAGCCTGCCCAGATAACGATTGATGAAAGGAGAATAATAGTTCCTGCTTTTTTGATAAACGATGAAGCACGCTCCCACATTGAACGCAGAATGTTTCCTACAGTAGGCAAGTGGTATGCAGGAAGCTCCATTACAAATGGTGCGGGATCGCCTGAGAACATCTTTGTTTTCTTGAGCATAATTCCCGAAACGATTATTGCAGCAATACCTAAGAAGTATGCACTCGGTGCGACCCACCATGTTCCGTTAAAGAGAGCGGCAGAGATGAGTGCGATGATCGGCAGCTTAGCTCCGCAGGGAATAAATGTTGTGGTCATAATAGTCATACGGCGGTCACGCTCGTTTTCGATCGTTCGGGACGCCATAACTCCCGGAACTCCGCAGCCTGAGCCTATAAGCATTGGAATAAATGATTTTCCTGACAAGCCGAATTTGCGGAATATCCTGTCCATAATAAATGCGATCCTCGCCATGTATCCGCATGATTCCAAGAACGCAAGGAAGATAAACAGTACCAGCATCTGAGGAACAAATCCGAGCACCGCTCCGACGCCGCCTACAATACCGTCAAGTATCAAGCCCTGAAGCCAGTCTGCACAGTTTACAGCAACAAGCCCTTTTTCAACTAGAACAGGTATTCCGGGAACCCATATGCCGTATTCAGCAGGGTCGGGAGTGTCTGCAAACTCGCCCTCCTCGTCAAGAGGAAGCATAGGAGCTATGTCATACTTACTGTTTTCTTTAACGGCAAGCTCCTCGCCGTATGAGCCGTAAGCCTCTTCAAAAGCGCCGAAGTCTTTATCCTCAACAGCGGCTAAAAGCTCGTCTGCACCTGTGATACCGGCTTCGTTTGCACCTTCAATAGCTGTCTTGACCTCAGGCAGGAATATTTCATTTTCGGCATACTCGCTTGCAGCGTCGTCGTATTCGCTTGAACCTATGCCGAATAAGTGCCAGCCGTCGCCGAACAGACCGTCGTTTGCCCAGTCTGTAGCCCATGTTCCTACAGTAGTGACCGAAACATAGTAAACTATAATCATTACAATCGCAAAGATAGGAAGTGCAAGCCAGCGATTTGTAACTACCTTATCAATTTTATCGGTTACAGTCAGCTTTCCTCTGTTTCTCTTTGTGTAACAGCTCCCGATAATTGAAGCTATGTATGTATATCTTTCGCTGGTTATGATGCTTTCCGAGTCGTCGTCCAGCTCGTCTTCGCAGTTTTTGATGTCAGTTTCTATATGTGAAATAATTCTGCTGTCTAAATTCAGTCTTTCTATTACTTTATCGTCACGCTCAAACAATTTGATTGCAAGAAATCTCTGTTCGCTTTCAGGCATATCGTGCAAAACAGCCTCTTCAATGTGTGCAAGAGCATGCTCAACGCTTCCGTCAAAGCTGTGCTGAGCAACCATTCTTTTACCGCTCTTTGCAACACCGATTGCTTTTTCGATAAGGTCGTTTACGCCCTCGCTCTTAAGAGCCGAAATTTCTGTAACTTCACAGCCAAGCTCCTTAGAGAGCCTTTGAGTGTCCAGCTTGTCGCCGTTTTTCCTTACTATATCCATCATATTGACCGCTACGATAACAGGTATTCCAAGCTCTACAAGCTGAGTTGTAAGATACAGGTTTCTCTCTAGGTTTGAGCCGTCGATAATGTTTATGATAGCGTTCGGCTTTTCGTCTAAAAGAAAGTTCCTCGAAACGACCTCCTCAAGTGTATACGGTGAGAGGGAGTAGATACCCGGAAGGTCAACGAGAATGACCTCGTCGTCTTTGGAGCTGTGTTCCTTGATTTTTCCTTCCTTTTTCTCGACAGTTACGCCCGGCCAGTTGCCGACAAATTGATTTGAACCTGTCAAAGCGTTGAACAGGGTCGTTTTACCGCTGTTAGGGTTTCCCGCAAGCGCTATTTTAATACTCATATTTAATGACCATTCCTTTCTTGCGTGAGTGTATTCACGCTATACATTTATGTTAGACATAGCTAACTAATATGCAAAAAGATACAAGTTTATTCAATCTCTATCATTTCTGCGTCAGCCTTTCTCAGAGAAAGCTCATAGTCTCTTACCGTAACCTCTATAGGATCTCCGAGAGGGGCAACCTTTCTGATATGCACTTCTACGCCCTTTGTAATGCCCATATCCATTATCCTGCGCTTGACCGCACCCTCGCCGTGAAGCCGTTTTACTTTGACAGTCTGACCTATTACGGCGTCCTTTAATGTTTGCATAAAATCTCTCCTTTAACAGTATTTAATTAAATATATGTAAAAAATTAAGCAACTATAATTTTATTAGCCATTTCACGGCTTATTGCAACACGGGTGTTTTTAACGTTCACTATAAGATTTCCGCCGTTATCCGAAACAATTACTATTTCTCCGCCCTCGACGAAGCCAAGATTACCCAAAAAGCGTCTTGTTTCGTCCTTGCCCTTGATTTTCTTTATAATAATTTTATCGCCTACATCTGCAAAGGTCAATGGTATCATTATTTCATCTCTTTCTGTAATAATGGGTAAGAGTTAGAATTAGCTAACTTGATGCCATATAAAAAGTTAGCAAAAACTAACTAACATAAAGAATACCACTTTACGCATTATTTGTCAATGCAAAAAAATAAGTTTGGAGCTTTTCACAAAAACAAGTTAGCAAAAGGCAACTAAAATTGTTGAAAACCACTGCCGAACCGGCAGGGTCTCTGCCGCCTTTGGGTAGTTTGATTAATGTTAAAGTCTGTACAACGGCGGGCTTTACTTTTTTAAGGAGGGTGATAACCAGTGACGTTGCATCCTCTGCCGCCTTTGGGTAGTTTGTATAATGTGACGGTTAGCACAACGGCAGGCTTATACTTTGTTTAATTGGAGGATAAGCAACGGTGACCAGCGAGCCGCTGGGGTTTTTGCCGCCTTTGAATAATTAGTAAAATGTTAAAGTCCGTACAACGGCAGGCTTATACTTTGTTTAATTGGAGGGTAAGCAGAGGCAAGATATAAGAACTTGTATTTTCACTAAGTTCTGATTAAAAATCTTGCTTCTGGTTTCTAAAATTCTTGCTTTTAAATGCTTGACATTTAAAAAATGTGTGCTATAATATAAATATAAAAGAGTACCGTACACGGCAAATTAATGCCTAGGCGGTATCTCCTGTATTAGTGTTTAAGAAACACCATTACTTTGAGAGAGTAGGCGGTGTTTCTTTTTTATGTTATATAAAAAAGCTCTGCTATTTATTACGAAATATTCCGTATTACAGTGTGGTAACACTGATAATAATATTCGTACAGTAAAATAGCTCCGAGTTACTTATCATGGTCATCCGATGTTTTGTGCGGTTTTGCGAAGCAAAATTTCGGACATTGTCCGAAAAGCACAAAACTCGTATTTGAAAATCGCAGATTTTCAAATTTCACCCCCCCTTTTTACAGGGAGAAACCGCCTGCCTTTTTATGTACAGTACTCTTGCGTCTATTATAAAATAAAATGAATACTTTGTCAAATTATGAAGAATTATAGGACTTATTAATTCTAAATATCTCACCTCTAAACTTCTTGTCTCTAAACGCTTGACATTTAAAATATGTGTGCTATGATATAAATATAAAAGAGTACCGTACACGGCAAATTAATGCCTAGGCGGTATCTCCAAGTTTAGGTATTTAAGAAACACCGTTACTTTGAGAGAGTAGGCGGTGTTTCTTTATTTTATATCAAACGACTGTGAAATTTATTCTCTAATCATTGCATAATGCGCCACAATATGACGTCTTTTACCGCTTTTGTCACTGCCCTTTATGTCACAGCCGTTTCCGCTTAGAAGAGTTGCTATAGTAGCTCCCTTTGTTGAACACCTGAAAACCTCTTTGCCGTCGCATACTATAATGACTTCCTCCTCAGTCACTGTTATAGCTCCCGATTTTCCTAGTGTTACTTCATCTCCGTTTATGCGTTCAACCGCATAAGAAATGCTCTTGCCGTTATAAGACAGAAGCTCTTTTACCGACATACCCTTTTGACTTTTCTTAAATAATCCCATAACATTCACCACGTCTGAAACAGATTGATTTTTATTACTGCTTTGTATATTTTTCTGTGTCCTGAAAATACTAACATATATGGTTAAATTCCGATAGTTTATCAGAATTTTAATATCAAAATATAAAGGGTGATAGTATATGTTAGTAATAAAAGTAATAGGCGCATCTCTGCTGTCTATAATAATAATGTTTCTGATTTCAAAGCTTTTGGGAAACAAACAGATCTCCGAGCTAAATATGTTCGACTATATAAACGGAATAACCATAGGCTCTATTGCCGCTGAGCTTTCGATCTCCCGACAGGCCGATGAGGTCATAACCGCCATTATCGCAATGATAATTTACGGTCTTGTAGTATTTCTGTTTTCAATTCTGACTATAAAATCAATAAAATGCCGACGCTTTTTCTCAGGCAGGACTTTGCTTTTAATAGAAAACGGAAAGATCTACAGTAAAAACCTGCTTAAAGCAAAGCTCGACATCAACGACCTTCTCACAAAGGCAAGAACAAACGGGTATTTTGACATTTCACAAATAAATTACGCCATTATGGAAAACAACGGCGAGATAAGCTTTTTTCCATGCTCTGAATACCGACCTGTCACTGCAGGTGATTTGAAGCTGGAGCCTATGCCGAAACCCGAATACCTTAACATCAATATAATCATAGACGGCAAAATTATGCGTCAGAACCTCAAATACTGCGGCGTTGACGAAACATGGCTCAATAAGGAACTTTCAGCAAGAGGAAAAAAGGTCAAGGACGTTTTCCTCGCCACGCTTGACCAAAACAACACTCTGCATATTTACGATTATCAAAACGAAAGAAATCTGAAAAATATCTTTGACTAGGTAAGTTTTCTATTCTTCGATGTAATTTAGAAATTCAATCATCTCTCTGTAAAGTCTTGAAACAGGCAGACCTACGACATTGTAAAAGTCTCCTGATATTTCTTTTACAAACACAGCGCCCAGACCTTGTATGCCATATCCTCCGGCTTTGTCATACGGCTCTTTAGACTGAACATACTCATCGATCTCCTCATCGTCGAGCTCGTAGAAGGTAACGTCTGTTGAAGCAGAAAATGACATAGCCTTATCTCCGCAGATAATACAGACCCCCGTTATGACCTTGTGAGTTTTGTCCGACAAGAGAGACAGCATATTCCTTGCCTGAGTTTCGTCTTTTGGTTTTCCCAAAACCCTCTCACCCAGAACGACCGAAGTATCACAGCCTATAACTATTGCGTCAGGATAGGTCTTGGCAATATCCTTTGCCTTTTGAGCAGCGAGAAACTCAGGCATCTCATAAGGCGACAGCATTTTATAATTGTCCTCATCAACGCTTGACGGCACAACTTCATAATCGCTGAACAGGCATTTTAACAGTGTTTTTCTTCTCGGCGACGCCGACGCTAAAATCACCTTTTTATCAGTTTGTATAATCATACCTTATGATATGCTCCGTTAGAAGCAATCCTCCTTTTCTCATCTGTTATATCCAATGCAAAATTAAACATCATCAGCTCGTTGTCAAAACCCGACCTTACAAGCAATGTATAACATTCAAGCCAGCGGATTTTTCCCGTTGTTGCTATTATCTTATATTCACCCTTATAAAACCGATTTCCGTTGTTATAAGCGTCTTTCAGCATATCTAAATTAAATCTGCCGGTGTCTATCATAGAATTTTCAGACTTTATGATATATCGCTCGATCC
Source organism: uncultured Clostridia bacterium (assembly GCA_947584825.1). Classification (GTDB taxonomy): domain Bacteria; phylum Bacillota; class Clostridia; order Oscillospirales; family Ruminococcaceae; genus UMGS1601. The sequence continues at coordinate 4,749 of CANPWR010000018.1, read as the reverse complement.
ATCTTTTTGCAAACTCCGACAATTTGCAGGGAGCGGACAGACCTACCGTTTTTAACAGACTGTTTCCGTTTACGTCTTTACAATCGTTACTTATAATATCCTTATCAACGCTTGCAGAAACGCAGTAATAAGAGCCTTCTATCAATGTTTTTCTATACTGCTTTAAATTTTTTATCTCATCTCCTGCCTTTGACAAAGAGACCTCCATCTGCTTAAGAATTTCTATTCTTTCAGTTTCGTGCTTATTTATATTCTTGAAAAAGACGGTCAGTATCGTTTCTCTGTTATCATTTTTAGACAGGTTTCCTGACAAGATATACCACTCATAATCTGATTTTGAACTTGCACTATCTCTAAGTCTTAACTTGATCTCACTGTTTCTTATCCTTTTTTCCGAAAGCCTTACTATATTCCCCATACTGAAAAACGATACAAACTTTTGAACGTCATCGGGATAGACCCTTTTATGAGCAAAATGCTTTATGTGTTCTTTTAGATCCTTACTGACGCTTTTCTTTCTGACACTGTCTCCTGAAAAGTCGAACTCAAAACACTCAAGTGTGGAATAGTTCAGCTCAACTACCGTTTTACATACACTTTTTACAGCATTGATAAAGCTTTTTGTGATTTCACGTTCGGATTTCTGAGTTGCATTTATAAGCTCTGTCTGTGCATTGTACTTAAGCTCGAAATTTTTGTCATAAGTAATATCCTTGAGAGTACACAACTCCTTTTGAGAAGCATCTTCCCTATAATATACGATCCTGCACTCTTTCCACAAAACGGCGTTTTTATTCTTGGCACGGAACTGAATCCGTTCTTCATTTACACCGTTTTTATCATTTTTTACTTTCTTTATCCTAGCAGGATTTAAAAAGTCTGTCATTTTTTCTACGTCTGAACTGTCCGCTATTTCTGTAACGATAAGCCTGCAAAGTCTTGGGTATGACATCTTATTGCAGGAAAACTCGTTATATAAATTAGTGTTCTTTTTTATGAAAACATTATATACCGAATTTTTATTTACGTCAATTTCAAAGACAGCTTCATAAACAGCGGCTATGCTTTTTTCAAGCTTTGTAAGCCTATCCGCTTTATTTAAGTCTGTACTGTCTTTTTTAGTATCTTTATTTGAAAAGTCATCATTCAGAAAAACATTGTTATCCATACAGTAATCTCCCTTTCAAAGGTTTTCTGAACATATATTTAACTTGCGATTATCAAATATTTTACCACAAATATCAAAAATTAGCAAGACCGACTCAAAGAGTGGCACTGGCTCTGCCTTTCGTCAATATTTGACAAAGTATTCATTTTAATTTATAATGTGCGTAAGAGAGTGCTGTACATGAACGGTAAGGCGGTTTTCTCCCTGGAAAAAGGGAGGTGGTAACCATGGTAGATTATTCGTTATTAATTACTTATACGAATATGCTTATCAGCGTTATCGCTCTATGTTATCTTATGTTTCATAAGTAATATTAGAAGTTTTTTATTTAAACATAAAATAAGAAACACCGCCATACTTTCCACGGTAGCGGTGTTTCTTAAATACCAAAACCAAGGAGAGACCGCCAAGGCAATTTAATTGCCCATGTGCAGTACTCTCTTTTATATTTATATTATAACACACATTTTTTAAATGTCAAGCGTTTAGAGACAAGAAGTTTAGAAACCAGAAGCAAGATTTTATAATCAGAACTTAGTGAAAATACAAGTTCTTATATCTTACCTCTGCTTACCCTTCAATTAAACAAAGTATAAGCCTGCCGTTTTGCAAAGTAAATACATTATACAAACCTCCCAAAGGCAGTAGAGGATGCAACGTCACTGATTAGAGAATAGAAGTTAGAAGCAAGACCGGCGTGACGCCGGAAGCATTTGTGCCTCCGTTTTCAAAGCAAAAAAGATTGATATAGACTGTCGGCACGCTAGTAATTAGTAATATAAAACTAAACTTACCCTTCAATTAAACAAAGTATAAGCCTGCCGTTTTGCAAAGTAAACACATTATACAAACCTCCCAAAGGCATCAGAAGATACAACGTCACTTATTAGAGGATAGAAATTAGAAGCAAGAAGCAAGATTCTATCTATTTTACTAACTACTAGCCTGCCGTTGTACATAGTAAACACATTATACAAACTTCCCAAAGGCGGCAGAACCCCTAGCGGTTCGCTGGTCACCGTTGCTCGGCAGTTTTGTCTATAATTTTTTCTTGTATCTGGGTAATAGCCTGCCGTTTTTCAAAGTAAACACATTATACAAACTTCCCAAAGGCAGCAGAGGATACAACGTCACCGTTGTGTTGCACTAAAACGTGCAACTTTTTTGCTTTTTATAGGTATAAGTGAAAGCTAATATAGAAAAGAGGAAGGATAATGGCAGAAAGGAGAATGTTTTCAAAGACGGTCATAGACAGTGATTGCTTTCTTGATATGCCGCTGACTGCACAGGCTTTATATTTCCATCTTGCTATGAGGGCGGATGACGACGGTTTTGTAAATAATCCAAAATCCATAATGAGGAATGTGTGCTGTAAAGATGATGATTTAAAAATGCTGATAGCAAAAAAATTTATAATTGCTTTTGAAAGCGGAATAGTTGTGATAAGGCATTGGAAAATTCATAATTATATAAGAAAAGACAGGTATTCTCCAACAAAAAATCAAGAGGAAATGGAACAGATCACTCTGCAAAAAGATGGACAGTATACCATTGGTATAACAGGTGACAACCAACGGTTGACAGATGGTTGCCACAGGTTAGGAGAGGATAGTTTAGGTAAGGTTAGTTTAGAGTTAGAGAAAGACTCGTCTGATTCCTCTCACCCAATAAAATCAAAAGGCTCTGGTATAAATTCTTTAAAGAAATACGGGGAATACAAAAATGTACAATTATCCGAAAGCCAATACTCAAGCCTTGTTAAAGACTTCGGTAAGAATAAGATTGATGAGTATATCAAAAAGGTCGATGAATACTGCCAGCAGAATGGAAAGCACTATAATGATTATGACTTGACAATCAGAAAGTGGATTGATGAGGACAAGAATAAGCAATCCGAACACTCTTACGATTTAAACGAGTATGACGATTATACTCTTAACTGCGTTCCGAAAATCAAAGGAGAGCAAAAGTACGGAAACTATATTTAATGCTAAATTCAAACATTCCTTTTCGGCAGTTTGCATTATTAACAAATTTCTGATATAATAAAAAAGTTATGCAATAGCATATTAAAATTGTTTTATATGATATATGAAATAAATTCGGAGGTAAGTTAAGGAATGTTAAGAGAGGATCTAAGAAATATTGCAATTATCGCTCACGTTGACCACGGAAAAACTACGCTTGTTGACGAGATGCTCAAGCAAAGCGGAACATTCAGAGAAAATCAGGTTGTCAACGAGAGGGTTATGGACAACAATGATATAGAGCGAGAGCGTGGAATTACCATACTTGCAAAGAATACGTCTGTTGTTTATAAGAATGTTAAGATAAACATTATCGATACGCCCGGTCACGCAGATTTCGGCGGAGAGGTTGAGCGTGTTCTTAAAATGGTTGACGGAGTTATCCTGCTTGTCGATGCGGCAGAGGGTACAATGCCTCAGACCAGATTTGTTTTGCAGAAGTCTCTTGAGTTGGGACACAAGGTAATTGTGGTAGTCAACAAGATAGACAGACCCGATTCAAGACTGGGCGAGGTCGAGGACGAGGTTCTAGAGCTTTTGATGGACCTTGACGCTACCGATGAACAGCTTGACAGTCCGTTTTTATACTGCTCAGGCAGAGACGGAACAGCTTCGTACACGGCGGATAAAGTAGGAACAGATCTGATACCCCTTTTCGATACTATTTTAAACTACATTCCTGCGCCTAAGGGCGATGAAAACGGAAGCCTTCAAATGCTCGTTTCGTCGATCGACTATAACGACTATGTTGGCAGAATCGCTATCGGTCGTATTGAGCGGGGAGAGATAAGGGTAAACCAAGACGTTTCTGTAGGGGATTATCACGAGACAAAAAAAGAGTACAGAGGTAAGATAGTTTCTCTCTATCAGATAGAGGGACTTAACCGTGTTGCCTGCGAAAGTGCAAAGGCTGGAGATATTGTCTGCATAAGCGGTATCGAGAACATATATATCGGCGATACCATTTGCGAGTTCGGGAAGTTTGAGCCTATACCTTTTGTGAAGATCTCCGAGCCTACTGTTGAGATGACTTTCTCGGTAAATAACAGTCCGTTTGCAGGCAGAGAGGGTAAGTATGTTACGTCACGCCAGCTTAGGGACAGGCTCTTTAAAGAGCTTTTGAAGGACGTTTCTCTGAGAGTATCTGACGGCGAAACAACAGACAGCTTCAGAGTTGCGGGTCGTGGTGAGATGCACCTTTCAATTCTGATTGAGAATATGCGCAGAGAGGGGTATGAGCTTTCGGTTTCAACTCCGAGAGTTTTATTCAAAGAGATAGGCGGAAAGCTTAACGAGCCTATTGAGCGTCTTGTCGTAGACGTTCCTGCCGATAACGTGGGAGCTGTTATGGAAAAGCTGGGTGCAAGAAAGGGCGAGCTTCAGGAGATGACTCCTGTGGGAAGCCGAATGAAGTTAGAGTTTTTGATTCCTGCTAGGGGGTTATTCGGATATAAGAGCGAGTTTTTGACAGACACCAAGGGCGAGGGCATAATGAGTTCGGTTTTTGCAGAGTATCAGCCGTACAAGGGTGATATTTCGAGACGAAATACAGGC
>CANPWR010000017.1 GCA_947584825.1 uncultured Clostridia bacterium | reverse complement strand
GAAAAAGGGAGGGCTATTTCTAAAATGAACGGACTTTTGAAATTCATTACCTGCGGAAGCGTTGACGACGGAAAATCTACCCTTATCGGACATATGCTTTATGATGCAAAGCTGTTGTTTGCTGATCAGGAGCGTTCTTTAGAGCTGGACAGCAAGGTCGGCTCAAGAGAGGGCAGCATAGATTATTCGCTGCTTTTAGACGGTCTTATGGCAGAGCGTGAGCAGGGAATAACAATAGATGTTGCGTACCGTTATTTCACAACAGAGCGTAGATCTTTTATAGTAGCTGACACTCCCGGACATGAGGAATACACAAGAAATATGGCGGTAGGTGCGTCATTTGCTGAGCTTGCTGTTATATTGGTAGATGCGTCTCAGGGAGTTTTGGTTCAAACGCGAAGGCATGCAAGAATTTGCTCACTAATGGGTATAAAACACTTTGTATTTGCCGTAAATAAAATGGATCTGATCCACTTTGACCGCAACAGGTTCAAGAAGATAGAAAAAGAGATAAGAATGCTCCTTGCAGAATTTGACTATGAGTCGGTAAAGATAATTCCTGTATCTGCAACTGAGGGAGATAATATTACAACTGAGTCAGAGCATATGACATGGTATCGTGGCGGAACACTGCTTTCATATTTAGAGGAGATAGACGTTCATGCTGATGACGTTGAAAAGGGTTATACAATGCCTGTTCAGAGAGTTTGCAGACCTAATCACACCTACAGAGGCTTTTCGGGTCAGATAGAAACAGGAAAGCTTAAAGTCGGTGATGAAATAACTGCCTTGCCGTCTAAGGAAAAGGCTAATGTGAAGGGCATTATTTGTGCCGGCAAAGAAGTTGAAAGTGCAAAAAAGGGTCAGGCGGTTACCGTTCAGCTAGACAAAGAGGTTGACGTTTCAAGAGGCTGTGTTCTGGTAAGCGGAGCAAGACCCACCGTGGGAAATCTGTTTACTGCAAAACTGCTTTGGATGGACGATACTGAGCTTGTTGCAGGTAAAAACTATCTTTTAAAGCTTGGAACAAAGAAAATCCCAGCGGTTGTTATGAATATCAAGCACAAGATAGATGTAAATACCGGCAGTGAGGTATCTGCTGATGCAATATATAAAAATGAGATTGCCGAGTGTGACATTTCGGTGTCTGAGAAGATTGTTTTTGATGAGTTTGCACAAAATCCGACACTCGGTGCACTCATACTGATTGACCGTATAACTCATATGACATCTGCCTGCGGAGTTGTAATGCACAAGCTGAACAGATCAGACAACCTTACTTATCACGAGATGGACATTACCAGAGAGCAGAGAGAAAACCAAAAGGGTCAAAAGGCTAGAACTATTTGGTTCACGGGTCTTTCAGGTTCTGGAAAGTCAACTTTGGCGAATGCTTTGGAAAAGCGTCTGTTTGCAGTAGGAAAGCACACAATGACCTTGGATGGCGACAATGTGCGTATGGGACTTAATAAGAACTTAGGCTTTAAAGAACAGGATAGAATAGAGAATATAAGACGTATTGCCGAAGTATCAAAGCTGATGAATGATGCCGGTGTTATCGTTATAAATTCATTTGTTTCGCCTTATAAGCGTGACAGGAGAAATGCTAAAGAGATAATAGGTGAAGATAATTTTATTGAGATATATGTAAGCACACCGCTTGAGGAGTGCGAGAAGCGTGATGTTAAGGGGCTTTATAAAAAAGCACGAATGGGTGAAATTCAGAACTTTACAGGAATTTCATCGCCATACGAGCCACCTGAGAATCCTGATATTACTATCAACACTGCAGAGCACGATATTGAAACGTGCATAGATATTCTGCTGGAGGAATTGGAATCAAGAATATAATAATTAAGGGGAACAAAATATGGCGACATTATATTTGCATATAGGAACTCCCAAGACCGGTACTTCTGCAATTCAGAAGTTTTTGCCGTTAAATAAAGAACTTCTTGAGGAGCAGGGTTATTGTTATCCTGATTTTGGTTATCGTTATCCCGGGATCGGTATATACCGTAATGCACATTTTATGGTTTACCGTTATAAAAAAGAGCTGTGCGAATCAGAAGAAGAGTTTGAAGCGAATAGAAAAAAAGAGGATGAGCGTTTTATTGAGGGACTGGATAAGATCAAGGATTTATCTGAAACATTTCCGAATATTATCATGTCTGATGAAAACATCTGGAACGGATATATAAAGCGCAAGGAATTTTGGAAATCGCTCAAGAATGGACTAACCGAGAGAGGAATAGATTTAAAGGTAATAGTATATTTAAGAAGGCAGGACTTAGTACTGGAGTCTTATTGGTCTCAGCAGGTCAGAGAGACAATGCAGATAAGTTTTCAGGAGTATGTCAAGTCTGATGAATACGGCTTTTTCAAGCTCGATTACTATGACAGGCTAAAGAGTATTGCAATGGTTGTTGGCAAGGAAAATATTATTGTCAGGGCATATGAGAAGCAGCAGTATGAGGGCAGCGGAAACACTCTTATTTCTGACTTTCTTAAGGTAATCGGTCTTGAACTGGATGAGAGATATGAGTCTGCGGACATGGTTGTAAACAGCAGCTTGCACGGCAGGTATCTTGAGATAAAGAGAATCTTAAACAGCATGGACTGTTTCAGCACAAAGCTTAACTGGGCGGTAAAGTATCTAAAAAAGGCTCAGGAGGAGTATGAAGCGGAAAACGGCAGTTTGAAGTGCGAATATATGAGTTATAATGAGCGCATTGATTTTCTAAAAAAATACAATGATTCAAATTCATCTGTTGCGAGAGAGTTTATGAACAGAAAAGACGGAAGGCTTTTCTATGATGAGATTAAAAAAGGTGACGGTTCAGCAGAAAACTATTCTGTTGAGGAGATGGTTTTGATATGCGGAAGAATGCTTGAACTCCAGAATGAAGATATGAAAAATAAGATAGAACATATTGAACAGATTTATGAAAATAAGCTTAACAGCGCAGCATTAAGGCTAGAGAAAATGAAAATAAGCCTTGAATATGCAAAGCGTCCGCTGTATCGTAAAATCGGGGGAAAGATATATTACACGATTTTTCCTAAGAAAAAGCAAGAAGCCGGAGATAAGGATCAAGAACAGAACTAAGAAATGTTTTCATTAAAACAATGTACAAATAAATCAATAACATATATGTTTTAAACTAAAATCCCCCTTGTTTTTTCAAGGGGGTTTATTGTTTCTGTATCGCATTATTTCATAAAGACAAAAGATTTGAGTTCAAATAAACATCGTTCCTTTAACAAATTTCCTGTCCAATCGGACGGATAATCGGTAGTAATTTTAAGAAACAAAGCGTGACGTTCAGTTATTTTTTCTACTTTGGAAGTTACTATGGCATCGTCATGTCCTATTTTGCAATTGCCTATTTCTTTTCCGTTTTCATTGTCGATAAGTATATGCATAACGCAGTCGCAGCCGCAGCCAAGTATTTGTGCGGCAAACTGCATAGTTTTACTTGAGTGATCATCACCAAAGTCAAAATATTTATATCCGATAACACAGCCATCTTTTATATTAGTTATAACACGTTCAAATACATTCTTTTCAGTAATTAGGGCGCCGCCTTTTAGAACACAGGCAATGTCGGCAGGTGTTTCGCAATAAGGTGAGAGTGAACTTTCAAAACCAAGCGAGGTCATTTCTACTGTCGGGATCGTTCCGTCAGGCAGAATTTCAATCTTTTCTACACAGCCCCGCCTGGACATTATCGTTCCATTGGTCATGCGGTGATAGAAAATATACCATTGTCCTTTAATGCAAACAATAGAACCGTGATTATTACCTGCCGGATAATCAATTCCGTTATCTATTATATAACCACGATATGTAAAAGGTCCCGTTGGTTTATTAGATGTTGCATAGGCGAGTCTGCTGCCCTTAAGGGGAGAATAAATCAGATAATAAGTATTTCCTACCTTACGCATTGACGCAGCTTCAAAAAATAGTTTTTCTTTTTTATCAAAGCCGTTCTTTTCACTGATCACGCATGGAATAATATGCTCTATGCAGCTTCCGTCTAAAATCTCGTACATATTATCAGGATTTATCTGTGCCATAAAGGAACTTTCAAAACCACAGTAAATATATACTTTCCCGTCATCATCAACAAAAACTCCAGGATCAATAAACCAACCGTTACAGCAAATTTCATCAGGTATCGTGTATTTGTATTTTGACAATAATTTAAACGGTCCTTCCGGTTTGTCGCTGACTGCAACACAGCCCTTAGCATTAATTATATATGCGTAAAGATAATACTTACCGTCTTTTTCAATTACATCTGGTGCATAGAGTTGATTATCCTGTGTTGTCCAATCAGTATCTGAAGAGTGGTCGTAATCTGCTTGTGTATGAAAAATATCTCCGTGACACACCCAATCGTTTAGATTGTCAACTGAAGCACTCCAGCATTTTAAAACATAATCACAGAATTTGTATGAACCGGCACGGTCGTGTGAACCGTATACATAAACTCTGTCACCAAAAACTCTCGGTTCACCGTCAGGAATATATTCCCAGTTTGGAAGATATGGATTAGCCATTTATACACTCCTTATTTAATTATTTTAACTATTATTCCAAAAGCATAAGTTCTCTAATACGTCAATCTGCTGACGGATATATTGTAGAAATTATTTAAATTTTCTGTATTTATTATATACTTATCGAGAAAAACAGTCAACATAACATTGTAATATTTATTCGTTTTGCAGCAATTATAATATTATTATATAATTCAATTGATTAAATAAATATATCATAATTTATTTATAATATAAATGCAGATTTGGCACAAATTCAGACTCATTTCGCTTTACTTTTTAGGTGAAATATGATATACTAAATATAATTGGAATATAATGCTGTTGGAAGTGACAAAATTTATGTCCGAGAATGTAACCGAATGGATAGAAGTACATATTAAAACATCAACTGCCGGAATAGAGCAAGTTTGCAGTAGATTGATGGATATAGGAATAACGGGTTTTGCTATAGAAGATGCAAAGGACTTTGAAGAATTTTTAAACGATAAGAATGGCAATTGGGATTATATTGATGACAATTTGCTGAGCTTAAAAAGCTGTGAAACAAAAGTAATTGTTTATGTCAAAAACGACATACATGCAAGCGAAAATATAGGCTCAATTAAAACAGAATTAGATTTGTTGAAGAAATCTGATAAGTTAGGTGAATACGGTGAGCTTAGTATTGAGCTTAATAATATCAAAGAAGAGGATTGGGCAAACAACTGGCGCAAATACTTCAAGCCTTTGACTGTAGGTGACAGATTACTTATCAAACCGTCTTGGGAGAAGGTTGATATAAATGAGTCTAGAAAGATTTTAGAGATTGATCCTGCGTCAAGTTTCGGAACAGGTCAGCATGATACAACACAGTTGTGTCTAGAAAACCTTGAAAAGAACATTCATATCGGGGATAGAATTTTGGACTTGGGCTGCGGAAGTGGAATACTCGGGATAGCTGGAATGCTGCTCGGGGCGTCATGGCTTACAGCGGTTGATGTTGATGAAAATGCGGTAAAGATTGCTAATGAGAATATATTGAAAAATAATATCTCAAAGGATTGTGTCAAAACTTTTTGCGGTGATATAACCTCTGATTCTCGGTTGAGGGATAAAATCGGAGGGGGATTTAACATAGTTGTCGCAAATATAGTTTCTGATGTACTTATTGCGATGAGCGGATATTTCAAAGAGTTCCTGTCAGACAGGGGAGTATTGATAGTGTCTGGAATTATTAAGCAAAGAAAAGATGAAGTAGTCAATATAATTGAAAATTGCGGATTTAAAAGGAGTATGGTATTAGAAAGTGAGGAATGGGTTTGCGTGTCCTTTTCTCAAGTATAACAGGAGGCGAATAGAATGCAATTATTGATATTTGTAACAAAAAAAGAGGATAAAATAGATCAGCTTATGAAAGAGCTTGCTTTAACCGATATAAGAGGAGCTACGGTTCTTTCAAGTACCGGTATGGCAAATTCCATCAAGGATATGGAGGAGCTTCCCATGTTTGATGTTTTGACTACTATGCTCAAGGGCGAAAAGGAAATGTCCAGTAAAACAATTTTATTTGCCGTTAAGGATTCTAAAGTAGAAGACGCAAGAAAGGCTATTAATAAAGTCTTTGGTGATTTGTCAATACCAAACTCAGGAATACTTCTCGGTGTACCTGTGTCTTTTTTCGATGGATTAAAAGAGGATTAGATTTTACAACAGTAAGACACATTTTACGAATCTTTTAGAATACATATATCTGTTAAAAGTATATAATATAACACCCAAAGAGATTGATTTCTCCTTGGGTGTTTTTGTATTATATTATGAAGCATATAAGACCTGAGCAACCCTCATTTATAATTCGTTCTACAGCTTCGCTCAGCTTTTGTCTTGCCTCGGGAGGCAGCTTGTGAAGCTTGTTGTGCAGACCTTCATTCACAAGCTCATTCAGCGACTTTCCGAAAATGTTGGATTCCCAGATTTTTTCGGGTGATTCTTCAAAGTCGTTGAGCATATAAAGGACTAGTTCCTCCGATTGTTTTTCACTGCCGACAATCGGATTGATCTCAGTAGTGATGTTGGCTTTCATCATATGTATTGACGGAGCGGTGGCCTTAAGTTTTATACCGTATTGACCGCCTTGTTTGATGATTTCAGGTTCATCTAATGACAGTTCCTCTGTAGATGGCATAACGATGCCGTAGCCTGTGGCTTCAACCTCTGCCAAAGCGCTTTCAAACTTTTCATACTCATCTTTTATCTTTTTAAGTTTCAAAATCTGTGGGAGCAGATCGCTTTCGTCATTTATATCAAGGTGAGTGGCTTCTCCGATTATCTTAAAGAAAAGACTGCTGTTCAGCGTGATATTCATTACAACAGTACCCTTGCCCAAATCCATTTGCTCGATAAAACAGTTTGTAATATTTTCGTTGGCACTTATGAAATCTGTGCAGTTTCTTACCTCACGGATATGCTCTAAATTTTTTGTAGCCTCTTTTATTGAAGTGAAAATGTTTTCTTTAAGCCAGTGAGTTTTTTCAAGGGTATTAATCCACTTTGGCATATTGATGTTTATCTCTCTGATAGGGAATTCATATAGTATCTGGGAGATGATCTCCATTATGTCGGATTCGTCAAGGTCAAGACAGTTTACAGCCATAACGGTTGTCTTATATTTTTCCTTAAGCTCTTCACACAAATTTTGTGACGCTTCTGATCTCGGTTCAAGGCAGTTTAATAGCACCACAAACGGCTTGTTTATTTCAGAAAGCTCTTTTATAACACGCTGTTCGCTTTCTTCATACTCATCACGGGGAAGATCGGTTATGCTTCCGTCGGTCGTCACAACCAGACCGATTGTGGAGTGTTCTGAAATTACCTTCTGCGTACCGATTTCAGCCGCCATATTGAACGGAACTTCTTTGTCAAACCACGGTGTGTTGACCATTCGCGGAGCTTCGTCCTCGAAGTAGCCGACCGAGCTTGGAATAACGTATCCTACACAGTCTATCATTCTTACTGAGAATTTTGCACCGTCATCAAGTGTTAGTTCAACAGCATCCTCAGGAATAAATTTCGGCTCTGTTGTCATAATTGTTTTGCCGCCTGCCGATTGCGGAAGCTCATCTATGGCACGTTCCTTAACGTATTCGTTGTCGATCTTGGGAATAACCAGAGTTTCCATAAATTTTTGGATAAAGGTTGACTTTCCTGTTCTTACAGGTCCTACAACGCCTATGTAGATGTCTCCGCCGGTTCGTTTGGCAATATCGGAATATATCTGTTCGCTGTTCACTAATATCTACCTCCTTTAATCAAGTATGGGAATGAGTAACATTCCTCTTTGAAGCTTTGTGCTGTCTGACAGTTCATTTTCCTGAGCGATAGCCGAAACTGATGTTGAGAATTTTTTAGCTATTTCCCAAATATCTTCGTTCTGCTCGGCATAATAGAGCTTTACTGCATAGCAGTTTTCTCTGCTTTTAACATTATCTTCATTTACGTTAATGTTAGTTATCAGTTTTCTTGTATCGAGTTCTTTTATGTAACCGCATATGAACAATTCTGCTTTTATTTCAATTTTATCTGAAGAAGCTATGGTAAATGTGCAGTTGTCAATATATACATCAAGATCGGCGGTTGAATTTTCATCAACCTTCATATCAAGGCAGTGCTCAAAGGAAATAGTATCCTCAAGGTATAGCGGACATCCGTTTTCGTCCTTTGCTATTGCGCCTACTTCTATATTACCGAAAACGATAAAACTTTTCTTATCCATTTTGTATCTGCTTTGAATGTTATACGCCTTTGCCCAGACATCAATAGCAGTACTGATTTCCGAGTCATTGCAGGTGAGTTCTGCTTTTATCGTTTGATTTTCTTTTATCTCTATTGGCTTTTTTTCAAGTTTAATGTCGGCACAGTCAAAATTACACATATATTTAGTTGAATAAGCATCGGTTGCAAGTTCCAGTGTGTCGTATCTGAATGCGATGCAGTTTACAAGTAAAATTATCTCACACTCTATTTCACTGACGTCGCTTGATTTGTTCGGAATAAGTTCAAGTGATGCAAGGGAAATATTAGTTACAGCCTCATACTGTTCGGTAATTCCATCAATATCGATTATCTGACTGAACGGAATAGAAAACTTAACTGTTTCAATTTTCTGAGGTTCATCATTCTCAATTTCACAGTTGTAAAGCAGAGAAATCTTTGCTTCTCCCTTTATGATCAGCTTATTGGCAATGATCTTTTTGTCTAAGCTGTTTATTATACAATCAGATTTGATAACAGAGTTGATTTTTCCTTTTGTCTTACTAAGCTCTATTTCTTCGGTAATTGTAATTCTCTTTGCAGCTATCAGTCTTCTTGCAGGAAAGGTCACATATTCTTTTTTTAGCTGAACATTAAGACCTTTTGCACTGGAAATTATATCAGTCGACTTTTCACACTCAAGAACGACCTTCGTACTTACAGCTCCTCTTATGTCAAGCCTTCGTGAATTAACAACTCTGCAGTTTACGTAATCAACGCAGGGATTGATCTTAAAGCATGGGTTTTCAGGGGAGCAGGAAAGGTCAACGGTTTTGGTGTAGTTTTGCTTTTGTTCAATGCAGTTTATGCTCGACGATTCATTTGATAGGTAAAGAATTTTTATAGACAAAGTTAAATCAAAGATAAGCTTCTCACCGTTTACACTATGAGAGATCACCTTCGGATAAAATGAGCACTTTAAAATTCTGAATATATCAGGAAGATAGTCGGGAAGTATGTAATCAAGCTCAACAGATTGCTCACTGCTTCCGTCGAATGCAATTTCATTTGATATAAAGCTCTCATGGTTCAAAGTTAAGTCCATTAAATGTCATCCTCCTTTAGGAATGTTTTAGCTTCTTCCTTTAGAATTATATTCACACATTCCCAAGTTATGCATATAATATTAGATTATTTTATCTTTATTTATAGTAGGCATTTTTAACAAATATGGTATATATCTATTTACAAAACCATATATGTTGTGGTATACTATTAAATATGTATAAATATTATAAAAAATCGGATAATTAAATTCATAAAGAACAAAGAGAGGGAAATGTTTTCGTGGCAAAGAAAAACAATAATTATGATAATGAGGCCATTACTTCTTTAAAGGGTGCGGAGCGTGTAAGAAAACGTCCTGCCGTAATATTCGGCTCTGACGGTCTTGAAGGCTGTAAACACTCGGTTTTTGAGATTTTGTCAAACTCAATCGACGAGGCAAGAGACGGCAACGGCGATAAGATTATACTTACCAAATATAACGACAATGTGATAGAAGTCGAAGATTTCGGTCGTGGCTGTCCTGTGGATTTCAATAAAAGCGAGAACTGCTATAACTGGGAGCTTGTATATTGCGAACTTTACGCAGGGGGAAAGTATAACAATAACTCCGGTGATAACTATGAATTTTCTCTCGGATTAAACGGTTTGGGCGCTTGTGCTACGCAATACGCTTCAGAGTTTATGGATGTGGAGGTTCACAGAGACGGATATAAATATAATCTTCATTTTGAAAAAGGGGAAAACATCGGGGGCTTAAAAAAAGAGCCTACCACAAGAAAAAAGACGGGTACAAAAACTCGCTGGAGAGCGGATTTAGATGTCTTTACAGATATTAATATTGAGAATGAATACTTTGAGGACATACTTAAAAAGCAGGCGGTGGTTAATCCCAATGTAAAGTTTGTTCTGAGAACTCAGAACGAAAAAGGGTCGTTTGACGAAAAGACTTACTTTTATGAAAACGGAATATCCGATTATGTTTCAGAGATAGTAAACGGCGAAAACTTAACTTCTATTCAGACCTGCTATGCCGACAGAAAGGGAAAGGACAGAGAGGATAAAGAGGAATACAAGGTAAAGCTGGGTGTTGCATTTACCTTTTCAAATAAGGTGAAGTTCTCTGAGTATTATCACAACTCCAGTTTCTTAGAGCACGGGGGTTCTCCTGAAAAGGCTGTCAGACAGGCATTTCGCTCGCAGATAGACAGTTATCTAAAGCAGAATAATAAATACACAAAGAACGAAAAGCCTATTACCTTTGAGGATGTTGAGGATTGTCTGGTATTGGTTTCAAGCTCTTTTTCGACACAGACCTCTTATGAAAACCAGACAAAAAAGGCTATTACAAATAAATTTATATACGATTGTATGACCGACTTTTTAAAGCATCAGCTTGAGATATACTTTATTGAAAACCCTGACGAGGCTTCAAAAATTGCAGAACAGGTGCTTATAAATAAACGAAGCAGGGAAAAGTCAGAGAAAACAAGGCTCAATTTAAAGAAAACGCTTTCGCAGTCAATGGACCTTGCAAATATGGTTGAGAAGTTTGTTGACTGCCGTACAAAAGATGTCACAAGGCGGGAGCTTTATATAGTTGAGGGAGATTCTGCACTCGGTGCTGTAAAGCTTGCGAGAGACGCTGAATTTCAGGCAGTTATTCCAGTAAGAGGAAAGATTCTCAACTGCTTAAAAGCTGATTATGACAAGATATTTAAAAATGAAATCATAACGGATCTAATAAAGATTCTCGGCTGCGGGGTTGAAGTTAAATCAAAGGCAAATAAGGACATCTCGCTGTTTAACCTCGACGCTTTGAAATTCAATAAAATCGTTATCTGTACCGATGCTGACGTAGACGGTTTTCAGATAAGAACACTGATACTTACTATGTTATATCGTCTTACTCCTACTCTAATTGACAGGGGATATGTATATATCGCAGAGTCACCTTTGTTTGAGATTACAACTAAAGACAAGACATATTTCGCTTATGATGAAAGGGAAAAGACTGAGATTCTGTCAATGATAGGAGATAAGAAATATACTTTACAGCGTTCAAAAGGTCTTGGCGAGAATGAGCCTGAGATGATGAACCTTACAACAATGAATCCTGAGACGAGAAGGCTTATTCAGGTGCTTCCTCACGAGGAGATGGAGCATACTTCATTTATGTTTGATATGCTGTTGGGTGACAATCTTCAGGGTAGGAAGGATTTTATTTCGATAAACGGACACGATTACTTAGAGATGGCTGATATATCATAAATGGGTATAGCGTAAAAAATAAATTATGCACTTTTTGAGTCGGTTCCGTCTCGTAAATCCGATGAAAGGAGAGCCTTTGTATTTCAAAGGCATTGATATAAAATAAATGGCAAGGAAAAAGAAACAAGAGGAAAAGAAAAAGCTTCCAGAGGTAAACGCTTATATTGAGGGCGCAGGACAGGTTGTTGAGGAGAGAATAACAGAAACTCTTGAGAAAAACTATATGCCCTATGCTATGAGCGTAATAGTTTCCCGTGCATTCCCTGAGATCGACGGTTTCAAGCCGTCTCACAGAAAGCTGCTTTATACAATGTATAAAATGGGATTGCTAACAGGTTCAAGAACGAAGTCTGCAAATGTTGTAGGTCAGACTATGAGACTTAATCCTCACGGAGATGCCGCTATTTACGAGACTATGGTAAGGCTTTCAAGGGGAAATGAAACGCTTTTGCATCCGTATGTTGACTCGAAGGGAAACTTCGGTAAGGCGTATTCTAAGAATATGGCTTATGCGGCTTCACGTTACACAGAGGTTAAATTAGACCCAATCTGCAACGAGCTTTTCCGTGATATTGACAAGGATACGGTTGACTTTGTTCCGAACTATGATAATACAATGCAGGAGCCGACGCTTCTTCCTGCGACATTTCCATCTATATTGGTGAATTCAAATGTCGGAATAGGAGTTTCAATGGCAAGCTCTGTTTGTTCTTTTAATCTGACTGAAATCTGCGAAACCACTATAGCATTGATGAAGAATAAGGATTTCAATATACTTGAAACGCTGAAAGGTCCTGATTTTTCTTCAGGTGCTTTTATGCTATATGACGAGGACGAGCTAAAGAAAATATACGAAACAGGCAGGGGCTCAGTCAAAGTTCGTGCAAAGTACAACTACGATAAGAGTGACAACTGCATTGAGATAACAGAGATTCCTCCGACTACTACAATAGAAGCAATTATTGAAAAGATAGTGTCTTTGATAAAGCTAGGAAAAATCAAAGAGATACAGTATATCAGAGACGAAACAGATCTAAGCGGACTTAAAATTACTATAGATCTGAAAAGAGGGACTGACCCTGATAAACTTATGCAGAAACTTTATAAGCTTACTCCTCTTCAGGATACCTATTCGGCAAACTTCAATGTACTTGTAAACGGCTATCCAAAGGTAATGGGAGTTTATCAGATTTTAGACGAGTGGATAAAATTTAGAACTGGCTGCGTAAAGCGTCGAGTTTCATATGACTTAAAGAAAAAGCAGGACAGACTTCATTTATTAAAAGGACTTTCAAAGATTCTGCTTGATATTGATAAAGCAATTAAAATTATCCGTGAGACAAAAGAAGAGGCAGAGGTCGTTCCGAACCTTATGATTGGATTTTCTATTGACGAAATACAGGCTGAGTATGTTGCAGAAATCAAACTGCGTCATCTCAACAAGGAATATATTCTAAAAAGACTTCAGGATATAGAACAGCTTGAGGCAGATATTGCGGATATGATAGATATTCTTGACAGTGAAAGACGTATCAAAAAGATTATTATAGACGAGCTAGGTGAGGTTTCAAAAAAATACGGAAAGCCAAGAAAAACTCAATTCTATTATGCAGACGATGTTGAGGATTATGTAGAGAATGATGAAGTTCCTGACTATAAATGTACTGTATTTATGTCAAAGAGCGGCTACTTCAAGAAAATCACTCCGCAGTCGCTGAGAATGGCTAACACTCAAAAGCTAAAGGACGGAGATGTTATTTCTCAGGAGATTGAGATAACAAACAAATCAGAGCTTTTATTCTTCACTGATAAGGCTACTGTTTATAAGGCGAGAGCTTCTCAGTTTGATGATACAAAAGCAAGTGCGCTAGGAGATTATATACCTGCAGCTCTGAGCTTTGACGATGGCGAAAATGTTAGGTATATGGTTGCGACAAATGATTACAGCGGATATATGATATTCGTATTTGAAAACGGAAAGGTTGCAAAAGTGCCGTTAAAGGCATATGAAACAAAGACTAACAGGAAGAAGCTTGCTAATGCATACGGGGCAAAGTCAAGACTAGTTGAAGCTTTTCATATAAAGGATGAGGTTAATCTTATGCTTAAATCATCAAACAGCAGGGTAATTATTTTTAATACGGGTCTGCTTTTGCCTAAGACTTCAAGAGATACTATAGGCGTACAGGCTCAGACTCTGAAAGCAAAGAACACTCTTGAAAAGGCTTTTATCGTTGACGATGATACACTTAAAACTATGACGAAATACAAAACTAAAAACATTCCTGTTGCCGGCAGTTTTGCAAAGGATCTGGAAGATCCCGATCAATTTCAGCTAACAATATGACAAAAAGTAATAAAGTATAATATTTTGTCCGTTCGGTTAATTGCCGGACGGATATTTTGATTATTTTGCAAAAAATGCTGCATATTATTTTATATGCAATACTGATAAAACAAGCACTATTTTTATTGCTTTTTAACAAATATTAATACGGAAACAATCTGTTTATTATTTAATTTCAATAAAAAGACAAAAACATTATCAAATATTACAGAAAAGATACAAATTATTTCATAATGTCTACAATTAGCTTAAACTTGTTGACTTTGAGAAATAATGTTGCTATGATAGGTTACACGAGAAAGTATGTTTACGGAGGATTTTATGGAAAATATTCAAAATCTCTGTATGGGGTGTATGAATGAGTTAGAAGAGGATGGCACCTGCAGTTATTGCAATTACAATGCAGATTCGCCGTATCTTCAGTCATATTTACCGCCGAAGTCTATACTTGATGAAAGATATATTGTAGGAAAGGTTTTGTCGTATAACGGAGAGGGCGCAGTCTATATCGGTTTTGATACTGTGACTTCCTCTAAGGTCGTTATACACGAATATATGCCTGATACGCTTTGTACAAGAACAAAGCAAAGTCATAAGATTATGGTAAAAACCGATTCTCTAAATAAGTATAAGACTTATATGTCAGAGTTTGCAGAGCTTAATAAGTCATTATCCAGAATGAGAACTCTTTCTCATCTTGTTCCTGCAATTGATATGTTTGCTGAAAATAATACTATGTACGTTATATCAAAATACGTTGAGGGAATAACTCTCAAAAAATTTTTGCAGGGCAATGGCGACAGGCTTAGTTGGGAACAAATCAAAAAGATTTTTCCTCCTATTTTTACAACGCTCAGTCTCATTCACAATTCCGGAATAATTCACGGTGGAATTTGTCCTGATAATATTATAGTAACTCCAAAGGGTGAGCTCAAGCTTATAGGATTCAGCATAAGCGCTGTAAGAGTTGAAAATTCCGACTTATCATCGGAGCTTTATCCTGGGTATGCTGCACCTGAGCAGTATAATTCTTTGGACTGGCTTGGAACTTGGACTGATGTTTATGCAATTGCAGCTGTGCTTTATAGAATGCTTACCGGCGTTTTACCGCCTAATGCTGTTTCCAGAAAGCAGGCTGACAATATTATTGATTTAAGGCAAATGAGCATAAATGTCCCTTCAAATGTATCTAGAGTAATTATGCAGGCTCTGAGGGTTAATCCTGAAACTAGGGTTCAGACGATTACCGAGCTTGTCACTAAGCTTTTTGAACAGCCGGAATATGTAGTCGAGCATCAAAAGGGTGCTACCCAAACTATTCATGTAGATACATCTGACGAGAGGCTCAGAAATAACTATAATGATTATGACTATGACGATACTGATGACGAAGAATCATCAGAAAGGAAAAACCTTATTCCTACAGTTATAGGCTCAATAGCACTGGCTCTGCTTGTAGGAGTTGGACTGTTCTTTTTGGCTGAAATGTTCACAGGCGGAAGTAATGAAAGTACGCCGAGTACCGTATCCAGCAATATAACGTCTGTTACGGTTACGGAGGAACCAACATCTGATGATAATACTGATCAAAGCTCTGAGGTTTCTTCTCAAATTGATTACGGTACAGGAGCTGTAATGCCGGATTTAAAGGGCTTGGAATATGAGAATGTAAAAGAATCGATTGAGAACGATTTTAACATTGTTATCAAGAAAAAGAAAAGCAAGAAGTACGATGCTGGTATTATCATTAAGCAGAGTATTCCTGCTGATGTTGAGTATGATCCACAAAGAAAGAATACTTTAAAGCTTACTATATCAACAGGTAACGGAGAGTCTAGTGGTTATGACGATACGTCGTCAGATTCATATTCGGATTCCGATTCTTCATATACAGACAAGCCTGTTATACCGGATTACTCTGGGTATACGGCAACAAGCTATGGTGAGATTTTGTCAGATTTAGGTATAACTTATGCTTTTTCATATGTTGAAAGTGACAGTGTTCCTTCGGGTAATGTTATAGCCACCAGTACTGCTATAGGACAGCAGTTTGACACAACAACCGGAGATGTGCTGACGGTTACTGTTGCACAGTAGTCAATAAAATAAGATAACACAGGTGATTCCGAATTTTGGAGTCACTTGTTTTTATGAATATTAAAATAAAAAATTAAACTTATGTGAATGATTTTACTAAATTCTTGACTAAGTTTATATGCTGTGCTAGTATATTTATTGAACCATTTTTATCAACATTTTATTGGAGGCAAAATTATTATGGTAAAAACTATCGGAGTTTTAACAAGCGGAGGAGACGCTCCGGGAATGAACGCTGCAGTTAGAGCTGTAACAAGAGCGGCTCTTAACAAAGGAATAAAAGTGCTTGGTATCCGCAGGGGATATAACGGATTGATAAACGGCGATATTTTTGAAATGAATGCAAGAACTGTTTCCGGAATTATACAAAGAGGAGGAACAGTTTTATATACAGCACGCTGTCCTGAATTTAAAACTGAAGAAGGTGTTTTAAAGGCAACAGAAACGTGTAAAAAACTAGGACTTGACGGAATAGTTGTTATCGGAGGAGACGGCTCGTTCAGAGGAGCTGCTGACCTATCAGCACATGGTATTCCATGTATAGGTCTTCCGGGAACGATTGACAATGACATAGCCTGCACTGAATACACAATAGGTTATGATACTGCTATGAATACCGCTATGGAAATGGTAGATAAGCTAAAGGATACAACACAGTCTCACGACAGATGCTCTGTTGTTGAGGTTATGGGAAGAAGAGCAGGATTTATAGCAGTAAATGTTGCAGCGGCAGTTGGCGCTGAATGTGCTATCACTGTTGAAGAGGGATACGACTTAGACGAGATCATTAAGAAAATCCTTGCAAACAGGGAATCGGGAAAAACACACTCGATTATTATAGTTTCAGAGGGAATAGGAAATTCCGAGCAGATTGCAAAGGATATAGAGGAAAAGACAGGTATTGAGTCCCGAGCTACGATTTTAGGTCACGTACAAAGGGGAGGTTCTCCGACGCTTCGTGACAGAATTGTGGCAACTGAAATGGGTTATTATGCTGTAGAACTTTTAGAAAAGGGAATAGGAAACAGGGTTATCGGCTTGAGGGATAACAAGGTTTATGACGTCGATATTCAGGAAGCGCTCACTATGACAAAGCCTTTTGATACAAAGCTTTACCAAATTCTCAACGATACAGCATATTAATAATTTTCGTGCCGCTAAGGCATGAGATAGTACAATAAAAAAGCATACAGAGTAGGAAATCATGCGTAAAGTGTCGGGCAGACGGGGAGTTGCTGCTTGAACGAAAAGCATCACGCTTGCGGTTTGGTTTCCGCATCCCGCTGAATGCATAACGAAGCTTTTCATGCTCCATTATGCAGAAAGCATATTTTGAATGGAGGTTTAATTATGGAAAGCTTTTTTAATTTATTTAAGGATTCAGCTGCAGAGCTGAAAAAGGTAAGCACTCTCACCGTGTGCGGTGTGTTGATGGCATTATCTATTGTAATGAGGAATATGGCAATCAATATTACTGCCGACTTGCGTATTACCTTTGCCTTTTTGGGAATAATGGCAATCGCAATGCTTTACGGACCTGTGGTTTGTGTTATTGCAAATGTGGGTGTTGACGTAATAGGTTATGTTCTAGACGGCTATAAGGCAAGGGATTATAATTTGGGTCTTCTTGCGGTAAAAATTATAATTGCACTTATTTATGGTATATGCTTATATAAAAAGACAACAGGTAAGTCCATTATAATTTCAAGTGTAGTTTCAAGAATTATAGTTGTTGTACTATGCAATCTAGTTTTAAATTCCGCAGTACTGTACTATTGCTATACCAATAAAAATTTTCCGTTTATGTCGGCTTCAGAATGGACAGCATTCAGGATCTGGTTTACTCCAAGACTGATTAAAAATTTCGTAATGCTGCCAATAGAACTTGTTATGGTTTCAGTTCTTCTGCCAATGATTTCACAGGCATATAAAAGGATATTCAAAAAAGTATCGGTGTAATTAATTTTAAACTTTATTTGTGAAAGGTTTTGTTAAGATGATAAACGTAGGATTTATCGGTGCAGGAAATATGGGATACGCTATAATGAAGGGCATTTTTGACAGCGGTCTTTGCAAAAATGTAGATATGTGTGCAGACTCCCCAAGCATACAGCTTTCTGCATTTGATACCGATAGCGAGAAATTAAAAAGACTGGAGCAGTTCAATGTTTCAGTTTGCAAATCTTCGAAGGAATTAGCAGAAAAATGCAAATATATTTTCCTTGCGATAAAACCCCAGCAATTAGACGAGGTTTTAGATGAAATAAAGGATAATTTAACTAGCGACAGTGTTATAATCTCTATCTGTGCAGGAATAACCGGTGAATATATAAAATCAAAGACTATTCACAACGCTAAAGTGGTTCTTGTTATGCCCAACACACCGCTTTTGCTGGGTGAAGGAGCTTCAGCTTTGGCAAAGGTTGAGCCTGTTTCAGATGACGAGTTTGAGCTTGTGTGTCGTATATTTTCCTCATGCGGAGATATAGCGGTAATTGATAAAGAAAAGATGAAGGAGATAATTGCTATAAACGGCTCGTCACCTGCGTTCATAT
>CANPWR010000016.1 GCA_947584825.1 uncultured Clostridia bacterium | reverse complement strand
TAGATTGATATTTTCAACCTCATTAGTGCTTTCGGTAGTAGTTCTGACCCCGCCGCCTTCGCCTCTTCTCTTGTCATATTCACGATCCTCTTCAACTATTTCCTTAATAAAGGTACGGTCGCTGGTTATTGTGGTAATATCGTTTTTATACACTCTTGCAGCCTTGTTTACTCCCGATAGATTTTCAAACCTCTCAAATGGCGGCTCAATATATACAAGAGACGATGCGTCAACTTCGTCGCTTTCTTCGTTTTCCTCTGTTTCGGTTGTTGAAGAACTCATATTTGCAGCCTGCTCCTGAGTTACCGTAGAATCCTTAGAACTGTTATACCATTCCTCAGCCATAACTGCATCACAGCCAATAGAATAATAGGTTTTCTCCTCAGCGTTACGGTTTAATGCCCTTGCTGTGTTTGCAAAGAACAGTCCGAGCGATATGGTAAGAATTAAAAACACCATAATAAATCCCTCGCGCCCCGTTGAGGAACGTCCTATATTGTTGAGAGATACATACTGCGCAGGTGTCCAGAACCTTTTGCCGACAATGTATATAAGTCTTATAATGAGCGGATATATTCTGATAACAAGCAGTCCTGCTCCGAGAATAAATGCCGTAGACGCCGCAAAAAGCACTGGGTTTACCGTTGCCGTTGTGTCAGTAACTCCCTGACTTATAAGCTTTTGCTGAGTGTTATTGTAAAAATACAGCCACGCAACCGATCCGACAATAAGTATTATGTCAACACCGAGCTTTTTCCAAAGCGGAATTTTCCTCTTTGCCGCTTTAGATGCCTTATGCTCGACAATAGTCGTTCTCGTTGCGGGATATGTCGGAACAAGAGTGGTAAAAAAGAATACACACACAGCAAGAAGTGCGTACAAAAATGCTTCTATTGACAGCTTTATCGGTAGTGCCGTTCTGTTTACAAATTCCAAAAAACCGTTTGAGGCACCCAGAATCTTGCAAAGAGCCAGACCTAAAAGCGGTCCTATAATTGCGGTTACAACGCCCAGCACTATAGATTCAAGAGCATAAATGAGCATTATCTGAAACCTGGACGCACCTCTGCTTTTAAATACTGCGATTTCATTTTTCTCTGCCTCAACATTAAGCTTTGAAACCATAAACAGGTAAAACAGGATCATCAGCATAACAGGAATTTGAATAAGCCATAAAATCAGCTTAAGCTGAGAAGATCTGTTTGCATAGTCCTTTAGAATATTAAGTGCGGGAACAGTAAGAGTTACCCCTGATGACGTATAAACCTTTTCCTGCTCGGAAAGCAAATCTGTCACACTTGGTAAAGACGTCATATTGACGTTTCGGTAATCTATTGCATTGTGTTCAGCCATTTTAACAA
Source organism: uncultured Clostridia bacterium (assembly GCA_947584825.1). Lineage (GTDB taxonomy): Bacteria > Bacillota > Clostridia > Oscillospirales > Ruminococcaceae > UMGS1601. The sequence goes on along the minus strand of CANPWR010000016.1, from coordinate 17,426 downwards.
CAGATACCGCTTTTGTTTTTATTATTTGAGAAAGCATGAGGTCGTAATCTATAAACATAGTGCTTACATATTTATCGTCAAGACCCTCCGACCAATACGGATCGTTCTGATCCTTAACGTCAAACATTCCAACTACAACGACCTTAGTCGTTATACCTTCGTTAAAGGCATTTGCAATTGTATATACCTGATTTAAGTCCAGACCGGTATTCTGCAAAGAATCCTCTGTCATCACACATTCAAAAACCCCGTCGCTTCTGCTTTTGTCAGGAAGCCGTCCGTCTTTTATTTCAATATGGTCATAAACGTTCGTCATTCCGGTGAGATAAAACCTAGAGGGCTCCTGTGTTGAGGATTCATCTATGTTTTTTGCATAAAGATATGTATCTGTAATTGTCTTTTTCTCACTGGTCGTCGGAAAGCCAAGACTGCGAAAATTGTCTTCAAAAGACTCTGTCATTTTTTGTACAATTTCTGTCTGCTTATCCACACTAATATCAAGAGGCATACTATATTCTAACGAATACAAACCGGGGTTTTCCTCATTCTCCACCTGATAAGATTCCATATCCTTGACAAGCATTCTCTGCAAGGAAGCGTTCATATAGATAGGAATTGTACTCATCATAGCAGACGCCATTATAAAGCCAAGTGCAAGACAAATTACCATCCACTTAGTATTCTGCATTTTTCTAAACAACAGGGTAAGCATAATCCATTTCCCTTTCTTAAACTTAAAGTCTGCTATCTGACAACTATTTTGTCGCCCTCTTGAAGTCCCGACTTTATCTCAGAAGCCGTTGCTGTCTCAAGTCCAACCTCAACCTCTCTCGCTTCTCTTTCACCGTTCTCATTGAGAATATAAACTATACTCTGACCGTTTACTTTCTTTATAAGCCTCGAGGGAATACTAATTACATTCTCTGCTTTATCCAAAACCAAAACAGCGTCTGCAATGTTTCCAATAGCATTTGACGGGAATTTATCTCCTGTAAACCTTACATACACATTCTCCGCTTCAAATTGCTGGTCGCTATTTTCAGGTATCTCAGACGGAATCATATAAACCTTTCCCGAATAATACTTGTTTTTATATTTGATTTTCAGCTTTTGATTTATCTTATATTTTCTTAAATTTTCCTCACTCGGCTGAATCGCTAAATACAGACTTTTCGTGTCAACGATTGACGCCACAATCTCCCCGACAGATATTTCGTCTCCTGCCGACAATGAGGTTACAGATGAAACAGTTCCTGATTTCTTTGCATAGAGAAATGAGTTTTCCATCTGTTTATTGAGCTGTTCCAGTTCATTTTTCAAAATATCGATCTCAACCTGAGCATTGTCTATCTCGGCTTGAAATGCCTTATTCTTCTTTAATATTTGCTTCTGGAGCTGTGCCTTTTTTATGTGAAGTTTTTTGTCCTTGATTTGGAATTCCAAATCTCCGGTATCCAGCTCGCAAATCAAATCTCCGCTGAGCACCTTGTCGCCGGGCGAAACATGAAGAGCTTTGATTTTTCCGCCTTGATTTTCATATGAAAGCTCTGTTGTACTTCGTGATGCTATCTTTCCCGAATAGATTATCTGCTTGACAAGGTCGCTTTTCTCAGCGGTAATAGTAGTGTATTTTACTTCACTTGCCTTTACATTAGGTGCTTCCAAGACCTCTTCCTCATCAGGGAGAAAGTAACATCCGCCAAGCATCGACATAGATATTGCCGCCGCCAGACAAACAGAAAAGTATTTTTTAATCATATCAATCACCGTTCCTCATCAGCAGATTTCAGATAAAAACAAAATTCAATTTAAACAAAGCAAGGGATACATTTATATGCACCCCTTGAATGATTAAAGCTATTTATAGAGTGGTCCGTAATTTTTGCAGGCTCTGTAATCAGCACCTTCCAAATCCTTTGTGCCGAATGCGCTCCAGCAATGAGGACGATAAATGTCATCATCAGGAACATTGTGCATTGACACAGGTATTCTCAGCATTGAAGCGAGCGTAATTAAATCGGCACCGATATGTCCGTATGAAAGCGAACCGTGATTAGCTCCCCAGTTAGCCATAACACTGTATACGTCTTTGAACGCACCCTTTCCTGTAAGTCTGGGTGCAAACCAGGTGGTTGGCCATGTCGGGTCTGTTCTCTTATCGATAGTATTGTGGATCTGGTCAGGCAGAACGCAGGTATATCCTTCTGCTATCTGCAAAACAGGACCTAAACCGTCAACAATATTAAGCCTCATCATTGTAACAGGCATTTCTGCTAATGTCTTCCAGTGAGATGAGAATCCGCCGCCTCTGAAGTAACCCAAATTTGCAGGACGCCAATCGGTAGCCTTTAAGCAAGCGTCGATGTTCTCGTCTGTCATATCCCACCACTTTTTCATCATACCATCAGCAGCACCAGTTCCGTCAAGTGCAGCAGCACCTGAATTAATCAAGTGAATAAATCCATTTGCAGCCTTGCCCTCAGGTCTCATACCGCAAACTCTTTCAACTGCGTCAGGACTCCAGTATGTTCTGACATCTGCAAAAATGCTTGCAGTGTGTGAAAGCAAATGTCCGAACAGCATTGAAACACCGTTTAAACCATCGTTTTCAGTCGCAAGAATAACAGGTTTTCTCTTTCCGTTCCAGTCAAATGTTGAGTTTAGCATAGCCTCGCAGAAATCTGCATTCGGCTTGTAGTCAGTCCACTGTCTTTGACCCTGAAAACCACCAAGCAAAGCGTTTCTTCCGCAGGATTCTTCAACCCAACCCATTTCAGCAAGCTTTGGATTGCCAAGCATAATATCACGAATGATAAGAGTCATCTTAACTGTGAACTCCCAATCCTTCTCGCTTCTCTCGTCTCCCTGAACAATAGGAGGATCATTTACATTATCGTCTCCCTGAGGACAATGCTCCTTTGTCCACTCAAGAGCCTTTTTAAACTCTTCCTCGTCGTAAATTCCAAGCTCCATACGCCTTAGAATTTCAACCTCATCGACCCACTCTGCACGAAGTCCCAAATATTTTGAAAAGAAATCCACATTGCAGTATGAGCCTGCAATACCCATTGCAACAGCGCCGATATTACAGTAAGCTTTATTCTTCATTTCTCCGACTGCAACAGCACATCTTGCAAAGCGTAAAAGTTTTTCCTCGACATCGGCAGGGACCTCTTTATCTCCTATGTCCTTAACGTCGTGACCGTAAATTGCAAAGCAGGGCTGACCGTTCTGTGCATAAGCCGCCATAGCCGCTGCTAAATACACAGCGCCCGGACGCTCTGTTCCGTTAAATCCCCACAAAGCCTTGATCGTTGTAGGATTGTTGTCGGTCGTTTCTGTTCCGTAACACCAGCATGGCGAAACCGAAAGCGTTGCAACAACGTTTTCCTTAGAGAACTTCTCCTCGCATAATGCTGCCTCATATCCTCCGCCGATAGTAGTATCCGCAATAACGCACTGAACAGGCGTTCCGTCTGAATATGTTACCTTAGAGCTTATCAAATCAGCCGCAATCTTAGCCATATCCATTGTCTGGTCTTCCAGCCCTTCACGGATACCCTTTCTTCTTCCGTCGATTATAGGTCTTATTCCTATTTTGTAATACATTCTCTTTCCCTCCGATTTATTTTATTTTAATTATTTCCCTGAAGTCACTATACACCTTTTCAAAGGCTTTTACTGATTTTTCTTCCGGCTCGTAACTCTTTACATTATCTGATTTAGCAATAATCTCTCTTGCCTTTTTCGTATCTGAAACAGTTCCGTCAGCCATAAGCTGAACAGCAATATTCCCGAATACAGTCGCTTCAACAGGACCTGCTAAAACTCTGGTGTTGCATGAGTTCGCCGTCATCTGACACAAAAGACCATCTTTTGTACCCCCGCCGACAATATTTATAACCTTGTAATCCTTGTCCGTCAGCTCTCTTATCTGGTCAAACGCATAACGGTATTTCAAACTCAGGCTCTCATAAATACATCTTACAATCTCTCCGACCGTTTGAGGTACATACTGTCCTGTTTCCTCACAAAATTCCTGAATCCTCTTAGGAAGATTTCCGGGCGGTGTAAAAGTAGGATAGTCAGGATCTATAAAGCATTTAAACGGCTCGCTCTCAAGTGCAAGCTTTTCCAAATCGGCAAAGGAATAATCCTTGCCTTCTCTCTGCCATTGACGTCTGCTTTCCTGAATCAGCCAAAGTCCGATAATATTTTTCAAGACATTAGTCGTTCCGCCGTATCCGCCCTCGTTTGTCAAATTAAGCTCATAAGCTTTGTCAGATACAATCGGCTTGTCGGTTTCCGTTCCGAAAAGCGACCACGTTCCGCAGGAGACAAATATAAAATCCTTTTCCTGTGTAGGAACAGCAACAACCGCATTTTGCGTATCATGTCCGCAAACCGCTATTACAGGAACTTTAGAAATTCCCAACTCCTCGCATAAATCATCTGAAAGCTCTCCTATTTTTGTTCCGCTCGGAACTATTTCTCCAAACAACCGCTGCGGAAGCCCTAAAGCATCAATCACATCTCTGTTCCAGTTTTTGGTTTTCGGATCAACAAGCTGAGTTGTCGAGGCGATAGAGTATTCAGTTTTTATCTCTCCCGTAAGGAAATAGTTAAACAAGTCGGGCGTAAGCAGCATTGTTTCAGCACGCTCCAAAAGCGGCTTTCTATTCTCTTTTATAGATAAAAGCTGAAATGCCGTATTTATCTCCATAATCTGATTTCCCGTTTCCTTATACAGCTTTGAAAGAGGAATAAGCTCTGCAGCCTTATCAATCATTCCCGCTGTTCTTTTATCACGGTAGTTTACTCCGCTTTCCAAAAGAACACCGTCGCTGTCGAGAAGTCCGAAATCAACACCCCATGTATTTATTCCGACACTGTCGAAACCGCCTGCAAGCTTCGCTTTTATAAGACCCTGCTTTATCTCGTAAAAGAGCCTAAGCGTATCCCAATAAAGCGTTCCGCCGAGAGAAACGGGATCGTTTGAAAACCTGTGGATCTCTGAAAGTTCAATTTTTTCTCCGTCAAATACACCAAGCATCGCACGTCCGCTTGAAGCGCCGAAATCAAATGCCAATACTCTTTTTTCTATGCTCATTTAATTTTCCTCGATTATTTATTTTGAATATTTTTTGTATCCCGGATGCTTTCCGGTAACTCCATACTGAGGACGCATACCGATAAGTCTGTCGATATTCTCCCTTGAGATGTCCTTAACTCCTCCGAGAAGCCTTGCCACTAGTGAAATTTTAGCTTGAAGCTCTAGAGTTTCCATTCTGTAATATGCCGTGATAAGGTCGGCTCCCACAGTAAGCGCACCGTGATTTTCTAAAAGCATACAGTCATGCTCCTGCAAATAAGGTTCTATCGCGTCGGGAACCTCATATGTAGACGGCGTACCGTAAGGTGTAAGCGGAACAGAACCTACTGCTATGACCGTTTCTATCATACAGTAGTCATCCATAGGAAGCTGTGCACAGGCAAAGCCTGTTGCCGTAGGAGGGTGTGCGTGAACTACCGCACCCACATCAGGTCTGTCGTGATAGCATTTCAAATGCATCTTGACTTCACTCGATGGACGCCAGCCCTCAACTGCGTCTAATATATTGAATTCATCATCAATAAGACCAATTTTATCAGGAGTGATAAATGCCTTTGAAACCCCTGTTTGGGTTGCCAGGTATTTTCCCTCTGCGACTTTAACGGTTACATTTCCGTCATTGGCTGCAACCCAACCCTGCTGCCACATTTTGTGACAAACATCAACTATTTGTTCTTTGATATCCTCATACATAAATATTACGTCCTTTCAAATTCATATACATTATTATTATACTTTATTTTATAATGATTGTCTATCAAAAGAATGTTACTCCGGCATAGAAAATTCACCTTAATTTTTGTGAAATATTACAAAAATAACTGCAAATATTTATATTTGCAGTATAATAAAAATATTTTCTATTTTCTTTTGGCTGACTTATGTGAAGATTCTCTGCCGGAATTCATATTCGTATCCAGACTTCCGTTTTTCTTTGTACCCTCAACAAAATCAATAGGGATTGTGAACAGAATACCTGTGTTAGGCTTTGAAAGATCTCCTACTGTGCTGTATACAACTCTTCTTGCAATATCCAACTGATCGTCTTTTATAACAGAAATTATAGTTTTGTTTTCCTCATCAGCTCTGTTTCCCGTAAACAACGCCCGAATAGACGAACTGACAAAGCTAGATTCCATTTTAGACAATGTCATAGCAAGTCCAGCGGAGTCGATTATTGTTGCACCGCCGATTCCTGCTGCGGACAATCCCTCAAGCAGGTATTCAAGAGAATCTATTTTATTGAGTATCAAGACCATAAGTTTCATTATCAATCACCATGCTTGCTGTGCAAAATCATATCCTTCAATCGGATATACAAGTCTTTTTAGGCTCTGTCGGAATTTTTTCACGACTTTTCTCAGCAAAGACTCTTAATGTATTCGTGAAAAAATATTTTCACACTACAATGTCAACATCAAAAACTATTAATCAATTTTAAACACCGTTTTTAGCTGTGCTTTAAAAGCGTCGTCAACATTAAATCTATATTCGTTATTCAACCATACTCCTGTAGGAGTAAGCATATCGGCAGGATTATCAAAGTTATCCATTATATAATAATAACTATTTTTAGTTTCTTCAAAGTCATTGGCGTTAAAATTCTTATCTGCTGATTCTTCAAGAAGCTTAGAATATATTGAATCAAGGTTGTCTCTTGTAGTTTGGAGCTTAAATCCGCTGTTGATCAGGCTCTTTATCATATCTCCTGCAGTTAGAACATTCTGAGAAAATCCGCTTTTATACTTTGGATATATCATAAACTGTCTTATCTGATAACCCTGCAGCGAAATTTTGTCACCCTTTGAATAATTTATAACATCATCGGAATCATTATCAACATAATACATATTCTCCAAGACCTCATATGTAATACTTCCAAAATTATCGCATAAATTTTCAAAACAACTCTCTCCCATTGACATATACCTGTCAATGTCAATATCAAGAGCTCCGGAAACTGCATTTGAAGTTTCAGCTGCTCCGCCTGATTTAAAAACCTGGTCCATTGTTTGATTAGTACCGTCAGTTGTTACTGTTGTATACGGAGACAGCGGAACAAGCATAATTTTTCCGTCTGCAGGCATAATTCTTGCCAGCATAGCAGCATCTAAACTGTTCTTATCATTCTTAACCATATAGAAATATGTCTGATTATTTTCATCAGTAGGGTTACTGCTCTCCACAGAAACAGTTGAAGATCTTTCCTCCGGTTCCAGCACCATTTTATTCATTATTCCTATCGCAATAGCACCGAAAATCACAATGAAAACAATCATTGTTGAAAAGTAAACAAGTGCAATAGGCGCCTGAGATCTTCTTTTTTTCTTTTTATTCTTATCCGCCATAAAATTCTCTCCTAAAGTATTATAGTTAAAAATCTTGAATTTAATAATCTACGACTTTATAAACACTAAAATTAATATTTAATACTTGAAACTTATCCTTTAAAGGTGTAAACTAAAAAGGTCAATTGAACTATCTTAATATCGGCGCATTATTTTTTATATCAATAATATGAACTTCAACGCCTTTTCTTAATGCGTAATTTATTGTCTGACCTGTTCCGCTTCGGTAATTATCTACAACAGCAATTACCTTTGATGAATTATCAACCATAAAACGGTTTCTCTTCTGCATACAATTTTGTGTATACTTATCTTCCATTATATAAACCTTATCAGCAGAAGCAACGATATTATCATACTCCCACTTTTCAGTACTTCTAAGCTTTTTACCGTGACCGTCATAAGGGATTGCACAAATGAGCTTTAAATTTGGATTTTTAACACGTTTCTCATAAACATACCTAGCCGCCCAAAGGTCAATACCCCTTGCCATTCCTGTTATAAAATTGGTGTAACCGTCCTCGATTGCATTTTCAATTTCTAAATACAGCATACTGATAAGCCGTCTTATCTGCGGAGAGTTTATATTTCCCTTTTGAGCGAGCTTTTCAGGTCTGTGTCCTGAAAAACAGCAGGTGCGATTTATATCAAATCCATCGTTTGTTATTGTAATCAGTGCCAAAACTTTCCCCTCTAACACCGCTAACGGCAGTAATTATACTTTATATAGCATATCACAAACTCAAAAAATTATCAATAGTCAGTTGAAAAAAGAAATACAAAGAAAGGAATTTTTTATGTCTTATCTTAAAAGAGCGTGGGCAGAAACCCACCTTGACCGCATTAAAGCCAATGTAGAGAATTTCAAAAAGTTCTTAAAGCCTGAAACTGAGCTTTTATGCGTTGTAAAAGCAAACTGCTACGGCAACGGCGACGATGCTGTTGTGCCTTATCTTGAAAATGAGCTTGATGTGAACTGGTTTGCAGTATCTAATATAGAAGAGGCAAAGCACCTCAGAGATATAGGTATTACAGGCGAGATACTGATTTTAGGCTACACTCCTCCTGAATACGCCAAAGACCTTACTGATTATGACATTATTCAGGCTCTTACAGATGAAAGCCATGCAGAAGAACTGTCCAAATGCTCACCTATAGGAAAACGTGTCCGTGCGCACTGCGCCCTTGATACAGGTATGACAAGGATCGGGGTCTATGAGAATACTGTCGAAAAAGCTTGCGATTCTATAGAGAGAATTTCCAAGCTTAGCGGAATTCAGCTAGAGGGTATTTTTACTCATTTTGCTTCTGCCGATAGTGACGCTGAAGACGATATAAATTACACAAAAAAACAAGCTGAACAAATCACAGCCGTCGCTGACGAACTGAAAAAACGTCTTGTTGTCTTAAACCAGATACACTTTCTTAACTCGGCGGGAGGCGTTTATCATTCAACCGGCAAAAGTTCTCTCGCAAGGCTCGGAATAATTATGTATGGATTAAAGCCTAACTCTTCTTTGGAAGTGCCTTTTAAGCTTGAGCCTGTTCTTGATTTAAAGGCTTGTGTTTCTATGGTCAAGGAGGTCAACAGCGGTGTATGCGTCAGCTATGGAAGAACGTACACAACGCAAAAGCCTGCTAAAATCGCAACCATTCCCGTTGGATATGCAGACGGCTATCCGAGATTTTTGTCAAACAAAGGAGAGGTTCTTATTCATGGAAAAAGAGCTAAAATAATCGGCAGAGTATGTATGGATCAGCTAATGTGCGATGTCACGGGGATAGACGTTAAAGTCGGGGATACTGTGACGCTGATCGGAACAGACGGAAACGAAACTATCACTGCTGACGATATAGCTGATATAGGCAACACAATAGGGTATGAAATTATATGTAATATTTCAAAGCGTGTTCCGAGAGTAGTATATAACAACGGTAAGCAAATCGACATTTTAAAATATTGATATATGTATTTATACATAACATTCTATTGACATTTTTTTAATATTAGTATAATATTATTGTAAATAAAAATATTGGGGGATTGTAAAATGCCTAAATTCTGTTCTCAATGCGGCTCGCCGCTAAATGAAAATGCTTTGTTCTGCAGTTCATGCGGATATAAAGTAGTTAGAGATGATGAACATTCGGTTGAAAACACACCGCTCAACCCTGATGTTAAGGAAAATATCGAAACAGAAACAGTAACGGCTGAACAAAATACAACAGATAAAAATACATCTGCCGATAGTGAAAATAAAGTAACTGAAGCAGAAAAAAGCGATACATCAAATGAAACTGAAAACATCTCCGATGCTGTTGCTGATAATGAATCTGTAACTAACACACCGGTACAAGAAACTTCTGTAGGAAAGCAGCCGTCAGATGAACCGACTGCCGTTGACAAAGGTATTGCTTTTGCGAAAGACAAAATCGGTGACGGCTACGAGAAATTCAAGACAAGTCCTAACCGTGATAAATATATCGGATTTTCTGCTATAGGTATTGTACTTATTGTGATTATCTGTGTGTTAATGTCTGTTTTCTTGGGCGGAGGTTATAAGAGTGCTGTTAAAGACTATATGAATGCAATTGAACACAGCAACTTCAATGATTATAAAAACGCTGTACCAAAAGTAATTTATAAGGCAATGCTAAACGGCGAATACAACGGCGACAAGGATAAAATGAAACTTCAATTTGATGAATTCTTTAATCAGTCTTCATTATATATTGATGATATAGATTATGATATACTAGGCGTTGACAAGATTAACGCTGATGAGATTGAAAGCAGTCTTAGAAATCAATACGAGCTTTATGCTGATGACAAAATCAAGGTTTCAAAGGTTTATGCCGTAAGTGTCAAAATAGTTTTAGAGCTCGAAGGAGACTTTGGCGAAAGGGAAAACAGGATCAAACAGACTCTTTTTGTTGCTAAGGTAAACGGCGACTGGGGTGTGGTAAACAATCCTGACAACTTGTTCAGCAATTTATTCTAAGTCGTTCAAACAAGAACAAATCCATAGATATAGTAATTAATCAAAACAGACGCTCAAGGTTTTGAGGGTCTGTTTTTTTGCTTGCGTTTTTGGGTAATTTATAGTATAATAATGTGAATATAAAACACAGGTTTTTAATAGGAGAGGATTTTAAATGGCAAATGTGTATAAAATCAAAATTTTCAATAAGGAATACAGCATACAGACTGAAGAAACAGAAGAATACACCAAAGGATTAGCCGAAACTCTAAACAAAAAGCTTTCTGACGTTGTACGGGGAACATCTCAGATGACGCCTGTTGACGGTGCGGTGTTAGTTGCACTTGACTGTCTTGACAGATCTATTAAAACCGATATTGATATAGATAAAATAAGAGGTCAGATCAAGGATTGCGTTGATGATGCAGCGAAGTCTGCGGAAAAGCTAAGAGCCGCTAATGAGGAGATTTCAAAGCTAACCGCTAAAATCGCAAAGCTTGAAGATGAGCTTAGCGAAGCAAACAGATTATTAAATCGTCAGGGATTTTCCCGTCAAGGGATTAAGCAGAAATCCAATCCCGATTATGACAGATATACCAAAAACGTAAACGAGCCTAAAGGCGATAAAACAACCTTTGTTCCGACCAAAAATGGACAAACATCATTCTTTAACAAAGATAAATAGTAAAAAACTTCATTCCGGAATGGTGATCGAAATGGCAGAAATACTTGCCCCCTGCGGCAGCTATGAGTCACTTATTGCCGCTGTTCGTGTCGGCGCAGACGCAGTTTATGTCGGTTCTAAGGCTTTCTCTGCAAGACAAAATGCCAAGAACTTTGACAGAGAAGAACTAAAAGAAGCTGTATCAGAGTGTCACAGGCACGGAGTTAAGATTTATCAGGCAATAAATACGGTTATATTGGATTATCAGTTAAGAGAGCTTTTGTACGAGCTGGAATTTGCCTGCAATGTTGGAATAGACGGTCTTATCACTCAGGACTTGTGTCTTATAAAGCTGGTTAAAAAGGTTTGTCCGCAGATGCCTGTCCATGCGTCAACTCAAATGACTCTGCATACAGAAAACGGCGTGCTTTTTGTACGTGAACTGGGGTTTTCCCGTGTTGTCGTGTCCAGAGAGGTTTCAAAAGAAATCTTAACAAAGCTTTGCAAGCTTGATATTGAAATAGAATCATTTGTTCACGGAGCGTTATGTATGTCGGTATCAGGACAATGTTTTCTAAGTGCAATGATAGGCTCACGCAGTGCAAATCGCGGTCTTTGTGCAGGAGCGTGCAGACTTCCCTTTTCAGCCGACAAAAACAAGGACAGCTATGTATTGTCTCTGAAAGATATGTCATATATAAGACATTTGCAGGAGCTCAAAGAGATAGGCATTTCGTCCTTCAAAATCGAGGGCAGAATGAAACGTCCTGAATATACGGCGGCAACAGTATATGAGTGCAAAAAGGCATTAGAGGGCATACCGCAGAATATGGAACTTTTGAAGTCTGTTTTTTCACGAAGCGGTTTCACTGATGGTTATTACACAGATAAGCTTGGGAAAAATATGTTCGGGATAAGACAAAAAGAGGACGTTATAGCCGCAAATGATGTACTGCCCGCTATACACAGTTTGTATAAAGATGAAAAAAAGAACTATAAAATTGATTTTGATATTAATATTCATCTTGACAAACCGATAACTCTTTTGGCACGAGCCAACGGCTGCAAGATAGTAATAACAGGTGAACAGCCTCAAAAAGCAATAAATCGTACTATAGATGAAAATTACGTTTCAAAACAGCTTTCAAAGCTCGGTGGAAGTCAATACGAGCTAGGCGAATTAAGCTGCAGTATAGGAAACGATGTTATGGTTGCTGCATCAGTGCTTAACAAGATGAGAAGAGATGCGGTTTCGGAAATTGATAAAGCTATTTGTAAAAAGAACACAAATCTAATATCTTTCAATAAAAAAGAGGCAGAAAAAATAATTTCCGACTTAAACTCAGCACCGGTCGATGTTATTAAAAAGCCGGCAATCAGAATTGCTTTAAACAAAATTAATAATATAAATGAAATTGATTTATCAAGCATAGAGCTTGTCACAGTACCAATTCAAGAGATGACCGATTTACCACACAAATTGGACGTCAGACTTAAAGATAAAATATGCATATCACTTCCCAGATATATGCATAACGAGCAAAAAGTCATAGGTGAAATAAAGAGTTTAAAAGAAAAAGGCTTTTTGAAGTATGAAGCAACTAATCTTGCACATTTGAGAATTCTGAACAGTTTAAACCTTGAAATCCACACAGGATTCGGACTTAACATAACAAATTCACTTGCTTTAGATGCTTTGGCAGAATATAATGTTACAGACGCTGTAATTTCCTTTGAGCTTAAAGCAAATGAGATAAACCGTTTGAAAGCTCCACTGGGATTTGGCATAATATCTTACGGCAGACTTCCGCTTATGCTGAGTGTAAACTGTCCGATAAAATCTTCAGTAGGCTGTAATGGCTGTAAAGGTTATCTAACCGACCGTACCGGACGCAGGTTTAAGGTTCGCTGCAATAAAAATTACGGGTATTATGAGCTGTTGAATTCCGATATTCTTTGTCTTTCTGACAAGATGAATGAATTTAAGAATATATCATTCCACACTCTTTACTTTGATGATGAAACAAGCGATAAAATAAACGATATAATAAAAGTATATAGGGATAATTCTCCCTGCAGCGGCAAGTTTACCAAAGGTCTTTATTTCAGAGGGATAATTTAAGCGGAGTTTTGCCTGTCAAAATACCTGTTTGTTTCGTTTATCACTTCTTTAGACAAAACAATCAAAGCAATCAGATTCGGTATCGCCATAAGACCGTTGAAGGTATCTGATATTTCCCAAACAAATTCAAGACTTGATACTGCTCCCAGATAGACAAATATGCAGAAAATTATTTTGTAAATTCTGTTTTTTGCCCGGGGAAACAAATAGCAAAACGCATTTTCACCGATAAACGACCAGCCTATCAATGTGGCCAGCGCAAACAGCACTATTGAAACAGAAACAAAGTATCCCCCAAAACTTCCAAATCCGCTTTCAAACGCTTTAACTACTATTTCAGCGCCCTCGTCTTTGATTAAAGGAGTTCCGCTGACTAGTATTACAAGAGCTGTTATTGTGCAAACTACTATAGTGTCAATAAAGACTTCAAATATCCCCCAGAAGCCCTGTTCAACAGGTTGTTTGATATTTGACGATGAGTGAACGCTCACCGTTGTGCCAAGACCTGCTTCATTTGAGAATACGCCACGGCGTATGCCGATAGAGACTGCTTTTTTTATTCCTATTCCAGCTATTCCGCCGGCTGCGGATCTAAAACAGAAAGCATTTTTAAAAATGGATAGGAATTCAGGTAAAAGTCTGTCATGTTTGATAAATAAAATTATAACCGAGCCCACTAAAAAGAAGACAGTCATAAACGGAACTATAAGCTCGCATACGCTTTGTGTACGCGTTGCTCCGCCTAGCATTACAATTAAAATAAATGCAAACAACACAGTGCCGCAAAGAATCTTGGGTATATGAAAGCTTTGAGAAAGCGACGCAGAAATAGAGTTACCTTGCGCCATATTCCCCATTCCAAATGAGGCAAGTACGCAAAACAAAGCAAATAATTTTGCCAGCGGTTTTGCTTTCATTCCCTTTTCTATGTATGAATATGCACCGCCGGTTATTCTGCCGTTATTATCCCTTGTTCGATACAAAATTCCGAGAACATTTTCAGCATAGGCTGTTCCCATCCCCAAAAACGCACATACCCACATCCAGAAGATAGAGCCGCTTCCTCCGATAGCCAGGGCAGTTGCAACACCGACAATACTTCCTGTACCTATTGTTGCGGCAAGCGCTGTCGAGAGACTTCCAAGCTGAGAAAGACTATGTTTACTGACAGATGTTCTTGTTTGTTTTTTAAAAAGCGACAATAAAGTTTTCTTTGTGATTAATTTTATATTTTTAAACTGAATACCCTTTAATCTCAGCGTAAAATAAATACCGACAAATAAAAATGCACTAAGCGTAAAAGGTCCCCATACAAAGGAATTTATTTTTTCATTTATATCTATAATATAATTCACAAGCTCACTCCCGATTATTAGAACTTTTAAAAAGATATGTGCTTTGTATTGTGATTAGCAATGTGCTGTTATAAAATTAAAACTTCAAATAGGAGGAATGCTCTTAAAAAGAGCATAGTCATACTATGAAAAGATATGTCCCGGCTAAAAAAGCTTTAAATTCAATAAGATTTATTATCTTAGTTTTGTCTGTAGCTGTTACAGTATTGAGTTATATATTTTTTAATAACCATAATATTATTATGTGGATTATAATCTGCGTATGCTGGGGAGCAGCTATTTTATACGGAGTTTTTTTCTTCCCCATTTATTTTAAGCATACGGTATATAACGTCTATGACTCAGACATCAGGAAAAAAACAGGTATGATATTCTTTTCAAAACAATATATGAAAATACGTTCTATACAATACATCTCTACAATAATCACACCGTTTTCAAAGTTGACCGCACTAAACTTTGTAATTGTAAACTCATGGGGCGGAAGAATGATATTTTGCTTTTTAACCCGTGACGAAGCAATGGAGCTTTCATCTCACCTTGATGAAATTGCAAGTAATAATAATTAACGAAAAAACAATCTTAAATTAAAAGGAAAGGCGGGGAGAAAATGCTTGAAAATCATCTTTTTTCATATTTATTTAAATCAAGACAGCATCCAATAAAGATTTTCACATATACAACAAGCGGTTTCTGGCTTTTACTTATCCCGCTGGCAAGAAAGCTATACAGGTTGAGCTTTGACGTTGCTGAATGGTTTAGGGGCGACTGGCTTGATATTTTAATCATTTCCCTGATTTTGGGATTTGCGTTTTTAAGATGGTTTTTTATAACCTTTTCAATTGATACAGACTCTATCAAAACAGGTACGGGATATTTCGGTCTTATTAAATCGAAGTTCAATTATAACAATATATGCTCTGTTACCTGCAGTCAGGGACCTTTTTACCGTTTTTTTGGTTGTTATAAAGTGTGTATAGACACTAATGCTGATTTTATGAGAGGTCACGATTTAACTCTAACTTTAAAAAAATCTGATTTTAAACATCTTACCAATATACTAAAAGAAAAGAATATAGGCAAGGTGAAATACAGTTACACCCCAAAAAAAGTTCATTTGATCATTTTTTCTTTTCTGTTTTCATCAACGCTTTCAGGAGTTATTCTTCTCTCTACTTTGATGATACAGGTGAGCCGTATTATCGGTAGACAGCTTGAACAGAAGTACCTCACTATCGTCAATGACAGAATACAGAACTTCCTTACGATAAATCTGCCTCCTATAGCAGTTGCTGCGGCATCTGTTATTGTTATAGGCTGGCTTTATTCGTTTGCTGTTAATCTTCTAAGGCACTGGAACTTTACAACGGTAAGGCAAGGCGAAAGCATTATTATAAAATCGGGATTCATTACTAACAGAGAAAGCGTTATCATGCGGAATAAAATATATTCCGTAGATTTACGTCAAAACTTTTTTATGAGAATGTTTCAGATATGCTCAGTCAACATAGACTGTGCTGGATATGGTAAGGGAAAACGTCAGATAGCGGTTCTTCTCCCTGTTACGACTAACAGAGAAGTTCACAACTCGCTTAAAATCCTTATGCCGGATCACATAACCCCACACAACAAGCTAAAAAGCAGATTCAGAGACTTCATAGGGTTTACTACTCCTCCGTTCCTGTTGGGATTAAGTATTCCTATTTTAGCTTACATTCTGTGGCGAATATTTCCTGAATGGCTGGTGATTATTAGATTTGTTGCGTTTATTGCAGAAATTCCGGTGTTTTGGCTGTTCGTTGTAAAATTTGCATCTATTTTCACAACCGGAGTAGGATTTAATGAGGGTTATGCTGTACTAAATTACTGCAAGCTTTATCAATTTCACAAAGTAACGATACCAATTGATCAAATCACAAGAATTGACTACTACCAAACTATAATTCAAAAATGGAGCAAGAATTGCAGTCTGAGGATTTACACATATTCAGAAAAAGTTAAATGTCATAAGGTCAAAAATTTTCCCTTAAAGCAAGCTCAAACCATGCTTGAAAATCAAGGTTACCATATGGAAGTTTAAAAAATCATACGACAAATATTGACTAATTTATCCTAGTATGTTATATTATTTACAAAATATTGCAGAAAGAGTGAAATCAAATGGGATTTACGATCGATAAAAAATATGGTTTAGGTAATGATATTCTTTACGATTTATGTAAAAATATGCCTTTAGGGGAAATTATTAACGAAAAGAGTTTTTTATGGAACAATTATGAATATTCAGCAAAGGAAGCTTTAGCTGGACAAATGTGGCTTATAGGTCGTTCTTATTCCGCATCACCTGAACGCAGGAATTATAGGATAGAAAAAAACAAAAATAATCATGAAAAACTTATACTAAGCAGTAGTGGAGATGGTCTTGATACATATTTTGACCTATTAGCAAATGAATTATTGAAAAAAATAAAGTATGATAATGACTTTATAAATGCGTTAGAGAAATTAAATTGTAAATATAATTTTGACGAAGATAAATTAATTTCCGATTCAGATAAAGAAACTTTAAAGGAATCAATTAATGTAGTTTTAAAGTTTAACGAGTTACTAAAGGAGACAAGATTTTTAATTGATAAAAACGATATTAAAGATTATATAAATAACAAATTAAAAGATTTATCCAAAATAAATATAGAAAACTTATGGCAGGAAGATGAAACAAATGCACTTTCTTTTTGCAGTAAATTTTTACATTTTCATTATCCAAATACAGTTTTCATATGGGACAATATAACAGAAAGTCATTTTAAGGGAAGGGGTAAAGAATTAAAATTTAAATTCAA
>CANPWR010000015.1 GCA_947584825.1 uncultured Clostridia bacterium | reverse complement strand
TTATCTGCTACTCTCATTTATAAAATCCTTAAAATAAAAGGTTATTTTACTCCAAACTTAAATTCCAAAGCGTGAGCAATTGTCTTTGCATAGTCTGTGATAAGACCAAGATGTTTGCCTTCTATCATAACTCGAATAAGAGGCTCTGTTCCTGATTCACGAACCAGTATTCTTCCGTCGTCACCGAGCTTCTCCTTGTAATCCTCAATAAATCTGCTCACTTCAGGCTCTTGAAACCATACTCCCTTATATTTTGTATCAATAGTAACATTCTCTAAAACCTGCGGATATTCCTCCATAAGAGACGCAAGCTCAGACGCTTTTGCACCTGTGTTTACCATAACCTCTAATAACTTAACTCCTGTAAGTTCTCCGTCGCCTGTATTAGCATTATCTAAAAAGATTATATGTCCCGACTGTTCTCCACCTAGATTATAGCCGCCCTTTTGCATTTCCTCTAAAACATATCTGTCACCTACATTTGTTGTCGCAGCAATTATATTCTCATTTTTGGCATACTTGAAAAATCCCAAATTTGTCATAACCGTTACGACACAAGTGTTGTGATTAAGAGTTCCCTGCGTCTTCATATATTTAGAAAATACAGCTAACAACTTATCTCCGTTTATGATATTTCCCTTTTCGTCACAAGCTAAGCATCTGTCAGCGTCTCCGTCAAAAGCAAGACCTAAATGACACTTATTGTCCACTACATGCTGACAAAGCCTTTCCATATGGGTTGAACCACAGTTGTCGTTGATGTTTGTTCCATCAGGAGTGTTGTTTATAAAATAACAGCTTGCTCCTAAACCCTGAAATAGCTTAACCGCACAGGATGATGCTGAGCCATTTGCACAGTCTATTGCAACCTTGATGCCATTGAAATCACAGTCAACACTCTTCATAATATATCTGACATAATCCCATTCGGCATTCTTTTCTTCATAAACTCTTCCGATTTTTGTGCCGTTTAGAATCTCAATCTTTTCAGGAGTGTCAAGAATAAGCGATTCAATTTCATCCTGAATCTTATCATCAAGCTTAAATCCTGTTCCTGCAAAAAGCTTTATCCCGTTGAACTCAACAGAGTTATGAGATGCTGAGATCATAACTCCCGCATCGGCATTGTATTTGTTTACAAGCATCGCTACAGCAGGCGTAGGAATAACTCCCAGCTTGTGAGCGTCTGCTCCTACAGAGCAGATACCTGCTATAAGAGCCGATTCCAAAACATCGCTTGATATTCTAGTATCCTTACCTATAAGTATTTTAGCCTTGTGCCTTTTTTTCTTAGTCAGAACAATGGCAGCCGCACGTCCTATCTGCATAGCCATTTCACAGGTAAGTTCAGTGATCGCTATTCCTCTAGCACCGTCAGTTCCAAACAATCTTCCCATATCTCTTATCTCCTTCATATTTTTAATTTACATATTCCATACTTCATAATTAAAACAGACTTTTATACATCCTGTCATCAGAAAGCTGAACAACAATGTTCATTGCACTTTCTTCAATAAATTCAAGAATTCTTCTGTATGTAATATACTTTGGTGATTTGAACCCATCGTTTTTACTGTCAAAAAATTTATTGCAAATATACCATTTACTTCCCGAAAGTTCCTCGTGTATCAGCAATCCGTCTACCGAATATCCCCACTCGGTATAGAGAGCCTCTCTTACATTGCGTGAAAAAGAATACTCTCTTGCCAGACGGTAATCAATGTTATCCAAATCTTTATGCAGGTTATCAAAAAGATCTCTGCTCTGTTCTGTATTTCCATCACCGTTAATAGCCTTAATATATTCAAGCCTAACAGTTTTCCTAAAAAATTCATCGCTTAATAGATGAACAACATATCCCTTTAAAAAATCATTGTATTTATTACCTTCAAAAATTCTTTCATCTATAAAATTGCTTACTCTGTTATGAAATAGCTTTTGATTTTCATCTGTTAAAAAATCTGTGTTCCTTATACCATCTCTAAGATGTGTCTTTTTCTTATCTTCTCTGGAAAAACCAGCTCTTGCACAAATTGCGTCAGGTCCTATGCTTCCGCAATAAAACAGCGGAATATTATTAAACTTTTCATCTCCTACAAGTTCAATAATTTTATCGGCAATTGCAATATGCGTAATTGCACCAGGCATAAATTTTCCTCCTTAAAAAACTAATGATTCTCTACATCGCTGCAAGGGCTTTCAGAGCCTGCTTGATCATATCCTCAACAGGAGTATCAGGTTCAATCGCTGAAATTACCCTTGCTGCATCTGACTGAGAATATCCCAAAACAACAAGTGCAGAAATAGCCTCTGAAGCATTCCCAGTACTTACAGAAGATAAATCAAGATTACTATTATCACCCATAAGCGCTGACTCCTTTGAAACCTTATCTTTAAGCTCCAAAACTATTCTCTGAGCAACCTTTGGTCCTACGCCCTTTGCTTTAGTAAACATCTTAGAGTCACCAGACGCAACGGCAAGCGCAAACGACTGAGGATCACACACCGATAGAATTGCAAGTCCAGCTTTAGGCCCTACTCCTGACACTGATATAAGTAGCTTGAATGCATTAAGTTCATCAAGGGTTGCAAAACCGTATAATGATACATCATCTTCACGCACCACCAATGAAGTGTAAAGCGTTACATCGCCCTGTGTTCCCTGAATCTGACTGATTGTTGACAGTGTCGTATTACAAGCATATCCTACTCCACAACATTCTATGACAGCAACATCCTGTCCGCAGTAAACAAGTTTTCCTCTTAAGCTGTAAATCATATTATATCTCCGTATATTAAATTAGAATTGGACGAATGTCCATGTGTAATAGCCAAAGCCAAGGCATCTGCAGTATCATCCGGCTTTGGTACTTCCTTCAATTTTAAAATAGAACGTGTAAGCTCCTGAACCTGTTTTTTCTCGGCCCTTCCGTAGCCTACCACTGCCTGCTTTACCTGAAGCGGCGTATATTCACAAATTTTTATTCCTCGTTCGATAGCCGACAGAAGTATTACTCCCCTTGCCTGCGCAACATCAATTACTGTCTTTTGATTGGTATTGAAAAACAGCTTTTCAATTCCCATTTCATCAGGCTTATATTTATCTAAAACTTCGCACATATCATCGTATATAGTTTTAAGTCTCAAATCAAAAGGAGTGTGAGCCTCAGTGGTTATTGCCCCAAAGTTCACAACATGAAAATCACTTCCGATATAATCAAGTACACCAAAACCAACTATTGCATACCCGGGATCAATACCGATTATTCTCATATCAATCATCATACCTCTGCATAATAACGTATCGTAAAAAACAATACGTTCATTATCATTATTTATTTTCTAATTAAAAACAGAAAACAAATATCTAAAATAAGCAATACTTCTCAGTATATTAGTAATTTATTATATCATTATTATATGGAAAAAGCAAGTACGACAGAATATATTTTGGCTATAAAAATTTATTTTTTAAGAAAATTCAAAATAAGTATTGACATCTTGATTTGATTAGTGTATAATAGCTAAGAAATTTGCAGCTGTGGCGGAATAGGCAGACGCGCTAGCTTGAGGGGCTAGTGGTGGTAACATCGTGTGAGTTCAAGTCTCATCGGCTGCACCAGCAACGTTGACGTTGCATCCAATCCATGCATTAGTTAGTGCGTGGATTTTTTGTTTATATCTCGCGTTAGCAGTTACATCTTTTTTGCTAAGTATTTATGATAAGTTGACGTTACATCTAAACCGTGTGCTTATTTTGTACACGGTTTTTTAATTTGTAATCGCACTTATATTACAAAAAAATTTAAATCAAATATCCGTAACATTAATTAAGAATTTAATCTGCATTTAGTAAATTACTAGGTGCAGATTTTTTATAATAACAAACTGTTTATTAACTTCTAAAGAAACATATTAGCAGACAATTAATTTATAATTTGAAGTAAAGTCCATATATTAATTAACGGTTATATTATATCAAACAATCATAATTTTCCCCATAAACGAATAAAAGACAGGATAAAACCTGTCTTAAATTCGTGTGTTATGTGTTATGTAAAACTTAAAGGCATTTCTTAACGGTAAGGAAAATAACGCAATACCGTATAAAAACATAAAATCAATTAATCATCAGTATCCCTAATATCAGAACCAGCCTGAGTATTTTTGCTTTCAATGTTTATTGCAAACATATCAAGAAGCTCCTGAGTTGCCTCGTGTAAAGTTTTCGATAATTGATCAAAAAAATGTGCCATAACCGATGACCTCCTTTTAAACAGTCAATAAACAAATGCGAATAAACTGCCATAGCGGGAATCCATCCAGTTATGGAATCGGACTTTAACAATCCTCTCCAAAAAGTACAACATAAGCCAAGTCCGACCCAAACTGAAAATGAACCGTATAAAACCCTCTCCAAAGTTTTTACCCGGAACCGGCATTGAAAGAAAACAATTTTAAGAAATCATATCTTTCAAAACTTATCTTAAAAATGCCATCAAAGTCAACCACTACTCTGGCAACATTATTAAGCTGTAAAAATATAACCAAACAAGTTTGATTCAACTGTCTGGTTGATCACTCAAGAAAAATCATAAATTCTTTGCTGATTTACAAATCTGCATCAACAGAATGTTGAAAACAGTCGAGAAATAAACAAAAATCTGCAATTTTTAATGAGTATTTTTACGTTTTGTTGTACATTTTTTTCTTTATTTTTAATAATATAAAATAAAATCTATTTCTTGCAAAATCCCAATTCTACGGGATTTGCGATACCAAACACAATATCTGGTACTAACCTTTCCACTACCTCAAGTATATAGTATTGCTTATCAAAAGTCAAGCCTTACGCATGTAAAAAAAATCATTACTTTTTTGTGCATACTGCACAATTTTTAAGCTTTATAATTATCATTTTTCACAAATGCTATTTACTTTTTATTCCAAAACTGGTTTTTACCTTTACAGATTAATTATTTTTATTTTTTGTAAAGTATTTGACCTATCCAATCAAAAGTATTCAATAATAATATCTTTTTATATTTCTATTTAGTTAAAATTATCTTTTTATTAAAAAATATTTTATTATGGAAATATTTTTTTGTTAATTGATCAAACAAGAAAATTAAGTAAAAAAACACCCCTGATTCTACTAATCAGGAGTGTCGAAATAGATATTTTTTTATATAAAATTCTCAGCTAAATAATAAATAATTTAATAATCAAATTATATCATTCACTGATGTTTGAAGCATATAAATTATAAAGGTAATAATTAGCACGGCTAAAATAAATATTACTAAATACCTATATCTGAATTTATGCTTCTTCTCTACTCTTTTTTCATATTCTTTATTTGACGTAACTTGTATTTTTCTGTTCATAATATCCCTCAGCTATAATTTTCTATTGCGTTTTGCAAAAAGTATTTTTACATATTTATTATATATTCTTTTATACTGTTTTTCAATAGCTATTTTTATAAAATATTTTCTTATATTATTTTTCTGCTTCATTGAGGTATCTATTTACTTGATTAGACTTGATAATTGTGCTATAATGTTCATATGATTTGTTTATAATTTTACCACTTGTGATTATCCAATTGAATATTGGAAATTGCTAGTTTATATAGACTGAAATGAAATGAGGCTTTTTTATGTGTGGATTTGTTGGGTTTACTAATACGATCAGTAACGCTTCTTCTGTAATTGAAAAAATGATGGATAGAATTAAACATCGCGGACCGGATTCGGAAGGCAAATATATTGATGACTATGTTGCTATGGGATTTCGTCGTCTTTCTATTATCGACTTGTCTAAAGAAGGCGATCAGCCGCTATTTAATAAAGATAGATCTATTGTTCTCACCTTTAACGGAGAAATATATAATTATCAGGACTTGAGAAAAGAACTTATCCAAAAGGGTTATGAATTTTCGTCAAAAACTGATTCAGAAGTTCTGATTCACGGATATGAGGAGTGGGGTACCGACTTGCTTAACAGACTCAGAGGTATGTTCAGCTTTATTATCTGGGATAAGAATAAAAAGCAGATTTTTGGTGCGAGAGACTTTTTCGGAATCAAGCCTATGTATTACGGAAAATTCGGTGATACGTTTATGTGGGGTTCAGAAATAAAGAGCTTTTTAGATCATCCGTCATTTAAAAAGGAACTCAACGAAACTGCTCTTGAAAACTATCTGACCTTCCAATACTCCCCTACTACTGAAACTTTTTTCAAGAATGTATATAAGCTTCCAGCTGCACACTACTTCATTTATAAAAACGGCAAGCTTGATGTTAAAAGATACTGGGATATTGATTTTGTTCCTGATGAAAAGCCGGATCTTGAAGAATGGGTAGATAAAATTTCCGATACATTTAATGATTCTGTTAAGGCTCATAAAATTGCCGATGTTGAAGTTGGCAGCTTTTTATCAAGCGGTGTTGACTCAAGCTATGTTGCTGCTGTTGCCAATGTAGATAAGACATTCACAGTCGGATTCGGCGAAGATGAAAAATACAACGAAATAGGATATGCAAAAGATTTCTCAAAGTATATCGGAAAAGCTAATACTTCAAAAGTAATCAAACCGGAAGAATACTGGAACAATCTGGAGAAGATACAATATCATATGGATGAACCTCTAGCTGATCCTGCCGCAATTGCACTTTTCTTTGTATGTCAGATAGCTTCTGAAAAAGTAAAAGTTGTTCTAAGTGGTGAAGGTGCAGACGAAATTTTCGGCGGATATAATATTTATAAAGAACCTCACGATATGGATTTCTATAACAAGATTCCAAAGTCTATTAGAAAAGCCATAGGTGCAATAGCTTCAAAGCTTCCTGCAAAACGAGGTGTAAACTTCCTTATTCGCCGTTCAAAGGATCTTCAGGAAAGATTTATCGGAAACGCTTATATATTCAGCGAGCAAGAGAGAAAGTCTATTTTAAAAGTCAGAACAAATGCTCCCGACGCTGTTGTAATTACTAAGCCTTTTTACGAAAAGTATAAAAACAAAGATGACGTCACTCAAATGCAGTATCTCGACCTTAACCTCTGGATGACCGGTGACATACTTCTTAAAGCTGACAAGATGTCTATGGCACACTCTCTTGAACTAAGAGTACCGTTTCTAGACAAGAAAGTTATGGCGCTTGCTGAAAAGATTCCTACTAAATACAGAGTTACAAAGGAAAATACTAAATACGCTATGAGGATTGCAGCACTTAAAGCATGTCCTCCTCAGACAGCTAATAAAAAGAAGCTTGGATTCCCTGTTCCGATACGGGTATGGCTCAAGGAAGACAAATACTACGATATTGTAAAAAAAGCCTTTACAGGTAAGATTGCTCAGAAGTATTTTGACACTGATTTGCTAGTTAATCTTCTTGACGATCACCGTGAAGGTAAATACGATTATTCCAGAAAAATTTGGACTGTTTTCACATTCATAATTTGGTATAATGTTTATTTTCAACAGTAATGAAAAATCTCTGTCGCCTTTAGTTAAGCTACTAAAGGCGGTTATTTTTACACTCAATTACTAAGTAAGAAAAAGATTTTCTGGCTTTTGCGTACTATAATAAGCATAACTCTACTATCCTTACTACCGATCAAAAATAGATAAAGGGGAAGACCCCTATTTGAAGGTCTTCCCCTTAAATAATATATAGTATAATTACATACTTCCTATTTCCTCAATTACCTCTTTAATTCTATCAATCCCCTCACCTGTTTGTGAAGAACAGGGTATAACAGTTATTTCGTCAAAATAAGGTATCTCATTTTTAAAGGCTTCCATTCGGAGTTTTCTGGCTGTGGGCTTGAGCTTATCCGCTTTTGTCAGAACAACAACAAATGGAAGCTCGCTTTCTACCATGAAATTTATCATCTGTAAATCGTCCTGCGATGGTGCATGACGCATATCAATAAGCTGAAAAATAAGATCAAGTCTTCTTGATTTATCGTTTAAATACCCCTCTATAAGACCTGCCCATCTTTTCTTTTCACCCTTAGAAACCTTTGCATAGCCGTATCCGGGAAGATCGACAATATAAATATTATCAAAGCTGAAAAAGTTTATGGTAACCGTCTTTCCCGGCATAGAGCTCACCTTAGCCAACTGCTTTCGGTTAAATATCTTGTTGATAAGCGATGATTTTCCTACGTTTGAACGCCCCGAGAAAGCTATTTCTATTTTCTCTGCTTTGGGAATTTGTTCAAGCCGTCCGTATGATGATTTAAATTCTACATTATTGAAGTTCAATTCTGTATTTATGTCCCTATTAGGAACATTCCTCCTCTTGTCATTTTCAGATATAATAAAGTGTTTAAAACACTAAACTACAATTCTGATAACTAAACTGTAGCAGATATTTTTTCCTTAGCAACTTCACCTGACATTATACCTAACGGAATATTATCTTCGCTGTCATTTATGTCCAGAGCTTCGTCAAGAACATCGCTTATATTCTTTGCCAAAACAATTTCAACAGATGATTTAACAGCCTCGTCGATTTCCTCAATGTCAGACTTATTGTCATAAGGGATTATTATTGTCTTAATACCTGCTTTATAAGCCGCCATAGACTTTTCTTTCAAACCACCTATCGGCAGAACTTTTCCACGTAGAGTTATCTCACCCGTCATTGCGACAGAGCTTTTAACAGGAGTGCCGGACAGAGCTGAGATCATAGCTGTCACCATTGTAACTCCCGCAGACGGACCGTCCTTTGGAACTGCTCCCTCTGGTGCATGAATATGTAAATCTTTAGTTTTATAGAAATCCTTATCAATATTGAACTTGTCAGCCACACTTCTGCAATAGCTAACCGCAATCTTAGCGCTTTCTTTCATAACATCTCCGAGAGAACCGGTAAGAGTTATTTCTCCCTTTCCGTCAAGAACCAGAACCTCCATAGGCATAGTAACTCCGCCTACTGCTGTCCAAGCAAGACCGTTTACCAAACCAACCTCGCTGTTTTCAGCAACAAGATCAGGCAGATATTTTTTAATTCCAAGAAACTTCTCGATATTGCTGTCTTTGAATGTGACCTTTTTAACGTCGTTCTCGACAATTTCTTTGGCTGCCTTTCTGCAAAGAGATGCAATACATCTTTCAAGCTTTCTTACTCCCGCTTCTCTCGTATAGCTGTCAACAAGAGTATATATGCAGTCATCAGTAATTTTCATCTGCGACGACTTCATTCCGTTAGCCTTAAGCTGCTTTGGAATCAGATGACGTTTTGCAATATTGAATTTTTCCTCTCTGGTATAGCTTGAAAGCTCGATAACCTCCATTCTGTCAAGCAAAGGCTCCTGAATGGTGTTAAGATTATTTGCTGTAGTTATGAATAATACATTAGACAAATCAAACGGCATTTCAATATAGTGGTCTCTGAACTCCTTATTCTGCTCACTGTCCAGAACCTCTAACATTGCTGACGAAGGATCTCCTCTAAAATCATTACTCATTTTATCTATCTCGTCAAGAAGCATTACAGGATTATTTGTACCTGCCTGTTTTAAAGCCGTTATGATTCTTCCCGGCATTGCGCCGACATAAGTTTTTCTGTGCCCTCTAATGTCTGACTCGTCCTTTACTCCGCCGAGTGAAACTCTTACATACTGTCTTCCGAGAGCGTGAGCTATTGACTTTCCAATTGATGTTTTACCAACTCCCGGAGGTCCGGCAAGACATATGATCTGCCCTTTAATATCAGGATTCAGAGCCTTTACCGATAAAATTTCCAGTATTCTTTCCTTAACCTTCTTAAGACCGTAATGGTCATCATCAAGAACCTTTCTAGCCTTATCAATATTAGCTGTATCCTCAGTGGACTTGTTCCAAGGTAGTGCCAAACAGGTATCAAGATAAGTTCTTATAACAACTGCCTCCTGAGAGCCTGACGGCATTTTCTCAAGCCTTTTAACTTCACCTAATAGCTTATCCTCCTGATCCTTTGGAAGCCTCAGTTCATATATTTTATTTGTATACTGCTCAATGTCGTCTTCTTCTGAATCTTCTCCAAGCTCAGAGCGTATAACCTTAAGCTGTTCTCTCAGGTAATATTCCTTTTGATTCTCTTCAATATTCTGGGAAACCTGTGACTGGATCTCCTTTTCAATGGTCAACACCTCAAGTTCGCTTGAGAGTATACTGATCAAATGAGCAAGCTTTTCACCTGCAGTTTTAATTTCCAAAAGCATCTGCTTATACTCTGTTGACAGAGAAATATTGAAAACTATAGACTCAAACAAATCTCTAGGAGTCTGCGCTGAATACACTGACGCCAAAATCTCCTTAGGCATTCTCGGAACATTTTCGGCATACTCCCTAAATGTACGTTTAACCTCACGCATTACTGCCTGAAGCTCATAATCATCCATTTTCTCTCTAGAATACACAGGAAGTCTTTTAACCTCTGCCTCAAGATACTTATTTTCAGCCAAGTATACATTTTGTGCCTTTGCCTTATAGCAGCCCTCCACCAAAACTCTCGAAAATCCCTCGGGAGTTTTGATAATCTGCTTTATCTCAGCTATTACACCGACTTTATATAAATCGCTGAACTCAGGTTTATCAACAATTAAGTCCTTTTGAGTAGTTAAAAATACCATTCTGTCATTATCTAGTGCCGCCTTAAGTGCAAGCACCGACCTTGTACGTGCAACGTCAAAGTGCATCACCATATTTGGGAACAAAACTACATCCCGCATAGCAACACAGGGCAATACCTGTATGCTTTTACTGTTTGCTGTTTTTATTATCTCATTCATTGTATATGTATGTTCCTTTCTTTTATATTTCAAGTCTATATATGTATGTCATATCGCAAGCATTATTTGATTAAGGTTATTTTATCATATATCACAGACTTTTGCAACAGGAATTATATTCATTAGATACCAGCAGTCAGAAAACTAAAATTAAAAAAATTCTTATAAGCTCTTTATAAACTATTGAATCATTCCATAAATATATAATGCCTGAACGCAATTGTATTCAGGAGTTGTTTCTCTCAAGGAGGTCTATGAAGATATTTTGATTGCTATAAAATAAGAAAAGCGTTCAAGTCATTTTATTGACCAGAACGCTTCAGTGTTTTCCGTATTAATTTTAGTCCGCCGTTTTGCAAGCTATGTTTTATTTGAAAATTACCCAAAGGCGGTATCGAATGCAACGGCGCCGTTGCCTCGTTGCTATTTAACTGTTTTTGAAATCTTCTTTGACCATTTTCCCGTATAGGTTTTATTTCCTATCTTTTGATATGCCCTGATCTTAATATAATACTTCTTTCCTGATTTCAGCTTTTTAAGAGTAACATTATTTTTCTTGATATTCTTCTTTACCTTTGCATTTTTCATGCCTTTCTTTAAAGAATATTTTACTTCATATTTTACTCCGTTTATTTTTTTCCAAGATACTTTTAGCTGTTTCTCTTTAATTGGCTTTACTTTTAGCTTTTTGACCTGTGTCTTTTTAATATTACCTTTAATCACAGACGAAACATCTACATAAGACATTTTAAGCTTATTGTAAGTAAGGGCATTTGAGGGCACAACCATACCCGGAGACCATGTACTATAGTTAAAATCATTTCTTAAATATACTGTAAGCTTTGAAAAATCAACATCTTTAACCTCTGACTTTTTTAGCTCTATTATATCAGTTATATGCGTAGCCGTCTTAGATTTTGGAAACCCCCATACAGCGTTATACGACATAATTAAAGTGTTATCGAAGTTTTTAACCATTCCTTTGTTGACATATGAGTCACAAGTATACTTAATGCCGTAAATACAATTTACCAAAAGCATATTATTTTTAAAAAACTCTGCCTTTTTCTCAGTAAAACCGCAAGCTTTATAGTCTTTATAATTATCAATTATAAAGTAATAATTTTTCCTTTTACCATTTTTAAAGTCAACACCAAATGAGTTGCTTGTTTTTATTTTGTTAGTATAATTCAATATATTTACCATTTTTAAAGTGACTTTTTCATCAGGAGTTGTATTTGGCACGGAGTTAGAGGTAGCATTAGAATAATCAAGGGTAACATTTACTGTTATTTTTGAAAAATCTGCACCTGATATATCTGATTTTTTAAATTCAATCAAATTCTTATCATACGCAACCACAGGCATACTTATGTATGATTTATTATATTTATAATTGAATTTAAGCGTTCCATCTGCACCTTTTGATATTGTAGGATTTTCATATCCGCCTCTGCCGCCGTTATAACTGATAAGCCAATTTACCAATAAAACATTTTGATCAAAAAATGATTTATTGTAACCATTTATAAGCCCTTTACTTTCAAGTATTTTATATTCATCATTGCTCTGAATAAAAATATAATATCCTAAACCAGCTATCTGCTGGTCAATATCCAATGCACTATATACACTGCCGCCAAAGCTCCACTTGCTGTTAAAGCTTAAAGCAGTATCAGCAGATGTAAAAAATAGCGTAAATGATACAGAAGTAATTGCCATAATAGCTGAAGCTATAATACAAAATAGTTTTTTCACATTAATTTACCCCCTTAATTAATACCATGAACTATAATTATAAATATCTATATTTTTTATAATTTTATTATATCATATTACTTAAAAATTGTCAACATCATTCTAAATTTTTTAATGTTGTATTTCCATCTTGAAATTTTGCATAAAAATGTGTTATACTATGGATTATATTATCAATTGAAAGGAAATGTCACAATGAAAATTAGTTCACTTTTCAAGAAAGGTAAAACTGTATTCTCTCTTGAGATTTTCCCTCCTAAGAAATCTCAGGGGGGTATTCAAACTATATATAAAACGCTTGACGGTCTGTCTGAAGTAAAGCCGGATTTTATTTCGTGTACATACGGTGCAGGAGGTAACATTGCCGATTCATCTACAGTTGATATTTGCTCGATAATCCAGGAGAAATATAACATAATTCCCCTTGCCCACCTAACCTGTGTAAACTCTGTTAAGGCGGATATTGATTATATACTTTCAAGTCTTAAAGACAAGGGAATAGAAAACATTCTTGCTTTAAGAGGAGATAAAAAGCCTGACATAAAGCCGAAGAACGATTTCCACTATGCATATGAGCTTATAAATTATATCAAAAAGGACTGGGATTTTTCCATTTCATCTGTGTGCTATCCAGAATGTCATCCGGAATGTGACTCGCTTTATGAAGATATTATGCATCTCAAGACAAAAATTGACGGAGGCGCTGAACATCTTATATCTCAGCTATTCTTTGATAACAAGTATTTTTATGATTTCGTTGAAAAGGCAAGGCTTGCAGGAATAAACGTGCCTATTGAAGCAGGAATTATGCCAATAGTAAACAAAAGTCAGATCGAGCGAATGGTTTCGCTTTGCGGAGCAAGCATACCTCCGAAATTTGCAAAGATGATGAGCCGTTTCGGAGAT
This sequence comes from uncultured Clostridia bacterium, assembly GCA_947584825.1. GTDB lineage: Bacteria > Bacillota > Clostridia > Oscillospirales > Ruminococcaceae > UMGS1601. The sequence goes on along the minus strand of CANPWR010000015.1, from coordinate 6,932 downwards.
AATCCTGAAGCGATACGTGACGCAGGTATAGCATATGCAATAGACCAAATCGTTGATTTGATAACAAACGGCGTCGATGGTATTCACATATACACTATGAATAACCCGTATGTTGCAAAGAGGATTTTCGAGGCTATTGACAATTTGCGATAAAGATTAAACAATTATAAAACAATATTGGAGGAATGTTCCTTGAAGAACTGGTCAAACATATGAACGAATACAAACCTACTGAATTGATGTCTGCACAGCAGTGTGAAAAATATGCTTTGAGAAGAACGGCAACAAAGCTGGGCGTACTTTTTATACTTTACGATTTGATATTTATGTACTTTGCAAGGCAGATTTTTGTGTATCTGTACTACGCAGTTTCTTCCAAAAGCCTTAATTTTGATCCGAATGTTATAAATGAGTTTCTTCAAAGCAAAACAGAAATTATCAATTCCTCTGCCTTTAGAATGTCATTTTCCTGCTTTGTTATAGTACTTTCACTTATCCTTTTGATAATAACCGCACGTTTAATGGGGATAAAGGTTTTAAGCTCTGTTCAAATAAGCCGAAAGAATATAAGTACCGGATTATTGATATACCCTGTTTGTCTTATAATTAATACCATTGCAACGTCAATTACTGCAATTATAACAAAGCTTTTCAGTGATAACGGAACAACTATCCCTACTGCTGACTTCTCTGTGGATAAGGTAAGTGCCGCATCCATAATTCTTACAATATTGTATTTAGTGGTTATAGCTCCTATATCTGAGGAAATAGTTTTCAGAGGTCTTGTTTTAAAAGCATTGTCTCCTTTCAGCAAAAAGAATGCAATAGTCATATCTGCTCTTTTATTTGCACTTATGCACAAAAACATTCCGCAGGCTGTAGGCGCATTTGCAATAGGAATTTTATTTGCTGTTACCGACACAAAGGCAAATTCTATCCTGCCTTCAATTATTATGCACTCTCTTAATAATATGCTTCCCTGCCTTATGAACATAAACGCAAGCGTCAAGTCAACTGCTATCACAGTTATATACAATTTCTTAGTTTATGCAATTGTTCTGGGAGGAATTGTCATATTAATTATAAAGGGCAGTCAGCTTTTTAGCCTAAAAGCCGAAACTGAATCAGAAAAATCAGAACTCACTGAACGAAACAAGCGTACTGAAATATTTTTAAATCCAATCATACTAATATATATCGCCATACTTCTCTACTCACTTATTGTCAATATCATAAAAGCCAACTAGACATCATACCATTGCAAATGACTTAGCATTTTAAAAAAATTCCTGTTGAGTTTTAACTATAATTATGATATAATTTTGTTGAAGTATTTAACTTCTATTATATAAAACAGTAAGTTTGCAAAGGTATGGTGATTAAAATGGAAACGTATCTGTATATTTGGCTTGCTGCCTTTATTTTGTTTGCAGCTGTTGAGTTTGTCACATCAATGGCGCTTATTTCTATTTGGTTCGCTGTAGGTTCTCTTGCAGCACTGATTTTATCAGCGTTTGAAGTTCCTTTGTGGATACAGCTTTTAGTGTTTATCCTTGTGTCTGCAATACTTCTTATCTGTACAAGACCGATCGCTAAAAAACTTAATAAAAATAATATTGATACTAACCTTGAAATAAATATCGGAAAAACGGCAAAAGTAATTGAGGATATAGATAACTCAAAAGCAACTGGGCGAGTAAGACTGAACGGAGTAGACTGGACAGCAGTTTCTGTCACCGGAGAGATAATTGAAAAAGATTCTCACGTAAAAGTCACTAAAATAGAAGGTTCAAAGCTTTTTGTAAAAAAATAAATGTCTTTTTATTTTTCTTACTTACTCTTGCTTTTATAAGCTGAGTACTTGATCAAAATAACCATTATGAACATATTAAATTTTATATATGGAGGTATTTTTATGGAAGCTTATATTCCCATTCTTATTGTTATTGCAGTAATATTACTTATTATTATTGCGTGCATTAAAATTGTACCGCAGGCACAGGTGTATGTCATTGAAAGATTCGGAGCATACCGTGTGTCATGGCAGACAGGTCTGCACTTTTTGATTCCCTTTGTTGACAGAGTAGCAAAAAAGGTTTCAATCAAAGAGCAGGTTGTAGACTTCAAGCCGCAGGCTGTTATCACTAAGGATAACGTAACTATGCAGATCGACACCGTTGTATTCTTTCAGGTGACCGACGCTAAACAATACACATACGGCGTTGAACGTCCTCTTTCTGCTATTGAGAATCTTACCGCCACAACTCTCCGTAATATAATAGGTGAGCTTGAGCTTGACGCAACTCTGACCTCTCGTGATACTATAAACACAAAAATAACCGTCATACTTGACGAGGCAACTGACCGCTGGGGAATTAAAGTTAATCGTGTTGAACTTAAAAACATACTTCCTCCTCGTGAGATTCAAGACGCTATGGAAAAGCAAATGAAAGCTGAGCGTGAGCGTCGTGAAAAGATACTCCAGGCTGAAGGTGAAAAGAAGTCGGCTATCTTAGTTGCCGAGGGTGAAAAGGAATCTAAAATACTTGCTGCAGAAGCTGAAAAACAAGCTGAAATACTAAGAGCTGACGCTATAAAGCAAAAGAAAATTCTTGAGGCTGAAGGTGAAGCTAAGGCAATTGAAACTGTACAGCTTGCACTTGCAGACAGCATCAAAAAGCTGAATGAAGCTAATCCGAATGAGCAGGTTATTCAGCTAAAGAGCTTAGAAGCGTTCCAAAAAGCCGCTGATGGAAAGGCAACAAAAATCATTATTCCATCAGAAATTCAAGGGCTGGCAGGACTTGCTGCAGGACTTAAAGGTATTATTTCAAGTGATAACAAGTAAAGTAAAATAAGTATTGTTTAAAAATCCTGAGAAACTTAAGTTTCTCAGGATTTTTTATCAAAGACAAATCAACAGTTTATAAATGATTTACATTAAAAAATTACCAAATTAGTACAACGTATACATCATACAGAGTTTTTGAATTCTGCCTCTTAACTTATTACATACAGTAGATAAGCCAACCGAGACTAGCCGATGGTATGTAACCGTTGCATGTATCTAGTTCTGAACAGCTTTGTTGCTTATCTCGATTATATTTAAATCATTTGCGGATTTGACTATAGATTCGGCTATCGACTTTGCATAAGCGTCAAGATTTTCATCAAAGAGCCGATTGTCCTCATCATCTGTAATGAAGCCAAGTTCTACCAGGCAGCTTGGCATATTAGATTTCTCATTAACTACATAGTTGACCTTTGCAGTAGGGTCGTAACCCTGATAGCCATACTGTACTCCCCTGTTTTGGCTTATTCCCACCTCGTCAAGACCTTTTAAAATGTTCTTAGCAAGCAGTGTGTCGTCATCAGGAGCGTCGTAATTCACCCAGACCTCAACCCCCTGACCTGTTTCAGCACTGTTTCTGTGTAAAGACACAAAAAGGTCAGCATCGGCGTCGTTTGCCATCTCAGGTCTTTGATAGAGTCCGACGTATTTATCCTCGGTTCTAGTCATAATAACTTCTGCGCCCAACTCTTTAAGATGCTTTTCAACAGCAAGCGCCATATTCAGATCATCAACGCTTTCAAATCTCTTTTCATCGTTAGAAAGCGCTCCGCAGTCCCCCTCTCCGCCATGACCTGCGTCAATGCAGATAAGAAGTTCCTGACCTTCGCTAATAAGTGCCGTATCGGTGTTTATTGCCTGAACAGCATCGTTTTTATCATCATCTGTAAATGCGTTTATTATTCCTTTGATTCCCATAACTATAAAAATAATAATCAGAACAAAAATGCACAGAGCGATAATCACCCTGTCCCAGTAAATGAACGTTTGCTTATTTTGTTTTTCCATTCTTTATACCTACACATTCTAAATAAAATGCTTCGTTTTGTTCCTTATATTTTTATATTTAAATCGCCTTATCTCTATCTATGGCATATGTAAAAATTTACAGAAGTGTACGTTCGTTGCAGAATTCACATTCAAGGTTGTCCCCAAAACCTTTAAAAGAATTAGGAAGATAATGCTCGCTGTTTGTTATGCATTTTTCATTCGAGCATTTCAAATTATTATACTCTTTTCCTGTAACAAGCTTAGGAATATAGCATGCTTCACCAAGAAGTGTGAGAATAAGAGCCATTCGCACATAAACTCCGTATCTTGCCTGTTTAAAGTAGCAAGCTCTGCTGTCGCTGTCAACATCAATAGTAATTTCATCGACCCTGGGAAGAGGATGCAAAACAGACAAATCAGGTCTTGAAAGCATCAGCTTGTGCCTGTCCAAAACGTATATGTCTCTCTGTGCAAGATATTCCTCCGTTGACGCAAATCTCTCTCTTTGGATCCTTGTCATATATAGAACATCCAATTTGTCTATTCCCTTTTCCAGAGCATCGATCTCCTCGTATTCAATTCCGCCGGCATCTAAAATATCTCTTATGTATGACGGGATTTTAAGCTCGGGAGTTGAAAAAAATACAAATTTATTATTCTTAAAGCAAGACATTGCCTTAACCAGCGAATGTACTGTCCTGCCGAATTTTAAATCTCCGCATAGACCTATGGTAAGGTTATCAAGCCTTCCCTTCTCAAGCTTTAAAGTAAGCATATCAGTAAGCGTCTGCGTTGGGTGGAGATGTCCGCCGTCACCTGCGTTGATTATCGGACAGTCAGACGTGAGTGCCGCCGCTTTTGCTGCTCCTGCCAAAGGGTGGCGGATAACCAAAATATCTGCATAACTGCTTACTACTTTGGTAGTGTCCTTTAGATTTTCACCCTTTGCAACCGATGAGGTGGAAGGGTTGTCAAATCCTATAAGTGTTCCGCCAAGTCTGAGCATAGCAGTCTGAAAGGACATCTGCGTTCTTGTAGATGGCTCATAAAATAAAGTAGCCAATATTTTTCCGTCAAGCTTGTGAGCATACTTTTCGGGATGTTCGTATATCTCCTTACCGAGATTCACGACCTGTTCCCACCATTCAACAGGATAGTCATTTAAATCAATTAAATGAGGGTATTCTGTCTTTGCACCATTCATTCTAATCCTCCTTTGCGTGAAAATATCACGCTATCCCAATTTAATTAAGAATATCTATCCAAAAATTCTGTTCTGGTCATAACTTTATTGAGCAGTTCAATCAAAGCGGCAGTTGAAATATGGCTGGGCAAACCCATAGAATTTAAAAGCTCCTGCCTTTTTCTCTTGCTGTCCTTCATTCCTATTAAACCCAAACCATATAGATCAAGATTTGTTATACTGTCACTGCTTTCTCTATTGCAGACAACCTCATTATTTATAAGAACTCCTGCCTTTTCAAATGCATCAATAATTATTTTCTTATCAATGCCCTCAACTCCTATCGTTCCCTCTTTGGAGGGCTTGTCCTTGCGTTTTTCCTTACCGATAATCTCTGGTATATACACATTTGTTATCTTATCGTTTGAAACAAGACCTTTTATGTGGTTTCTTATTCTAAATCCTGCCGAATCGGAGTCAGTGAGAATTATAATTCCCCCATTCTCTGCGTAGAACCTGATAAGGTCAGCAAGCTCATTGTTTTTATATATACCAAAGCCGTCGGTTACGATAATCGGTGCATCAAATATTGATGACAACTTGATTTTATCATATTTTCCTTCAACAACAATCGCTTTGTCAATATGTATCATTTTCATATATCATCTCATCAGCATTTTTGTAATGGTCTTCTCAAGAATAATTCTTGAATCCGTTTTCGAGGACTTTAAGTCTAAGTCTGCCTCGCTTAGATACTGAATACATTTTCTCAGTCTTTCGGTTTTATATCCCGAGCAATCTCTATAGGCATTTTGTATCTTAAATTCAAGATTTTTCGGATATGAAAAATCATCAGCTGCATCTTTATAGGTCCTTTTTGAATCCCTTGCAAGCCTTGCCCTGTAAAGGTCAATAAACGAAGCAGATATTCCGCCGACTATGGTAATAGTATCAAGCTGATCTGCATAAAGACTGTCCAAAATACCAAAACTTCTCTTTGCGTCTCCCTTGGCGATAGCGTGAGCCAGTTTAAATGAATCTGTCTCAACCTGGGTTGAACACAGAAAATCTATATCTCCATTTGTTATTTCACGTCCGTTAGCATAAGCACATAACTTCGAAATTTCGTTATTGATAGTCAGCGTATCACACAAGGTCTTTTGTGCAAGATATACAGCGCTCGACTTTGAAATAAATGAACCCTGTTTTTCAACTTTAGCTGTAATGATCTTAGCCAGATCATACTGCGACTTGAACTTAAATTCACAGGCTACACCGTTCTTAGAACAAAAAGCAGCAAATCTCCCTGTCTTATCAAAAAGCCTTGTTTTGGACTTATATACGTTTATTCCGGTTATATAAATTATAACAACAGTTGTTTGAGGCAGGTCAGACAAAATATCCTTCAAATAATTCATATCATCTTTTTTTAAAGACTCAACATCCAAATCGTTAATAGTTATGCAAGTCCTTTCAGAAAACATCGGAAGTCCCTCGCAGACATCTGCTAACTCTCCCAAATCAAGACTTTTACCCTCAAAGCTATGCAGATTTAAGTCTTGATTGTCATTAGGCACTATTTTGGTAATCAGTCTTTTAGTATATGCTTCCACTGACGCAATGTCATGTCCATAGAAAAAATAGAGGTTATCGATAGTGCCTGTCCTGATACGCTTTGCAACTTCAATATCACTCAACTGCGGCATTATTCTAACCTCCTAACTGATAATTGTGAATTTCCTTTTAATGCAAAATGAAAAGCGTCTCCGTTATCACCTGTCAGAGAAACTTCTGTGTTTTCGTAAATTGCGGCATCATAAATTGAATTTAAATCTATTGTAATTGCATTGTTAAAATAGACATCTAGTTTGATGCTTTTAGATGAAGTTGCAACACCAACATTAAACG
>CANPWR010000014.1 GCA_947584825.1 uncultured Clostridia bacterium | reverse complement strand
AGCTATAAAGAAAGGAGCATTTAGATGTACGAATCAAAACAACCATATTTTTATGGAACAGGCAGAAGAAAGAACTCAGTTGCAAGAGTAAGATTATATCAAGGCAGCGGAAAGGTAACCATCAATGACAGAGATATTGACGATTATTTTGGTCTTGAAACACTAAAACTTATAGTAAGACAACCGCTTGAGCTTACAGGCACTGTTCAGAACTACGATGTTGTATGCACAGTTACAGGCGGAGGAGTTACCGGTCAGGCAGGTGCTATTAGACACGGAATTTCAAGGGCATTAGTTGAAGCTAATGCAGAGCTTCGTCCACAGCTCAAGGCAGCAGGCTTTCTGACAAGAGACCCGAGAATGAAGGAAAGAAAGAAGTACGGTTTAAAGGCTGCACGTCGTGCTCCTCAGTTCTCAAAGAGATAATTATATACAAATATCAAAGCCTCGAAAAACATCAGTTTTTCGGGGTTTGTTTTATTTAAAGGCTAATTTAAATTGGCTGAAATTTATACTGTATGACGCAAATATAACACAGGTATGACACAAATTTGATATCAATATAAACTATCAACCCCTCCGCAATTCAAAGTACGGAGGGGTTGATAATTACTAAAATACTATTAGGTGTTTTTATCAACTACTTTCATTTTCTTTAGGTTTCCCGTCTTGTTGTGACGTTCATCAAGAACCTCCTCAACCTCGCTCCAAGACAAGCCCCTTTCAACGCACATTACCATAATGTGATACAACAGATCCGCAACCTCGCCCTTAAGCTCAGAATTATCCTTATTCTTTGCGGCGATTATAGTTTCTGCACTCTCCTCACCCACCTTTTTGAGTATCTTATCAATTCCCTTTTCAAAAAGATAACAAGTGTATGAGCCCTCAGCCTTAGTTTCCTTTCGGGATTTAACAACCTGTTCAAGTGTTTTTAAAGTTTCCATTTTTATCCTCCATTATTCGTCTTTATAAATTTCATTAAAAAAACAACTATATGAACCCGTATGGCAGGCATTACCCGTCTGTCTGACATTTAAAAGAAATGTGTCATCGTCGCAGTCGCTGTAGATGGACACAACCTTTTGCAAATGTCCGCTTGTTGCACCCTTATTCCAAAGCTCTCTTCTCGAACGGCTCCAGTACCATGTATAACCTGTTTCAAGAGTTTTTTTTAAGCTCTCTTTATTCATATAGGCAAGCATTAAAACTGTTTTTGTGTCAACATCAAATGCAATTGCGGGAACAAGCTTCGATTTTACAAAATATTTATCAAGATTATTAACGTCTATTTTTATTTTACTCATTTTATTTCCTTTCAACCTGCATAGTCACGTTCAGAATAGTCTAGGTGATAGATTATTGCTCACATCTCTTACAGGAACTCCGTGATTAATAAGATAAGATTTTACCTCATTTACCGTAAGCTCCTTAAAATGAAACAGTGATGCAGCAAGTGCCGCAGAGCAATTTGTATTTTTAAAGGCATCACAAAAATCCTCAATTTTTCCGCAGCCGCCCGACGCTATCACAGGGATTTTCACAGTATCGCACACTGCATTTAGCATTTCTATATCATATCCTCCCCGAACACCGTCAGTGTCGATTGAGTTTAAGCATATCTCACCTGCACCGAGCTTTTCTATTTTCTTGACCCATTCAATTAGGTCAAGATTATAATCTATTCTTCCGCCGTTTATATATACAGTCCACTTGCCGTTTGATACTTTCTTAGCGTCAATTCCCACAACAACGCATTGGCTTCCGAAGATATCAGCCGCTTCACGGATAAGTTCAGGATTCTGAACAGCCTGTGAGTTTACAGAAACCTTGTCTGCACCTGCTCTGAGCGTCTCTCTGAAATCGTCAATAGTCTTAATTCCGCCGCCTACAGTGAGAGGTATAAAAACCTTTTTTGCCGTGTTTCTAACAACGTCAAGCATCGCTCCTCTACCCTCGTGAGAAGCAGTTATATCGTAAAATACAAGCTCGTCAGCTCCTTGCATATTGTATTCATAAGCAAACTCAACCGGATCGCCGACTTCCTTTATACCGTCAAAATTAACTCCCTTAACAACGTGTCCGTCCCTAACGTCAAGACAGGGAATGATTCTTTTTGCTAGCATTTTAAACCTCCGTTCACTAGGGAATTTTATTTAATCAGTCGAGAAAAGTTTTGCAAAATTTTAAGTCCTATTTTTCCGCTCTTTTCAGGATGGAACTGCGCTCCATACACATATTTTCCGTTCCATACCATAGCGGGAACTTTATCTCCGTATTCACAATAAGCGACTATATTCTTATCATCGCAATAAGCCTTGAACGAGTGCACAAAGTATACATAATCATTCCCGGGCAGTCCCTCAAACAGTGGACAATTTTTGATATTATATTCTAGCATGTTCCAACCCATATGCGGAATAATCAGCTCAGGCTCGTTAATTTTATCAACCTTTCCGGGAATAAGTCCCAGTCCGTCGCACTCCTCAAACTCGTAACCCTTATCAAAAAGAAGCTGCATTCCAAGGCAGATGCCTAAAAACGGCTTTTTGGCTGCCTCGTGCTTTATTGTGTCTACAAGACCGCTTTTTTTTAGCTCGCTCATCGCCCACGGAAAAGCTCCAACTCCGGGAAGAATTATAGCGTCTGAGTTTTCAATAACTTTTCTTTCCTTTGTCAAAACGCTCTCAATGCCGAGCATATCAAGCGCATTTTTTACGCTGAATATGTTGCCTGCTCCATAATCTATAATTGCTATCACTTATAACACTCCCTTAGTAGACAAGACCTCTCCGCTTTTATTCAAAGAAATTGCGTTTTTAAATGCGTGAGCAGCCGCTTTAAACAATGCTTCGCATATGTGATGATCGTTATTTCCGTAGATTTCTGAGATGTGTAAGGTTATTCCTGAATTGAATGCTAACGCTCTGAAAAATTCCTCAACAAGACAAGTTTCCATCTCTCCTATTTTATCATCACTGAACTCCGCATTGAATACCAAAAATGGTCTGCCGCTAATATCTAATGAACAAAATCCAAGTGCCTCGTCCATGGGTATATATGCGCTGCCATATCTCAAAATACCCGACTTATCTCCCAACGCCTTGGAAATAGCCTGTCCCAGAACAATTCCAGTATCCTCAACAGTGTGGTGACCGTCAACATTCAAATCGCCAGTCACGTTTATCTGCAAATCAATGCCCGAGTGTACTCCAAACGCTGTAAGCATATGGTCGAAAAAACCGATTCCCGTATCAACCGATACATTTCCTTCACCGTCCAGCTTTACAAATACGTTAATTTCCGTTTCCTTTGTCTTTCTTGAAATCTCGGCTGTTCTCATAATAACCCTCCATTCATCAGTAATACTTGATTAATCACTTAATATATCTTCTAAAGCTTCAAAAAGCGTATCCATCTCTTTGTCTGTACCAATTGTAATCCTTAGATAATTATTAATTCTCGGTTTATCCCAATAACGTACAAATATTTTTCGATTTTTAAGCTCACAGAAAATCTCGCTTGCAGACTTATTTGGGTGTGAGACAAAAATAAAATTGCTTTTTGAATCAGGAAAAATAAATCCCAGCTCCAATAATTTCTTCTTTGCTCTCTCCCTTGTTCTAATAATTCTGTTTGTAGTATCCTTAAAATAGCTTTCGTCCTTAACAGCCTCAACTCCGATTTTTTGAGTAAGACTGTTCATAGTATAGGAATTAACCGAAAACTTGACGTCATTAAGGTATTTGATAAGCCTTTCGTTACCAACGGCAAAGCCTATTCTTGCTCCTGCCATTGAGCGTGACTTTGAAAATGTCTGAATAACAAGCAGATTGTCATACTTTTTCAAAAGAGGTATACAGCTCTCTCCTCCGAAGTCTATATATGCCTCGTCAATCATTACAATCACGTCAGGATTTGCTTTTATGATTTTCTCTATCTTGTCAAGGCTCTCATAAACTCCGGTAGGAGCATTGGGATTTGGAAAAATAATTCCTCCGTTTTCACAGATATAATCGTTTTCATTTATCCTGAAATTCTCATCAAGCGGTTTTGTTTTATACGGAATATTATAAACCTCTGCCCAGACATCGTAAAAAGAATATGTTATATCAGGAAAAATAACCGACTTATCTGAATTAAAGAAAGTCATAAACGCCATTGATATAACGTCGTCAGAACCGACACCGACAAATATCTGCGAAGACTTCACACCATACCTATCTGCCAGAGCTTTTATCAGTTCCTCTGAAGAAGGATCAGGATAAAGTCTTAAATTATCTGCATTATAATCCTTCAAAACTCTCATAACACCCTTTGCAGGAGGATATGGATTTTCATTTGTATTAAGCTTGATTATATCCTTATCCTTTGGCTGTTCCCCCGGGACATAAGGACAAACCCTTCTTACATTATTTTCCCAATTTCTCATTGCAAACTTTCCTTTATTCAAATCTCACCTTGACCGCATTTGCGTGGGCGGTAAGTCCCTCTTTTTCGGCTATCAGAACAATATCATCCTTTGCTTTTAATAATGCGTCTTCTGTGTAATAGATAAAGCTGGAACGCTTTTCAAAGCTATTCACCGAAAGCGGTGAGAAAAATCTTGCCGTTCCGCTTGTAGGCAGAACGTGGTTAGGCCCTGCATAATAGTCTCCCAACGGCTCGGGAGCATATGAACCCAAGAATACTGAGCCTGCATTATCAAGCCTTCCTATATACTCCAATGGATTTTCAAACAAGACCTCTAAGTGTTCGGGAGCGAGGTCGTTTGCAATCTGTACAGCTTTATCCTTTGAATTACATATAATTATTGCTCCAAAATTTGTCAGAGACTCGTCTATTATTTCTTTTCTTGAAAGCTCTTTTATCTGACGTTCAAGCTCGGTTTTAACATCATTCGCAAGCTTTTCACTTGTTGTAACCAAAATAGCCGAAGCAATTTTATCGTGCTCTGCCTGACTCATCAAATCAGCCGCAACAAACTTAGGATTTGCGCTCTCATCGGCAATGACCAGAATCTCGCTCGGTCCTGCAATCATATCAATATCAACTGTACCGAACAGAATCTTCTTAGCAGTTGCAACAAATATATTTCCCGGACCTACAATTTTATCGACCTTAGGAATAGTTTCTGTGCCAAATGCCAAAGCCGCAATTGCTTGTGCACCGCCTGCTAAAAATACTCTGTCCACACCGCAAATTGCCGCAGCAACTAAAATATCCTTATTTGCTGTTCCGTCTTTAAGCGGAGGAGTAACCATAATTATTTCCTTAACTCCTGCAATCTTAGCAGGGATCGCATTCATTAGAACTGAAGACGGATAAGCTGCCGTTCCTCCCGGAACATATAAGCCAACACGCTCTAAACCCCTTACTCTCTGCCCGAGAATAACACCGTTTTCTTTGGTGTTAACAAAGCTCTGAGATTTCTGTCTGCTGTGGAAATCTGCAATATTCTCCTGTGCATTCAAAAGTGCCTCAACAAATGCAGGGTCAGCTTCAGTAAGTGCGTCATTTATTACATCTCTCGGAACTTCATAGTATTCCGGTGCTTTTCCGTCAAACTTCACTGTATAATCATTTACAGCCTTATCGCCGCCCTTTTTGACGTTTTCAATAATCTCACTTACTATTTCAGTAACCTTTTTATCCGTTTCACCGTTTCGCTCAGCGACCTGTTTCAAAAATTCAACCTCGTCCTTACCGTTAGCATAAATTGTCTTTATACTCATATACTTGCTCCTTAAGGAGCGTTCCTCCCCTCACATTATTAATTATTTTCTCTCTATTTACCAAAGTGTTTCTTCAACAAATTAGACTTTATCTCATAATAATGTTGACTTAACAAAAAGTTGATCAATTGTGCCATATATTGTTTCATAATCACCCAGTTTTATAAAACCATATTTTTCGTATAACCCAATCTCACCACTCATAATATATACTTTTTGATACCCCAACTCATGTGCATAGGAAGCTGCACTTTTTAGCATTAATTCTGATAATCTTTTACCTCTATATTGTTCGTCAACAAAAACAAATCCTATAAGTGGTTTAAATTCATACTTTGGAGATAACTCGTCCTTCTCAGTCAGCGTACAAAAGCCTACTACTTTTTCGTCTACACAAGCAGCAAACACCTTTTCCCATTCGGAAAATTCATTATTTATCATTTTTTCAGCTAAATAAGAACCCGCTTTCCATGAACAATTTGCAGCCAGTGAAAATGTTTCATTCCAATATCTATGCCCTTGGGACATAGGGAAAATTTCTATCATACAGACCCCCTTCATGAATCCCCATTTATTTTCTCCGCAACACAAATTAAAAGATATGTTTTATAGATTGCTCTCAAAAAGCGAAACTAGCTTTTCAATTTCCGCCTGTCTTAATTTCATACTTACCGTGTTTACTATAAGCCTTGCTGAAATTGGAGCAATATCTTCAATAACCTCAAGACCGTTTTCCTTTAGCGTCGTTCCAGTTTCTACTATATCCACTATGCCGTCTGAAAGCTCTAAAAGGGGTGCAAGCTCGACCGAACCTTCTATCTTTACTATCTCCAGATCCATACCCTTTGCTTTAAAATATTCTCTTGCAACATTAGGATATTTCGTAGCAATAGTTTTTATATCATATCCGCCGTAAAAGCCAGCACCTTTTTTTGTGGCAAGTGCAAATCTGCATCTTCCGAAGCCTAAATCGACCAGTTCAAAAAAAGAACCGCCCATTTCCATAATAGTGTCTTTACCTACAACGCCCATATCGCAGACGCCATGCTCAACATAAGTAATGACATCGTTTGCCTTCGCAAGCACAACCTCTAAATTTGCGTCAGGAATAGGAAGTATAAGCTTTCGTCCCTTTTCCCTGACAGTTGTGCAGTCAAAGCCTATTTTCTCTAAAAGCCCGACTGTATCCTTTTCAAGTCTGCCCTTTGTCAGAGCAATTCTTATAGGCTTATTCATTTATTTTCATGTTCCTTTCCAATTAAATTAAAAAACGGATAAAATTAGATTTAGAGATGCAACCAACTTATAGAGGCAAGATACAAGAAGCAAGAGACAAGAACTATTTTCCAAAGTAGCGATAAATCTTATAAATCAATTTCCTTAACCTCATCAGACACTATATACAGCTTTGATATTCCCTTTCTAATTGCATATTCTTTAGTTTCCTCCAGCGTTTCAAAAAGCGAGTTTACAACAGTTATTCCGCTTTTTGCAAGAGCATTTGAATATGCAACAGCTTTTAATGCATTTTCATTCTCACCAAACACTATAGCGTCTGCGATTTTAGTTCTCGGTACATTTCCGCTTTTAAGCAGCAGTGATGATACAGCATTTACGTTTATTGCAAATCCTGTTGCCGCTGCGTCAAAGCCAAACTCAGAAATAAGCTTATTATATCGTCCGCCTGATAAGACAGGCTCTCCTATTCCCTCTAGATAGCCTCTGAAAACTATACCTGTGTAATAATCCACTCTGTTTACCGTTCCGAGATCAACAATGATTTTTCCCTCATATCCCAGCTTAGAGAGTGAATTATATACATATTTCAAATCAGAAAGAATTTTCTCAGTCTTTTCATCAGAGAACAGCTTTGATGCACGTTCAAAAACCTCTTCTCCACCAAACAGACGAGGAAGCTGTTTTAATGCTCTTGCAGCCTCACTGTCACCTATTCCATCAAGCAAATCGTTAAGTGCAGGATAGTTCTTGTTTAAAATCAGGTATCTGATTTCCTCTGCAGTGTGCTCATCAATATCCAGCTTTGAAATGAGTTCTCTGAAAAATCCTATTGTTCCTATTTCAAGACGGAATTTATCCTTTTCAAAAGCCGTAAGAGTTTCCATAGCCGTAGATAAGACTTCAAAATCTGCTTTTCTGGAATCAGAACCGATAAGCTCAATGCCCGCCTGTACTATCTCGTCAGAATGACCTTTAAGCAAAGCGTTATTCTCATACGTTGTCTGAATATAGAACAATCTAAGCGGCATTTCAGCGTCTTTAAGACGTGTGGCAACAAGCCTTGCAATAGGTATTGTAGAATCTGGACGCATAGCTAATAGCCTGCCCTTAGAATCGACCAGCTTATACAACTGCTCCTGCGGTATAGTTCTAGAGCCTTTGTTGAAAACATCATAAAACTCAATTCCAGTAGTTACTACCTCGCTATATCCCCGTGACTGAAAAATCTGAGCAAATTTGTCTTCAACTGCCCTTCTCGACAGACATTCGTCAAAGAGCAGATCCTTAGTACCCTCAGGGGTTATTAAATCATATCTTTCCATATTATCTCCATTTAAAATAATTCTGCATAATTTGCAATAACCGCACATTAAACTAAACATTTACTTTATCTTAGTAAAGTGATAACGTGCTAATTTATTAGCATAATACCACAGCAAATTGGTTTTGTCAACAGCATTAATAAAAGTTCACAGTTAGTTTACAATCTAACGAGCTACTGGAGGCTCGCTGTTTATCAAATAATGCTTTTTATAACAGTACGACCTAACGTTGTACTAGGTCACAATTTCCCACAGCAGACTGCGTGCAGAGATTACCCTGCTACATAGTGAACAAAGAAAACTGATTGCTTTCGGGAATATCGCCAAATGCTCCTATGTCTTTAAGCGTTTCAATAACCGTCTTAGAAACTCCGCTTTGGTTTGCAAACTCCTCAATTGATATGAAATCGCCGTTCTGAGCCTTTTCGTAAATACTCTTAGATGCACTTTCTCCAACTCCGTTTATTGAACAGAATGGAAGTCTCAGCTTTCCGTTTTCAATTTTGTAAACGGTTGCGTCTGATTTGAAAATATCCACAGGCAAGAATTCAAATCCCCTAGACATCATCTCGTTAATGAGCATAAGAGTGTCCAGAGTTCCCTCCTCCTTTGCCGTTTTGTCAGCCTTAAATTGAAGCTCCTGTATTTTGTGCTTTACTGCCGCTTCTCCTTTAATTGCGGTTTCAGCATCAAAATCCTCTCCTCTGACAGTAAATATCGCTGCATAAAACTCAAGAGGCTTATAAACCTTGAACCAGCATAGACGTATAGCAGCTGTAACATATGCCGCAGCGTGAGCCTTAGGGAACATATATTTTATTTTCAAACAGCTTTCGATAAACCATTCGGGAACATTGTTATCACGCATTTCCTGTTTCATTTCCTCAGTCAGCAGCTTAGGAGCGTTACCCTTTCTGGTTATCTCCATTATCTTGAACGAAAGCGACGGATCAACCCCATAATAAATCAACTTAGTCATAATGCTGTCACGAGTTCCTATTACCTGGGAAATATCACATACGCCGTCCTTAATAAGTTCCTGAGCATTTCCGAGCCAAACATCGGTACCATGGGAAAGTCCCGAGATCTGAAGAAGGTCAGAGAAGTTCTTTGGCTGTGCATCTAAAAGCATCTGCCGAACAAACGGAGTTCCCATTTCAGGTATTCCAAGCGTTCCTGTCTCTACAAAAATCTGTTCGGGTTTAACACCTAGTGCCTCTGTAGAGGTAAACAGCGAATACACCTTGTCATCAGACATAGGTACCTTTGTTACTTCACACCCTGTCATATCCTCCAAGTGCTTATACAATGTCGGAACATCATGTCCAAGCTCGTCGAGCTTTAATATGGTATCGTGAAGTGAGTTAAAATCAAAGTGAGTTGTAACTATATCGCTGTCCGTTTTCTCAGCGGGATGCTGAACAGGCGTAAAATCGTACACCTCATAATCAGCCGGAATAACCACCATTCCGCCCGGATGCTGTCCTGTTGTACGCTTAATTCCCGTACAACCGTTTACAAGTCTCTGAATTTCGGCAGGATTAGCCTTTCTTCCACGCTCGTCTAAGTACTTCATAACATATCCGTAAGCGGTCTTATCAGCAACACCTGAAATAGTTCCTGCCTTAAAAACGTGGTCAGAACCAAACAGCTCCTCAGTGTATTTATGTGCCCTTGACTGATACTCTCCTGAGAAATTCAAGTCAATATCAGGTGATTTATCTCCATGAAAACCTAGGAAGGTCTCAAAAGGAATGTCGTGTCCGTCACGGTTCATATCAGCTCCGCATTTAGGACAAGCCTTTGGCGGCAAATCAAAGCCGGAACCCACAGTACCATCAGTTATGAATTCGCTGTACTTGCAGCTTGGGCAGACATAATGCGGTACAAGCGGATTAACTTCGGAAATGCCTGCTATTGACGCTACAAATGACGAGCCCACTGAACCTCTTGAACCTACCTGATAGCCGTTCTCAACCGAATTGGCAACCAGCTTCTGAGCTATAATATACAACACTGCAAAGCCGTGCTTGATAATAGAATCGAGTTCACGACGCAGACGCTTATCAACAATTTCAGGAACAGGATCTCCGTATATTTCTTTAGCCCTGTTCCAGCAAATTTCAGTTAGTTCTTCTTCAGCACCTTCAATGTGCGGAGTGAAAGTTCCTTTTGGAAACGCCCTTAACTCAGGATCTGTCATATCAGCTATTTTGTTTGAGTTTGTAACAACAACTTCATAAGCCTTTTCCTCACCTAAATATTCTGAAAATTCAGCAAGCATTTCATCTGTTGTTTTCAAATACAGCGGTGCTTGAAAATCAGCGTCGGGATATCCCTGACCTGCCTGCAGAATCGCACGGAAAGTTGCATCCCCCTCATTTAGGAAATGAACGTCACCCGTTGCAACAACAGGTATTCCCAACTCGTCGCCAAGCTCTACAACAAACCTATTTATATCTTTAAGCTGTTCCTCTGTTCTTATGTTTTTATAAACATCACGGTCGCTTCTTAACATAAACCTGTTATTTTCTATAGACTGTATCTCCAAATAGTCATAGAATTTCGCAATTTCTACAAGCTCATCACGGGGTTTTCCTGCAAGATAATTCTGAATAAGTTCGCCCATTTCACAAGCACTGCCGACAAGTAGTCCCTCTCTGTGCTTTATAAGCTCCTGCTTTGGAATTCTCGGTCTCTTGTAAAAATATTTCAGATTTGAGTATGATACCAGCTTATAGAGATTTTTAAGTCCTGTTTTATTTTTAGCAAGAATAATCTGGTGATATGGTTTTTTAATCGTGCTTTGATCTATCGTGTCGCTGTTTACCTGATATGCCTCTATACCGTAAATCAGCTTGAAATCTCCGCCATCTTTTCGTATTTTATCAACTGCATACATGGCATCAGGACATCCCTGCATTACACCGTGATCCGTAATGGCAATAGCCTTATGTCCCCATGAGAATGCTTTGTTCACTATTTTATCAGCTGGAGAAACTGCGTCCATTGCAGACATATTAGTATGGCAATGAAGCTCTACACGCTTAACCTCACTGTTATCAGACTTTACATTTTTATGTATAGTCATAATGTCGACAGGCTCAAAATACTCCTTGTGGTCATAGTCGTCTTCTCCAAGAGAACCTTTAAGGACTATTGTCGTTCCCTTTTTCATCTCACCTAGCATAGCTTCAAGTCTGTTCTTTTGCAGTCTTGCCCGTTTATTGACAGGACCTATCATCTTCACAGCACACGAATTCGTATAATCTGTAATATAGATAACTGCTATCAACATTCCGGATTTGGTTTCTTTTGTGCTTACCTGGAAAACATCTCCCCAGATAACAACCTCGCCGCTATCCAAATTAAGCTCATTTAAAGAAATCAGTCCGTTTTCAGGTTTGATAACCTTGCCAAGCAGAAGCCTTGCTCCGTTTCCGTCTAAGTAGCTGTCAGCAAAATTTATATCGAAAACCGAAAAGTCTTTTTCAGCAGATACTGGCTTATTCTCCTTCGGTGGAACATATTCAGGCAGCGGTATATTGGAAACCGCCTCCGAATAATTTTTCTCGTGTTCTTCTTTATCCGTGCTGAGAACTCCTCCGAAAATCACTTTTATGTTCTTTGAGAAAAGGTCGAAAATCAATTTAGGCAGTGCGTTTTCAACTCCAGCCTTCTGCAAAAGGCTGAAACCGCCAGATTTTAGATTAATTTTAAGCTCGCTGTTTATGTCATTATATGTAACATCTGCATCATCAAAAAAGCCGTTTACGACTGAAAATCCGTCTTTTAAAAATTTTATCAGTTCGGTAAAATATTCCGCGCAAAACATATCAGGCGTATATTTTATTTCCAAATTAACTCCTGACATTTGAAGTACATTCTTTAAATCGTCCTCAAATTTTCTCACCGTTTCGTATCCGACAAGCTTGTCAAAAGCAGCGGTAAGCTTCATCACACTATTGTTTTCAGATAAAGTCAGCTTTATTATTCTTCCGTCTTTTATATCATTTGGAATTATGTTTTGAAAGTCCTCAAAAAAACTTCCTATGTAATGATTCTCCATTTATTTTAAAGCTTGAATTATTTCAAGCCTGTCCTCCGTTCCTGTGCAATAATTCCGCACTTTTTTAATCTCATAGCTTGTCTATTTCCTCAAGCAAAATGTCTAATGCCTTAGATTCATCAACAGTGCAAAGCATTTCTCCCTTTTTAAAAAGTACTGCTTTCCCGTCACCGCCTGCTATTCCTATATCTGCTTCTCTTGCCTCGCCCGGACCGTTCACAACACAACCCATAACAGCGACAGTTATATTCTTGTCAATATTTTTAGTCCGCTCTTCAACTTCTTTTGCCAGTGAAATTAAATCTATCTTAGTTCTTCCGCAGGTAGGACAAGAAACAATTTTTACACCGTTTCCCTTTCCAACAGCTTTTAGAATATCTTTTGCGGCGTATACTTCCTTAACAGGACTGTCAGTAAGCGAAACTCTTATAGTTTCGCCTATTCCATCAAGCAAAAGCGAACCAATTCCCACTGCTGATTTTACAAGTCCCATTCTCTCTGTTCCTGCCTCTGTAACCCCAAGATGAAGCGGATAGCTACATTTCTCAGACAACAGCCTATAAGCTGATACCATTGTTTTTACATCTGATGATTTAATTGATATAACAATATCGTAAAAATCAACAGCTTCAAGCATCTTAGCGTGGTTTAATGCACTTTTCACCAAAGCCTCAGGTGTTGGTGAGCCGTATTCAGCAAGCAGTTCTTTTTCTAATGAACCGGAGTTTACGCCTATCCTTATAGGAATTCCCTTTGACCTACACGCTTTGGCAACCGCCTTAACGTTACCCATTCCGCCTATATTACCCGGATTTATTCTTATCTTGTCAACTCCAGCATTTGCGGCTTCAATCGCCAGCTTATAGTCAAAATGAATATCCGCAACCAAAGGAACAGATACCTCTTGTTTTATTGCCGGAATAAGCCTTACAGCATTCATATCAGGTATTGCCGCACGAATTATCTCGCACCCCGCCTGCTCCAGCTCAACTGCCTGTGCAACACTTCCCTTAATATCCTCAGCGGGAACATTAAGCATTGACTGTATATATATTTTCTTGCCGTCAAGGATATGTTTTCCCACCTTGACCGGTCTGCGTTTTATATCCATTTTTAAAACTTGCCCTTAAAAGAGCAATCCTCCTGTAAGAATTTAATATTCAAACATAAGTCATTAGTTAATAAGCTTTATTACATCGTTGAACGTCACATAAATCATAAGCATCATCAAAAGTGCAAGTCCAACAAAGTGAACGACACCCTCTTTTTCCGGACTCACCGGCTTTCTTCTTATTCCCTCTATAATCAAAAATATAAGCCGTCCGCCGTCTAAAGCAGGCAGTGGTAAGAGATTGAATATTCCCACGTTTATTGAAATCAATGCCGCCATTGAAAGGAGATTTTGAAAAAGCTCAATCCAGTTGATCCCTCTATCTGTAGTTTCATTTGACACTACATCGCTTATTGCAGAAACTATTCCGACAGGTCCTGACAAATCGTTTATCTTGTATTGTCCTGTTAAAAGATCACCCAAAGAAATCCAGATAAGTCTTGAGTATGAAACGCTCCTTCTCCATGATTGAGACACAACGCTTTTAAAGCTTCTTTCTATCGGTTTGACCTTAAAGTCTATATGCAGACTGCTTGATCTTCCGCTGCTACTGTTTGCACTCTTTGTCATTGTAAACTTTATATTCTTGAGATTTTTCTTATCGCCGTCTCTAATAACGGTCATATCGAAAACTCCGTCTTTATCCGATTGGAGCTGATATGCAAAATCAGTATCAGTAAAAATATGCATACCGTTTATGTTTACAACTTTGTCACCTACCTTAAGTCCGCTTGATTGCGACGATGCATTTTCCTCGAACCATAACACAGTTGTACTTGCATAAGTATCAGTCAGAGAAATCATTACCACAATAAATATAAAGCCTAAAATAAGATTCATCAACGCTCCTGCTATGACAATTATTATCCTCTTTATAACGCTCTTTCTGCAAAAGGCTCTCTCGTCATCGCTTGACTGATCCTCACCCTCCATAGAACAAAATCCGCCTATGGGGAGAAGTCTTAGCGAATACCTTGTTTCACCGTACTGCTTTGACAAGAGCTTCGGTCCCATACCTATTGCAAATTCATTGACCCTTACGCCGCTTTTCTTTGCCGCTATAAAATGTCCGAACTCGTGTACTATGATTATTATTCCGAATACTAATATTGCGATTATTATACTAACCATCTGAACCTCTCAATCAGTTAAATTAAATCCTGCTCAGGACAAATTCCCTAGCCGCTTTGTCAGCCTGCAAGACATCATCAAGGCAAGTGATTTTTCTAGGCTTAATACTTTCCAGAGCCGATTGTACAAGCTCCCCAATTTGTAAAAATGAAATTCTGTTTTCCAGAAAAAGTTCTACCGCCTGCTCGTTTGCACCGTTTACAACAGCGGGCATTGAATCTCCTACAGTTATTGCCTTTATACATGCTCTGAGACAGTCGAAGGTTTCATAGTCAGGCTTTGAGAAAGAAAGCGTTCCGTAATCGGTAAGCGACAGCGTCTTTTCATTGCAGTAAATTCTTTTAGGGTATAACAGTGCATATTGTATGGGTAGTCTCATATCAGGCACTCCCATCTGTGCGATAACAGACCCGTCCTTATACTCTACTGCTGAATGTATAACGCTCTCCCTATGAACAACTATCTCTATCTGCTCAGGCTTTAAGTCAAACAGCCACATAGCCTCTATAAATTCAAGTCCCTTGTTCATTAGTGTAGCAGAGTCAATGGTAATTTTATTACCCATTGACCAGTTGGGGTGATTTAACGCCTGCTCAACGCTTACATTTTCAAGTTCGCTCTTTTTTCTGCCGAAGAACGGTCCGCCTGACGCTGTAAGGATTATCTTGTTTATCTCATTCATTTCATTGCCCTGAAGACACTGAAATATCGCCGAATGTTCGCTGTCAACAGGAAGAATTTTAACTCCCTTATCATTAGCTTTATCAATGACTAGCTTTCCGCCCGTCACTAAGGTTTCCTTGTTTGCCAGAGCAATATCAACGCCATTTTCAATCGCCTCAAGAGTCGGCTTTAGACCTACCATTCCCACAACCGAATTGAGCAATATGTCAACTCCGCCGAGCATTGCTATTTCACAGAGCCCCTCCATTCCGCAGAGGACTTTTACACCTGTTCCCTTAAAATTTTCTTTCAGCTCTTTGTATTTATCATTGTCATAGATACAAACATACTCAGCGCTAAATTCCTTTGCCTGTTCGGTCAATAGCGAAACGTTGCTTTTTGCCGCCAAAGCTTTTATATTAATTTTATGCAGTCTTGCAATATCTAATGCCTGAGTTCCAATAGAACCTGTTGACCCTAAAACAGATATAGTTTTCATTGCTTTTGTGACTATGCCCTATAGGGCATACCTCCCATATATGTTTATAGTTAATTTATCAAAATCCTAATTAAACACTTAATAGGGGAAGCCTTTTCCGCTTGCCCCTATTGATCTTCTATTTTAAAATATTAAATATACCCAGTGCTACCGTCATAAACGGAGCTACAAACAGCACACTGTCAAACCTGTCCATAACTCCACCGTGACCGGGCATTATATTTCCGTAATCCTTAATTCCTGTCTGTCTCTTTATAAGAGACGCAGATAAATCGCCCAGAAGTCCCATAAGTGCACAAATCATTCCAAGCACAAACAAAAGAATATAATTCACATCTGTAACTGCTGATGCAATTCTTGAATATCCAAAGCCAAGAATAACAAATATTATTCCGTTTGTAATAACACCGCCTACTAATCCTTCAACGGTTTTTTTAGGACTAATATTCGGACAAAGCTTGTGCTTCCCTAAGAATGTACCTGCAAAATACGCTCCGCTGTCTGCAAACCATGCGCCGCAAAGAGATAGCACAACATAGAACAATCCATTTCTGCCGCCTGTTCTGTTCAAATACAGAAGCGTTGACATTGAAACAGATACAAATGCCGCTGCGAAAATCATAAGAGATAGCTTTTCAAACTTCATTGTCTTATAGTATCCAAGAAATGACAAAAACATTACAAGCAAAAAAGCAGCAGAGATATAATACATTATGTTGTCACTAAGTTTTAACAGATAATTTGAAAAAGGAACAGACAGTGCAAAAATATAACAAACAGCCTGCGTTACCTTGAATTTCAAACAATCCTCTGCTCTGAAAAGCTCAAAAAGCGCAATCTCAATAAGTGCTGCCACCGCAATATTAAGCACTATCGTGTTGTGAAAGAAAAGCACAACTACCGCAATAACAATTGCCGCAGCGGCAGAAATAATTCTTGTCAGCATATCCGCAATACGCTCCTTAAGGAGCAATCCTCCTATTTTTACTTTCGTCTTTTAAACCTGTATACTGGCTTATCCAGCCTATATACTCAGTTATATAATTCTAAACCCCGCCGAATCTTCTGTGTCGTTCACTATACGACCTTATAGCGTCCTCTAAATCTTTTTCCTTAAAATCAGGCCATAAAATATCAGTGAAATAATACTCTGCATAAGCAGACTGCCATATAAGAAAATTTGAAAGTCTCATCTCTCCGCTAGGTCTTATGATCAAATCAACAGGTGGAATATCCTTAGTATAAAGATTATCTTCAATAAGACGCTCGTCAATATCGTCAACTGCAAGCTCGTTGTTTTTTACCTTTTTCGCTATTTCCCTTACGCTTCGGCAAATCTCGTTCTGACCACCGTAATTTACAGCCAGTATTACCGTCATTGATTTAAAATCCTTTGATATTTCCTCAGCGTGCTTCATCTTTTTTTGCAAATTTTCAGAAAGCGCCGACCTGTCTCCGATAAAAATAAGCCTGATGTTTTCCTTTTCAAATGACGATACGTCGTCTAAATAATCTTCAAAGAGCTTCATTATAGCGTCGACCTCGTCCTTTGGGCGTTTCCAGTTCTCAGTTGAAAACGCATAGAAGGTCATAAACTCAACACCCATAGCCTTACCAGCAAGAGCTATTTTCTTGAAAGTTTTTGCACCTTCTCTGTGCCCGAGCTTTCTGGGCAGCAAACGCTTTTTTGCCCATCTGCCGTTTCCGTCCATTATAACGCCTATATGCTTTGGAACTAAAATTTCTTTTGTATCTTCACGCTTTTTGCTATTTACTACCACGCACTGAAACCTCCGATAAAGACATTAATGCTCTTTATTAACTAGATAGACATAACTTCCTTTTCTTTTTCGGAAACTATCTCATCTATATTCTTAGTGAATTTATCAGTCAGCTTCTGAGTTTTTTCCTCGCCGTTTTTCAAATCATCCTCAGTAAGTTCGGAATTTTTCTTCATTGCCTTTAACTTTTCATTAGCGTCACGGCGTGCAGAACGTATAGCTACCTTTGCTTCCTCACCGTACTTCTTCAAATCCTTAACGATTTCCTTTCTTCTGTCCTCAGTAAGCTGTGGAAATGTAAGTCTGATAACATTTCCGTCATTTGCAGGATTGATTCCAATATCCGATGCCTGAATAGCCTTTTCAATATCTTTTATAAGGCTCTTGTCCCACGGCTGAATAACCAAAACTCTTGCCTCCGAAACCGAAACGGCTGCCATCTGATTTATAGGAGTCGGAGTTCCGTAATAATCTACTAAAACCTTATCCAATACAGACGGGTTTGCTCTTCCTGCCCTTATTGACGCAAATTCATTCTTCAGACCATTTATAGTCTTGTTCATCTTTTCCTCTGCCTTATTAAGTACCTCTTTCATAATAATTCTCCTTTACTGTTTTATAATTTATTCGTTACTTTAGTTCCGACCGGCTCACCCATACATGCTTTATATATGTTTTCAGGATCGGCTAAATCAAACACATAAATCGGTATGTTGTTATCCTTGCACATCGCTGCCGCTGTAGAATCCATAACCTGCAAGCCTTTAGACAATATTTCATTAAACGAAAGCTCGTCATACTTTACAGCGTCTTTGAATCGATGAGGATCTTTATCATATACTCCGTCGACCATAGTCGCCTTAAAGAATATGTCGGCTTCGATCTCCGCCGCTCTAAGCGCCGCCGCAGTGTCAGTTGAAAAGAACGGATTTCCCGTTCCGCAGCCGAATATAACAACTCTTCCCTTTTCAAAATGACGCATCGCACGATTTCTTATATAAGGCTCTGCAACCTGCGGCATTGATATTGCCGTCTGAACCCTGACCTGCAATCCGCAGTTTTCCAAACCGTCAGCAACTGCAAGTGCGTTCATAGCAGTAGCAAGCATACCGATATGATCTGCTCTTGTTCTGTCCATTGCTCCGCTTGAACGTCCTCTCCAGAAATTACCTCCGCCGACTACTATTCCGACTTCAACTCCTGCGTCGACGCATTTCTTGATAGCTTTTCCGAATGAGTTTATAACGTCATAACTCAAACCCATTTGCTTATCGCCTGCTAAAGCTTCGCCGCTAAGCTTCAAAAGAATCCTGTTATACTTCGGTTTCACTAAAACACATCCTTTATTCAATATTGCTATTTAACAGTATACCATAAAGAACCTGAAATGTAAATAAAAAAATACCGGCGAGCCGCCGGTGGCTCTGCCGCCTTTGAAAAATTAAATTAATGTGATAATATGTACAACGGCGGGCTATACATAGTAAAAAATTTTAAATATTTACATATTATCCTCATCAGTACCAAACAGATAATTTGCGTCAACTTTATATAATTTCATCAATTCTCTAATTGTTTTAATATTAGGACTTATATCTCCATTTTCATATTTTGATATATTACTTCTAGATATCTCCAATTCAAATGATACTTGCTCCTGAGTAAGTCCAGCCATTTTTCTTGCTTGTTTAAGTCTATTTGCAAATTGATCCATTATATCACTCCCTTTTTTCAATTTTATCATATTTTCACAAAAATGTCTGTTCTAATTTGGAACATTTGCTAATAGAATATATTATTTTTCTATGCTAAAATAATGATGTTCTAAATTTGAACATTTTTTAATACAAAATGTGCTATGATAAAAATGGAGGTGAAAGTAATTATGGATAATTTCGGAACAAGACTTAAGGAATTACGACTGCAATACAGATTAACTCAAACACAATTAGCAGAGAGACTGGGGGTTTCAAAGTCAACCATTTCGTATTATGAGTTATTAGAACGCACCCCATCACCTGATATATTAGTTAGGTTAGCTGAAATCTTCAATGTATCCCTAGATTACCTTATGGGAATAAATAAAAAACAGGTAATTGAAATTTCAAATCTTAATGAAGAAGATATAAAACTGGTTAAAGATATAATTAATTCTTTGTCAAATAAAAAGAAATAAAAAAGAAGCAAGAGAAAACAATCTCTTACTTCTAATCTTTATTTCGTTTTTCCAATAGTAATTGTGTATTTTAAATTATCAATTGTCAATTGTCAATTATCAATTATCAATTCCGACCCGCCTTTTAACAACTACAGCCCAAAGGCGGAAAACCAGCAACGATTTTCCGCTTATTCCTGCTGTCCAAGCTGTATAGCCTTCATATTAACATCAATAAGATGTGCCTTCTTAGGCGGAATTGCCTTTTCAAATGCTTTATGCAAAGTGTCTATTGAAATTATACCTGTTTCCTTAATTAACTTTCCAAGCAGTATAATGTTCGCCATACCTGACATTTCATTCTCCTCTGCAAGCTGAGAAGCAGGTATGTAAAAGCACTCAATGTCATCTCTGTCTGATTTTTTATCTATCATCGTGCTGTCTACAAACACCTTTCCACCCGGCTGAACGCTTCCTATAAACTTGTCAAAAGAAGGCGTGTTCATAGCTATAAGATAATTAGGCTCTAAAACAAGCGGTGAACCTATAGGGTCGTCTGAAATGCACACACTGCAGTTTGCAGTGCCGCCCCTCATCTCAGGACCGTATGACGGCAGCCAGGAGATCTCCTTGTTGTCCATCAGTCCGCCGTATGCAAGTATCTTTCCGGCGAACAAAATTCCCTGTCCGCCAAAGCCTGCTAAAATTATTTCATTTAACATCTTACTTCTCCTCCTTTGGATTTTTTGCATCGCAGTCCTTAAAAACTCCCAGAGGATAGTAAGGAATCATATCTGTTCTCAGTCTCTCTAGCGCCTCGACTGGAGAAAGTCCCCAGTTTGTAGGGCAGGTTGAAAGCACTTCAACTATTGAGAAACCTTTTTCGTCTCTCTCATTTTCAAAGGCTTTTCTAATAGCCTTTTTAGCCTCGTTAATATGAGGAACACTGTCAACGGCAACTCTCTGTGCAAGAG
>CANPWR010000013.1 GCA_947584825.1 uncultured Clostridia bacterium | reverse complement strand
TTTCAACAGCTATAGGATTTGAGTATGTTCTGTAAGGTCCTATAAAGCTGTCGAGATCTCCGTTGTATGAAACAACATCAGCGCCGACTAAACCGAAAAATCTCTCCCTGTGGTTTGAGCCTGTCTCGTCTTTGCCACTGTTCTCGTTTATGTGCTGGAGAATTTTATTTCCCTCAAAGCTTGTTCTTGTTATAAATAAAGTGTACTGCAGATTTACCTGATCCTGCTCGTAATTATTATCGTTTGTAAATTCAATAAATCCGAATGTTGACAGCTTTCTCTCTTTAGTATCGTTGTTTGTGACCTTACATCTCCAGACCTCGTATGTCTTTCCGTTCGGTACATAGTATGTAGTCTCTGATGCGATATTTGCGTATTCGCTCTTAATAGTGGTATAAGCCGTTCCGTGATGACATTCGCTCTTGTACTTATCAAGAGGCTTTCCCACCGGCTGCCAGGACGCAGACCAATAGTCGCCCGACTCGTTATCTCTGATGTAGATATATCTTCCCGGAAGTGCCATATTTGAATTAAATCTAAATCTTGCGATTCTTCCGTTAGCACCGCTTTTTACAAAGCTGTAACCTGCCGCATTGTTTGATATAATTGCTCCATACTCTGGCGAACCTAAATAGTTTACCCACGGAGCTGGGGTATCGGGTCTTGTGATAACATATTCCTTGTTTTCAAGGTCAAAGTAACCATACTTCATATTATCTCTCCTTATATATTAATAGAATTATTTTCCGTCTGTAAGTTTACATTTTTTCCTCACATAAACAGTATCTCTATATTATCACATTAAATTTTAATTTACAAGGGGGGTAAACGCAATTTTTTCAATATTTTTTAGATATTTTTTTGAGACTATTATAAACAAGAAAAAAGCGTTCAAGTCATTTTATTGACCTGAACGCTTTTGCTCTTTATTTAGTTTTTCTATTAACATATTAACTTTTTTGTGTAGTAGACTACCCATTTATATTCTGATATACAACCTTTTTACCAACCAAAATCTTTGCATTTTTAACTCCGCTGCCGTTGAGTTGTTCTTTTAGTTGGTCGGCTACCGTTTGGTTTTTAACTATAAACTGTATTCCGTCTTTTGTGTTTTGAAAAGCAGTATCCTCGATTTTAGGCGACTTCTCCTGACTTTCAATATTAACTTTTGTTAGTTCAGTGCAGTCTTTAAATGCCCAATATTTTATTGTTTTTACATTTTTCGGTATTGTAATTTTCTTTAGTGATGTGCATTTTTCAAATGCAGAAGAATCAATTATATTCGTTTTATTATTTATCTTCACTGTTTTTAAATTTCTGCAATCCTCAAAAGCACAAACAGATATTTTTTTCAAAGAAGCTGGCAGATAGACTTTTTCTACAGTCTTTACTTTATCAAGACTTATTCTTTTCGTTCCTTTGGATACCCTATATTTCTTTTTACTGTTTACAAGAGTTAACAGCTCTTTGCCGTTTTTTGAATATATAGCTCCGTTTTTCATTTTAATATACGGATTTTTTTTATCAATTATAACTTTTAATTTTGGATAGTCTGATAACCCGCTAACCAATCGTGTGTTTTTAGAAACATAAATTTTTTTTAATTTAGTAAATTTTGCACGAGTAAAATCTGCTTCCTCTACTGAATTGGGTATAATAATATTTTTATATGACATCTTCCATTTTGCATTTATTGAGATATTATAACGCCAATCATCAATTTCGATTTTTTTAACTTTAAGCCGTTTACCTTTAAAAAAAATTGTTTCTGGGAATTTAAGAGTATCACCTTTAGTTTTTGCAAAATTCGCGTTTAATTCGTAATCTTCTCCCGGGTAATAACGAGTAATAGAATAAAGAATATTATCTATATTAACATTAAGATATGTATCATATGCTTTAGTTTTTTCATTTTCATAATACGCCGAAGATTTTTTATACTCCCACTTATAATTATCTGGTAATAGATAACCTAAAGCATTTATAGGCAGAAGATAAGTTATGCATATTATTATACTAAGAATAAAAATGGATATTCTTTTCATTATATCACCCTTTCGTTAAACTAATGCCATTGTTGAATATCTATTCCATTCACTTTGAGTAAAATACGATGTGTTAATTCCCATATCTTTAACATAACCATAATAATTATTTAACTTTAAACCATAATAAGGAACAAATATGCTTTCGTCAAAACCATCTTTAAAATTTTGAATAAAGCATTCAAGTGCATCAACGGAATTTTTATATCTATTATTGTAAAATGATATATTATCCTCATATTTACTATTTTGAACTGTTGATTTTACAAAATGTTTTATGTCTCTAAACTCCATAACGCCTAATTTTACTGTTTCAACAAAATATTCCCATTTTTTATATTTACTTTCCATGTTTTCACCTGGATTTTTAGCTATTTTCTTTAGGGTTGGAATATCAAATGTTTTAATGTTAGGATTAGAATCGAAATCAGATTTAGCAAAAGAAGTATAATTTGGCACAATCATTCTGTGTGCAAATACATCTGAAATCAAATGACAGGTTAATCCTATTACGTAACACTTTTTCTTAACTGATGAATATTTGCTATGATTATTTTTTATATGGTTCACTATTTTATTTGCCGTGTTTTTTAAATCTTTCGTTTGCAATTTTGACAGTACACTAGAAAGAGCAGTGTTTTTTGCAGTATCTAAACTATCATTATTACCAAGACGATTTGCAAATTTCCATAAAAATTTAAGCGTAACAACGTAATTGTCCTTACCATGCAAGTTTTCAGCAGACTTTAAATTGTTATCTGCCTCATAAGCACCTAATTTTATTATATCCTTATTATTTTTAAATTCTTGAGTACCATAATTATTAATAATGCTATCAAGCATATTTTGGTGATCTTTTTTTAACCACATAGGTGAAATTCCGTACTCATCTGAGTTTTCAATATTGCTTTGCTCTGATTGCTCTAATATTTCATCAAAAAATGATGATGTAAAGCTAAGACTTTCATCTGCTTGGGAAATTTCAACGTCATCAGCAAAAATTGAAGCTGATGAACTTAATGTTGCGGTAAATGTCATTACGGATGCTAATGTAAAGCATAAAAATTTTTTGAGTTTCATCTTAAATTTTCTTTTCTAACAATTTTAATATACTTACAGTTAACTGTAAGTATATAGTAGCATTTATTTATTAGAAAGTAAAGTGAAATTTATGTGAAAACTATAATTTTGTAAAATTATACAAAAATACGGGACCTACTTTGTATAATATAACATACATAATTCAAAAGTAAGTTATCTTTAAACCTCCTGCGACAGCGAAACCTTTATCCCGCTGTAGTAATGCTTTAAAATCTGGTCGAACTTGTATCCGCCCTTGCTTGCATAAAGCTGAGCGCCCCACTGGCTCATTCCGACGCCGTGCCCATAGCCGTAAGTAGTGAAAGTAAAATAATCGTTGCTGTAACTTACGGTAAACGCAGCAGATTTAAGTCCGAACAGCGAGCGAATCTTAGCTCCTGTCAGAGTTATCTGACCGTCGATAGATACATTGCCAACATATTTGCCGTTATAGTGTGAAGTAACCTTTATCCATTTTTTCTTTTTAGTCGAAAGCGTAACTCCCTGCTTTTGGAGTATTTTCTTAACGTCTTTCTTTGCGATAGTTTTAGTTACTCCGTAATTCGGGTCGTAAGCGGCGTCATACTTACTGTCAACAGATTTTAGATACGGTATGTTTCCGCCCCAGACATTAGCCACGTCTGCGGTACAGCCGGCTGATGACGCACAGAATACCGCATTTATCACTGCTCCGTTATAAGTACAAACAAGCCCCTCGACTGATTCAACTATGCTTTTGAGCCCTGAATCATATCCCGATTTCACGCCAAGCTCAGCAGTTATACCGTTTTCCTTACAGTATCTAAGATATGTATACGCGGCAACTGCCTGAGCCTTTATAGCCTCTTCGTTCCATGAAGAACTTATCTCGCCGTTTACTATCTGACACAAAATATCCAAGCCGTTCGACTTTATTTTCTTACCGGTTGTAATACTCTTTATTGTATATGTTTCTTCAGATATATCTCTCGTACTGTATGTATTGGAATCTGCCTTTGGCGGTGAATATGCTCTTGTTGTTGTGGTTGTAGTTCTGACCGTAGTAGTTTTTTTCTTTTTTACTTTCTTTGCTGTTGTAGTAACAGTCTTCTTTTTTGCAGATTTTTTAATCTTATTAACTTTTGTTGTTTTTACCGTAGTTGTTCTTGCCCTTGTAGCTTTTACCGTTGTAGTTCTAGACGTTGTAGCTTTAGTGATTTTTGCTTTTTTTGAAGCCTTAGTTTTCGAAACTGAAGTTGTTTTTGCCTTATTCTTCGAGACTGCTTTTTTTGAAGACTTGACCGATGACGATTGAACCGTTGTTTCAGAAGTTTTTACTACGCTATTAGAATTGACCTCATTTTGTTCGGATCTTATTTCAGATCCCACAGTTGTCGTAGTACTCGATATTGCTTCGATTTTTCTTACTATAATAGATTCGTTTGCAGAATCATTTGATGCGAAAGCGACAATCGAAATTACACCGGCACAAAGCAAAAGACTAAATACAAATACAATATTTCTGTTTCTAATTTTATCGAAAAAAGATTTAATTTTTTTCATATCCTGCCTCTCCTTAAATATGTACCCTGCAGTATGTATGACTGTCAAAATCAGCACACGAATTAATACCGAACGCTGATAATTTACTAATAAATCTGTTTTTCTGCATAAAATACTTAAAATTTTTACACATCTTTATAATAATACAAAAAAATAAGAAAGTCAAGAAAACTCTCAACTTTCTTACTTATTTTGCAAAATTGCAAGAATTAGTTATTAACTTTATAAACCTCTAAGTACCTTACTCCCCATTGAACTGCTTCGCTCTGAGAATCAACGTATAAATCAAGAACATTATTGACGATCGCTCCGCCTCTGTCCTCTACCGTATATACGTTTCCATCGAACATAAGCTTTGTTCCGAAAGCAAATCTGCTTGGTGCGGCAATTGTTCTGCCTGCCTTACAAGTAGTTCCGCTTGCGGTTCTTGCTGAAGAACCGGCAGTATAAGCGGTAACTTTAAAGGTACCTATATATTCCTTAGACGCACTTTCCTTTGTTGTAGTAACATTCGACGACTTTGACCCAAGGTAAGAAGCCATAATATATCCCGACTTGTTTCCGATTTTCACTGGGTAAAAACCTTTTTCCTCTTTGCCGGTAATATCAACCCTTGTACCTTGTTTGACAATTTTAATTACGTCAGCAGATTTACTTGGTTTTTCTCTCATCTTAACATCTTCCTGAACGTATAAAACGTCGATAGCTACTGTCTTTGCTGGTTTTTTATCGTCACCTTTTATTTTTGTAATTTTGTTGTCCTTTTCAGCCTTTTTCTCTTTTTCAGCTGTTTTCGCTTTCTCTGTCGTTTTCTCCTTCTCAGCCGTAGTGCTTGTTGTTCTTGTTGCAACAGTAGCAGTTTCCTTAACAGTTTTTCTCTCTTTCACTGTTGTAGCTTTACCTGAGGTTTTTTCTGTAACAGTAGTAACCGGCTCTGTTACCTCCTCGACCTGAGTTAAAGCATACTCAAAAACTCCTGCTTTCCACCAGCTCATTGTAGCTGATACAGCTGTTGCACCTGTTGTCGGCGCATTCTGGGTTGTGGTTGTTGATGCTTCGGTGTTTGCATCGCTAGGCGTTATAGCCTCGAAATCAGCAAGTGCTGTTATTGAAACAGCTCCTACAACTAATACTCCGGCAATAACGATACTCAGCTTAGCGCCCAGTCCCTTGAAGAAGGTCTTCCCGTTAAGCTCAAACTTGAACTTGCGAGAGACACCCTCAACAGTGTCCTTCCGCTTCATTTCAATCACTTTGCCTTTCCGGCAGCTTGTAAAAGCCAGCTGCCTAAATTTCAAAATGTTCCTCTCCAAGAATTTTTGAAATTATAAAATTTATTTTACTGCCTAAGCAGTAATTAACCATTTTTGTACTGTCCTGTTTAGTAGTCCCAGCCCTTATACATAGTTACCTGACCCCAAACGTCTCTCCAGCACTTTGGAAGATAAATGTCTTTATCATCCTTTTTTTGATATGAGTCAACCATTTTCTCAATATCTTTATTTTTTTCATTATCTCTTATTTTTCTTGCAGTTATGACCCATCTAAGGTCATCGACCTCATTAGAACAGGTCGAAAGAGTTATATACTCGTCATTCTCGTTACAGTCAATGCTGTTTGAATACCAGGTTCTCTTGTCAATACCCTCTTTGAACTTCTTAAAGGTGTATTTATCATTGTCAAAGTCAGTAAATCTCCAGTAGTAGAAGACCTTGCCGTCATCCTGACTCTCCTTATAGTTTGCTATATAAGCTCCTATAATTATATACCTGTCTCCGTTAGTATAAAGGGTGTCGAAATCAATTATAGGATTATCCTTTAAAAACTTGACCCCTCGTTTGTATTCGCCCAGATGAGTGAACATCGTTCCGACGCTCCTCATATTGTGACCGTAAATCGTTATGATGTCCGGTCTGTGAAACGGCGTTATCGGAACAAAATAATCAGCAAAAAGCGTTCCAGATTCCAAAGTATTTCCGTAAATATCCTTGTGAAGATATTCTTTGTTGTCATCTACCTGAACTACAGGATAGTTGATAAAACAGGTTTTAGGATCGCTCTTCTTTGCTCTGAATGTATCGATCTTTACCCAGCCTATAATATCCTGATTGAGCGAATAAAGCTCATACCATTTAGGCAGCATCTCCTCAGGAGTTATTATGTTTTCCTTTGGCAGTTCTACATGAGTTTCTTCTTTATTTGCACCGGGTTCAAACTCCTGTATTTTAGCGATCGTCTCGTATTCCTCATCGCTTCCGTTGTAGAAATCAATAAGCTCACCTAATGATACGCAGAAGATAACTATTGATGCTATAAAGATAAGCTTTCTGACTATATCAGAAAATGTATCGCCTTTCCATGGACAAAAATACTTTAACACTCTTAAAAAGAAATTGCTGTCGTCTCTGTTCTCAAGACTGGATAGCTCATTTTCAATTGACATTTAAACTACCTCAGCTTTCTTTGTAAGCTCAAGAATCATTTCAAAAGCTTCTTTTGTTGTTAATAATCTTATGTCCTCTCGGCAAAGATCGTCATACCTTTTATATAATTCCAGATTCTTAGTCTGACATTTATCCCTAAATCTTACCGAAACATAAACCGTACCCACAGGCTTATCGTCTGTTCCCCCTGCGGGTCCCGCAATCCCTGTTACGGAAACTGCAATATCGCTCCCTGACAGAGCCTGAATACCGTCTGACATTTCCTCCGCTGTCTGTTTGCTCACAGCGGTGTACTTTGTTAAGGTCTCTTCTCTTACTCCAAGCACCTTGTTCTTTATCCTGTCCGAATAAGAACAAACGCCCAGTTCAAAAACCTCCGACGCTCCCGGAACAGATGTGATAAACTCACTTATCATTCCACCCGTAAGACTTTCAGCCGTACTTATAGTGTAATCTTTGCCACTACAATATTTTACTACATTTCCAGCAAGTATGTCAACACTTTCTGTTACCGATTTGTCACTTTTGTTATATTGCACCTTTTTCGACCTTCTTTTTTATATAAATCTTACAGTATTTTTGTGATTTTTATGAACTATTTCCTAAAAGGTTAAAATCAAATAACCAAATTACTCACGTTCTCTGTAACTTTTTTGTAACCAATTTTAGACACCGACCTCTATATATAGTGGTATATTTGATTTAATCGACATTATTTAGATTTTTATGATTTTCGTTGTAATCATTTAGAAACCATTGTAATTAATAGTGTGCAGTGTTACTGAAAACAATCACTATTATAATAGCCCTATCTTTTAGCTTCAATAAACTCGCAGGTCGTATTTTCTATTGCATCGTCAACAAGAGGTTTAAAATCGAACATCGCCTGTCCTGCTTCAACGTCTTTTATGTTAGGCTTAGTTTTTGGGTGCTTAGGCGTAAATACAGTACAGCAATCCTCATAAGGCTCTATTGAAATATCAAAGGTCTCTATCCTCCTCGAAACGGCAATTATCTCCGACTTATCCATTCCGATAAGCGGTCTGAAAACAGGACGGTTTGCAACAGCGTCTGTGCAGACCATTGCATACATAGTCTGGCTTGCGACCTGACCAATACTCTCGCCCGTAACTAAGCACTGTATTCTGTCTCGTTCACAAATCCTGTCTGCTATCTCCATCATTAGCCGTCTCATTATAATGGTAAACAGCTCCTCAGGACAGTTGTTTTTTATCTCTTCCTGAATTTTTGTGAACGGAACGCAGTGGAACTTTATTCTGCCTGTATATTCAGCCATACGCTCTGCCAGCTTTATAACTTTGAGCTTTGCACGTTCTGAAGTATAAGGCGGCGACTCAAAATGTATGCAGTCGAGAACCACTCCTCGCTTTGCTATCATATACCCTGCAACAGGGGAATCTATTCCGCCTGATAAAAGGAGCATCGCTCTGCCTGATGTACCTATAGGTATTCCGCCTGCACCGTCTATTTTACCGGCGCAGACATATGCATTGTTCTCTCTTATTTCAACAAGAACAACAACATCAGGGCCATGAACGTCAACCTCAAGATGAGGATAAGCGTCTAAAATCATTCCGCCGACCTCGTTTGAAATCTCAGGAGACTTAAGATAAAAGGTCTTGTCTGCTCTTTTTGTTTCGACCTTAAATGTCTTTGCACCCAGCATAGTATCCTCAAGAGCAGGGATAGCTGTTTTGTTTATTCCCTCAAGACTTTTTTCACACTCAATACTACGATTGATTTTAGCAATTCCGAAAACCCTTTTGAGTCTATCTATAGCCTTATCAATGTCTATGTTATCGTCTAAGGGCTCTATATAAATAGTAGACTGCGACCTTGTGTAGTGAAATTTTCCTAATTTATTTAATCTTCTTTTTATATTTTTCATAAGAACATCCTCAAAGGTACGCTTATTCAGACCTTTAAGAGCGATCTCACCGTATTTGCATAAAATAATTTCTTTCATATTTTCAATTCCTCTTTTGCCTTATTTTTGCTAACTCTGCTTGTGCATTTTTAATATGCTTTATAAACTCGTCTATCTCCGACATCAAATTCTCATGCGAAAAGCTAAGTCTTATAGTTGAATCTATAGCCTTGTCATCATAGCCGAACGCTTTAAGCACACCGCTCTTTTTACCCTTAGAACAAGCCGAACCGCTTGAAACGTAAATTCCCTTTTGCTCTAAATAATGGAGCAGGGTTTCGGACTTTATATTATCCACAGTAACGCTGACAATATACGGAGAACATTCGCTGAATTTATTTACCTTTACACCCTCAACCGTTTCAGCCTGCTGACAGAGATAACTTGACAGCTCGCACATCTTTTCATACCGCTTGTCTATACTCTTTGAAAATACCTCAACAGCTGCTCCGAAGCCAGCTATGTTTGGCACAGCCTCTGTTCCTGAGCGTATTCCCTTTTCCTGTCCTCCGCCGAAGTTCACAGGAAGTACCCTTACGCCTTTTTTCACATATAACGCTCCAACTCCCTTAGGACCGTACACCTTATGTCCGCTAAGGCTGATAAGGTCAGCGTTAAGACTGCTTGCCGAGACATTCAGCTTCATAAATCCCTGAACGCAGTCGCAGTGGGTTATGGTCTTTGGGTAAAGTCTTTTTATCGCCTTATAAGCCTTTGAGATTGGAAGTATATATCCTGTTTCGTTATTCACAAGCTGGCAGGTGACAAGGCAGGTATTATCATCAACAGCAGAAACAATATCTGCAGGATTTATCTCTCCTGATTTGTTCGGCGAAACATAAACCACCTCAAATCCGTTTTCCTCAAGATACTTTATCGGCTGTGAAACAGACGGATGTTCTATTGCGGTCGTAACTATTTTCTTTTTATGTCTGCCCAGCGTCTTAGCCGTACTGAATATAGCAAGGTTATTGCTCTCTGTCGCTCCCGACGTAAAGTATATACAATCTCTGTCGGTGTCAAGAGACTTGGCTATTATCTCTCGTGCTGAATTTACAGCCTGCTCCGCTTTAAGACCAAAACCGTGCAAACTCGACGGATTAGACCAGTTTATTTTCAAAGTCTCGCACACGGCTTTTATCGCCTCATCGCAAGGTTTTGTTGTAGCGGCATTGTCAAAATATATCATTATCTCAAATCACCTAAATTAGATATTTCTTAAATTCTAGATATAAAACACATTCATATGTAGATTATTGTATCATATTCCGCTAAGATTTTCAAGAAAACATAAATTGATCATAAATATATCTATCGTTGACACTTTACAATATATAAGCTATACTTTAAATGTATAAATCAACTTCAAGAATAAAAATTATAATAATTAAAGGAGACGCCTATGAAAAAATTAAATTGGGGTATTCTTGCCACAGGAAAAATTGCCGAAACGGTAGCCAAATCAATGAAGTTTTTGGAAAACATCAAAGAAAACAATATGGAGTTACTGGCTGTTGCCTCACGCTCGTCAGACAAAGCAGAGGACTTTGCAAAACGTCACGGAATAAAGAGAGCTTACGGCAGCTATGAGGATCTGGTATCCGACCCCGACATAGACGTTGTATATATTGCAACACCTATGAGCTGTCATTTTGAGAACACAAAGCTTTGTCTTAACGCAGGTAAGCACGTTCTTTGTGAAAAGTCGGTAACACTGAACGCCGATGAATTTAAAGAGCTTATGGCTTTGGCAAAGGAAAAGGGATTGTTCCTTATGGAGGCGATGTGGACAAAGTGTCAGCCCGCTTTCAGAAAGGCTAAAGAGTGGGTTGAAAGCGGAAAAGTCGGCAAGATAAAAATGATTAAAGCAGACTTTTCAAATGCAGTTCCTTATGACGAAACCGACAGACTTTTCATAAAAGACTTAGGCGGCGGAGCAATTCTCGACTTAGGCGTATATCCGATCACCTTTGTAAGCGCATTTTTAGGTACACACCCTGAAG
Organism: uncultured Clostridia bacterium; assembly: GCA_947584825.1. Classification (GTDB taxonomy): domain Bacteria; phylum Bacillota; class Clostridia; order Oscillospirales; family Ruminococcaceae; genus UMGS1601. The sequence goes on along the minus strand of CANPWR010000013.1, from coordinate 10,220 downwards.
AGATACATACTTACTCACATTTAGGCAGAACAAAGGTAGACTTTGACGACAGCATAATTTTAAAATACAAGGACGCTTACGGCATAACCTTCTGCGGGTTTGACTTTGAAGACGATAACAAGGCGATAATCGTAGGCAGCAAAGGCAGGATAGTTATGGGCAACTGGTTCCATTGTACTGCTGAGACAACTCTTTACGATGATATGGGGAATGTTCTTGAAAAACAAGTTCTGCCGTTTAAGTACAACGGCTATGAATATGAGGTCGAGGAAGTCAACAGGTGCATAAGAGAGGGCAAGCTGGAAAGCGATATTATTCCTCATTCAGACACTTTGGAAATAATGAAAATTATGGAGACCTGCTTAAAGCAAGCAGGAGTTGAATACTAATACAAAAAGAAAGGATCTGCTGATTTGAAAACTGCTTATCTTAAATTCGACGGCGACAAGACTGTCAGCCATATAAACAAGGAGATTTACGGTCATTTCTCAGAACATCTGGGAAGATGTATATATAATGGTATTTTTGTAGGAAAGGACTCGCCTATTCCGAATACTGAGGGAGTTAGAAACGACGTAATAGACGCTTTGAGGGAGATCGAGATACCCGTACTTCGGTGGCCGGGCGGCTGTTTTTCAGACGAATACCACTGGCACGACGGTGTGGGAGAAAACCGCAGACCCATACTAAACACAAATTGGGGCGGAGTTGTTGAGGACAACAGCTTTGGTACAAACGAATTTTTCGATCTCTGCGAAAAGCTCAGCTGTGAGCCTTATCTCGCAGGCAATCTGGGAAGCGGTACTGTTTCGGAGCTTGCAAGCTGGCTTGAGTACATAACTTATGATGGTAACTCTCCTTATGCACTTGAGAGAAAGAAAAACGGCAGGGAGAATCCTTGGAGGTTAAAGTATCTCGGCATAGGAAACGAAAACTGGGGCGGCGGCGGAAATATGCGTCCTGAGGCTTATGCTGACGAATACCGCAGATATGAGACCTTTGCAAAAAACTACAGTACGCCTGACATGATAAAAATAGCCTGCGGTCCTAATGCTGACGACTACAACTGGACAGAAACGATTATGCAGAATCTAAAGTCGTGGCACACAGGAGCTATATCTCTTCATTATTACACTCTGCCTACAGGCGACTGGTCTAAAAAGGGCTCTGCTTTGGAATTTGACGACAACGAGTATTATAAAACTATCTCTGCAACAATGTATATGAACGAGATAATAAAAAAACACGGATTAATAATGGACAAGTACGATCCGGAGGGCAAGATAAAGCTCATTGTTGACGAGTGGGGGTGCTGGTATGACGTTGAAGAGGGTACAAATCCGGGATTTCTCTATCAGCAGAACACTATGCGTGACGCTATAGTTGCAGCAATTAATCTTAATATATTCAACAATCACTCAGACAAAGTCATAATGGCAAATCTCGCACAGGTGATGAATGTACTTCAGTCTGTACTTCTCAGCGACGGAGAACGCTTAGTAAAAACTCCGACATGGCAGATATTTAAGATGTATCTTCCTCACCACGACGCTGAGTTAGTAAAGACCAGTCTTGCCGCACCAGACTTAGAAAAAGCAGATAAGACTATCCCTATGGTTACATATTCGCTTTCCAAGAAAAACGGCGGATTTTTCCTGACTGTTTCTAACTGCTCTCTTGATGAGGACTGCACAATGCTGATAGACCCAGAGCAAGGCGGAATAAAAAATGTAACTGCCCAAATTGTAAATGCTGAAATTCACGCATGCAACGGCTTTGACAACAACACTCCTGTAACCATTTCTGATTATGACGGCTTTGAGATTCAGGAAGATAAGCTAAGAGTTACTCTGCCTGCACATTCAGTGACTGCATTTAAATTCCAGCTATGAGCAAACCTTATATAAAAACCTTATATAAAGATAAAGTCCTGCACATTTATTAGTGCAGGACTTATTTATGAGAGATATAATATTTTATTCTGCAATTGCCTTAAATGCCTCGTCGAGGTCAAAAATAATATCATCTATATTTTCTGTTCCTATTGAAAAGCGAATTGTGTTCGGCTTTATACCCTGCTCTAAAAGCTCACTTTCGGTAAGCTGAGAGTGGGTGGTCGTAGCCGGGTGAATCACAAGCGATTTAACGTCTGCAACATTTGCAAGCAGCGAAAATACAGCAAGGTTGTCAATAAACTTTTTGGCTTCATTTGTTCCGCCTTTGATTTCTATTGTAAAGATTGAACCGCCGCCGTTTGGAAAATACTTATCATAAAGCTCTTTGTATCCGTTTTCCTCAACAGACGGGTGATTGATCTTCTCAACAAGCGGCTGAGACTTTAAATAATCAAGCACAGCCAGCGTGTTCTCAACGTGCCTTTCAACACGAAGTGAAAGAGTTTCCAATCCCTGAAGAAGTAAAAATGCGTTGAACGGCGAAATTGCAGCTCCCGTATCACGAAGAAGTACCGCCCTGATTCTTGTTACAAATGCCGCATCTGGAGCAGCGTCTGCAAACACTACTCCGTGGTAGCTGTCGCAAGGCTCTGCAAGATTTGGATACTTTCCGCTGGCTTTCCAATCGGTCTTTCCGCTTTCAACTATAATTCCGCCGAGAGACGTTCCGTGTCCGCCGATGAATTTGGTTGCAGAGTGTACAACAACATCTGCACCATACTCAATAGGTCTAATCAGATAAGGTGTACCGAAGGTGTTGTCTACTATTAGAATAATTCCGTTTTTGTGTGCAACCTCAGCAACAGCTTCAATGTCAATAATATTCGAGTTCGGATTTCCCAGCGTTTCAATAAATATCGCCTTGGTGTTTTCCTTTATGGCGTTTTCAAATACAGAAATTCCGTCCCCCTCATCAGGGTCGACAAATGTAGTTTCAACTCCGAGATCTCTTAACGTATGTGCAAGCAAATTGTATGTACCGCCGTATACGGTCTTTGCAGAAACGATATGATCTCCTGCTCCGGCAATATTCTGAATCGCATATGTTATAGCCGCTGCTCCCGACGCTACCGCCAATCCTGCCGAACCTCCCTCGAGAGCCGCTAATCTCTTTTCCAGAACCTCCTGCGTAGGATTGGTCAGACGTCCGTAAATGTTACCGGCATCAGAAAGCCCGAACCTTGCCTGAGCGTGGTCGCTGTTATCAAACACATACGAAGTTGTCTGATAAATAGGAACAGCCCTTGCCCCTGTTGTGGGATCTGCCTCCTCCTGACCGACATGAAGCTGCTTTGTCTCAAATCGAAGCTCTCTTTCTCTGAGTTTTTTATTTAATTTTTGTGCCATTTTAAATTACCCCGTTTCTAATTTATTTTATACTATATAATTCATATATGCTTAGTATGAATTATATATAGAATAACACCAAAATCCTATTTTGTCAACACCTTTTTTCCATTTTATAAATATTTGTGCAAAATATACTTTTCATATTAATTTAATAGGTTATATTGATGAATAATGCACAAAACATTTTTTATGTTCAAACTTTTTACCATCAAATCATTGCAAAAGATAATTAATCGTGCTATAATATTTGAATATGTGCATAGTGAAGTATAACGATGTGACTATTGAAAGGGATGAAAACACAGATGTCTGAAAGAACAGAAGTACTTGAAAATGAAAGCACGCCCATTCAGGAAAACAAGATGGGAACAATGCCTATCAACAGGCTGCTGATAACAATGTCGCTGCCAATGGTAATCTCAATGCTTGTTCAGGCGCTTTACAATATAGTAGACAGTATATTTGTTGCTAAAATATCAGAAAACGCACTTACAGCGGTATCGATGGCGTTTCCTATACAAAGTCTTATGATAGCATTTGCCGCAGGAACGGGTGTCGGAATAAACTCATTTTTATCAAAGTCACTGGGCGAAAAGAAGTTTAAACAGGCGAGTGATTCAGCAAAAAACGGAATATTTCTTGCATTTTGCACATGGATAGTTTTCGCAATATTAGGCTTTTTCTTTTCCGAGCTTTTTTTCAAGGCGATGACCGACGATGCGGAAATAATAGCTTACGGCGTAAGTTATCTAAGAATTGTAACAGTTATCTCGCTCGGAGTATTTATGCAGGTGACCTTTGAGCGTCTATTGCAGTCAACCGGAAAGACTATATACAGTATGTTTATGCAGGGTACAGGAGCTATAATAAACATAATACTCGACCCTATTTTGATTTTCGGATTATTTGGCTTTCCGAAAATGGGAGTGGCAGGCGCTGCAACCGCAACGGTTTTCGGTCAAATCGTTGCAATGATTTTAGGCATACTATTCAACGCATTTAAAAACAAAGAAATAAACGTAAGCTTTATAGGCTTTAAGCCGTCGCTTCGCATTATCAAAAAGATTTACGCAGTCGGATTCCCGTCAATCATCATGCAGTCTATAACCTCTGTTATGACATACCTTTTGAACAAAATCTGTATCAGCTTTACGCCGACGGCGGTTTCAGTAGTCGGAATTTACTTCAAGCTCCAGAGCTTTATTTATATGCCGATTTTCGGACTTACTAACGGTCTTGTTCCCATTGTTGCTTACAACTACGGTGCAAGACATAAAAGCAGAATCATATCCGTACTTAAATTGGCGGCAATAATTTCTGTTTCATATATGGTGCTGGGAGTTATAATCTTTCAAACGATTCCTCAGCTTCTGCTCGGCTTCTTCAGTGCTTCTGGCGAAATGCTCAAAATAGGAATACCTGCGCTGAGGATAATATCACTCAGCTTTATTCCTGCAGGATTCTGTATTATAATTATAAGTGCATTTCAGGCTCTCGGACACGGCGTATACAGTCTTATAATCTCAATAGCTCGTCAGCTCGGAGTACTTATTCCGGTAGCGGTAGTAACATCACAGCTTTTCGGACTCAGTGCTGTTTGGACTGCTTTCCCGATCGCTGAAACTGTTTCGCTTCTTTTGTGTATTATTTTCAGCAAAAAGGTTTATCAGCAATCAGTTGCAGTGCTGGATAATCCCATATCAATAGAAGAAATTCCTGAAACACAACAGGCATAAATAAAAGCGATAAGACTTTCCTTATCGCTTTTTATTATTCTTTATTTTTCAGCATCTCCCACGCCTTGAGAATTGCTATCTGGGTTTTAGCGTCGGGAATTTCATCATTTATTACCATCTTATATGCTTTTTCCAAAGGAATCTTCACTATATCTAGAAACTCATCTTCATCTAGGTCCTGCTCACCAAAGCTGAGGTCCTGCGCCATATACATGAAAATCACTTCCGTATCATAAGCGACTGTCGGATACAGCTTTCCTAAGCAGGTTATGTTTTTCGATTCTGCACCTACCTCTTCTTTTAACTCTCTTATTCCGCACTCTTTAGGGTCTTCGCCCTCTTCACGCTTGCCTGCCGGGATTTCCAACAGTACCTCCTTAAACGGATACCTATACTGCTTTACAAACAACACCTCATTATTGCTGTTTATCGGAAGTATACAAACTCCTCCCGAATGATGAACCACCTCACGGTAAGCTTCGGACTTATTCTCAAGCATAACCTTCTCACGGGTAACGTCAATAATCTTACCGTTATAAATTTTTTCAACCGATATAGTTTTTTCTTCTAAATGCATTTTAATCGCTCTTCTCCCTTTCAAGTCAAGATCATTCCTCATAGAAGTCGATAGACTTTACCTTTTCCCTTACTTTTCTAATGCTAGATAGTCTTCTGCAAACCAGAACATAACCCGCAAGAAGAACTATTCCTAAAAGCGACAGAGCGATCCCCTGCCTTAAACCGTAAAGCTCAAAATCAAAACGTATCTCATTTTCTCCCTTGCCGCACAAAACCGCTGAAAGTCCGCCGTCGACCTCTTCTATATCGGTCTTTTTGCCGTTTACATAAGCTGTGAAGCCCTTGTCATAAGGAACGCTGAAAAATACAAGTGCGCTGTCGGTAAGACTTATCTTTGCAGAAAATCCGTTGCTGTCGGGTTTAAACTCTGAACAGGATTTTAGTTTCTTATCATTACAAGCCATAGTATAAGTGCTGTCGCCGTTATACTCGTTAATATTATAGTGAGTTAATATATCTCTATACTTTCTGATCTGACGGTCATTAAGAACGAGCGATGAAATTAAATTCCTAGTTTTGTTTTCGGTCGAAAGGTTTTCAAACTCATCGTATGTCAGATAAGTGTTGTATGCAAAGCCCATAGGAATATAATATTTATTCTCATAAACGTCAAAGCTGTTCTGCGAATCAGTATAACTAAATCCGAGCATATTCAGAGTATGTTTTTCACCTGTATTTTCACTGTTCTCTGATAGACTGCTGTTAAATCGGTTTATTCCCAGCATATTGCCATCCGACTCATCTGACGAAGTATCGTCACTGTCATTTTCTTCAAAGTAGTATTTCACCGAAAGCAGACTCCTCAGAGCATAGTACTTTTTATCAGGACGTGATGCCACATTACGTTCTATTCCGAGCAAATCATAAAATTTCATAATAGAAGTCGAAACTGTACTGTTGAACGCTCGTATAGTGGAATATCCCCAAAGCATAGGCCAGTTATCGGTATTCTCACTTGTTTCTATTCTGTAATAGCCTGCCTCATCATATGACGGCAGTTCTATATTATCCCCTCCGTTAATTGTAACAGAAATATAGTCATCAGGCTTAGGACCTTGAGAAACTCCGTAATATACAGTTGACATCATACTTACAGCACACGCCAGACAGGTTGCAAATGACACTGTCCTTACATAATTCTTGTTTTTCTTTAAGCGGTAAGCCACAAAAATCAGTTCACCAAACAATAAAGCAGAAACAATAAACTGAAGGTAAAACAGCTCAGGGTATTCAGCTATTTTGAAAAACTCATACTTTCCGTTCTCATCTGCGGTCGGCAAAAGGAATACTGCCAAACTTGCCGCTAAAACTATTCCCACAGCCGGTATTCCCTTCTTTAAGTCGGCAGGCTCATTAGACGAAGCGTTTTTATCGTCAAAGACATACGCCGTCATAACGCACATTATCAGTATCGGCATAAAGAACCAACGTGCATAATATGTTCCTTTAAATAACTGAAATGCCGAGTTGAGTACCGGAACAAAAGCAAATACCATAGAAGTGATAATAAGTGTTTTCATCCAGTTACCCTTTTTAGCTCTCATAAAGGCAATAACTCCTGCCATTGAGAACATAGGCAGATAGCCGGCAATAGATGCCCAGCGTGCCGTATCAGAATTAAACAGATTGACTCTTGCAGGCGGATCGGGCATCATAAAAAAGCTTTGAATAATTCTTAGTATTCTGAATTTATCGGAATAAACTATCATATCCGTTCCCGTAAGATACTCGTCAACACGCGGATTGTCACATATTGAGTAATACGAAGGAACAAGTACCGCACAAGCTATAAATGTTCCTGCAATCGCCTCAAATGCCAATTTCAAAGACTTTGCAAATGTTATATTAAAGCTCTTGTCGGTACATCTAATTATAAAGTAAATTATTACAAAGACCACTTCAGCAATAAAGAAGTAGTAATTTACAATACCGCAAAGAGCAACACAAAGTCCGAACACGCCCCTTTTGTTATCCTGAACATTCATTTCGAGAGCTAGCAGTAAAAGCGGAAAGAATGCAACAGCGTCGTGGAAATGGTTGAAGAATACATTATACGCCTGAAATCCGGAAAACGCATAAAGCATTGCTCCTATAAAGCAAGCGTTCTTATTTGACACAAAACGACCTATATATGCGTATGAGGTAAGAGCTGCAACACCTGTTTTTACCGCAAGCAAAACGGGTATCAGCATTATTGTAACACTCTCAGGAAAAAGCTCAGTTATCCAGAAAAAAGGACTTCCTATATTATAAAAGGAATACGAAGTAAAAAGCGGAGAACCCAAATCAGTTCCCCAATCCCAACCGAACAGACCTCCGTTTGCTACAGCGTCGTGGACGTGCTTGTAAAAGGGGATCTGCTGTGAGTTAAAATCTCCGTAATACAGAAAGTATCCGCCGTTGTAGATCATAAGCGGAAGCATTATGACAAGCATTATAACTGCAGCGATGAAAAATACAAGCAGATACCTTTCCTTAGTTCTGTTCAAGATTTTCTCTGCTGTTTTTTTATTCTTTAAATCAGATTTATGTTTCTTCATAAGCTTAGGTCATTCCTTTAACTTCCTAAATAAATTTACAAAATTACCATAAATTATTATACTATTTAATTTATAATCCGTCAATATTGAAAAAAATCTCCTTATGTGTTATTATGACAATTAAGGAGTGGATCAAAATGGTTTATGAATATACACTTAGAACCGAAAAAGAAAATTTTTATAACATAACAAGAATGGTACAGGAAGCTGTTTCAAAAAGCGGAGTAAAGAACGGCATTTGCGTTGTTTTCAACCCTCACACAACTGCGGGCGTTACTATCAATGAAAACTGCGATCCCGACGTCGTTACCGACCTGCTTTTTGCACTTAACAAGACCTACCCTGACCGTGCCGAGTTCAGGCACTCTGAGGGGAACTCCGCCGCTCACCTTAAAGCAAGCGTTATGGGAAGCTCTGTAACGGTAATAGTCCGAAACGGACGGCTGCTTCTGGGTACTTGGCAAGGGATTTATTTCACCGAGTTTGACGGGCCGAGAACAAGAAGCTTTTTTGTTCAGCTAGAGGCTAGAGACTAGAAGCAAGACCGGCGAGCCGCCGGATGCACTGCCGCCTATTTGAAAGTCTATCTAATGTATGACATTTCGTAACGGCGGGTTTGTATATGTACTGAAGATAGATGTTAGATGTTAGATGTTAGAAGTTAGAAGTTAGATGTTAGATGTTAGATACAACAAGAGCGTTCAGAAAAAATTCCGAACGCTCTCTTATTTTCTGTTCCAGCCTGCCGTTTTAAACTTAGAAATCAAAACAGCAAACTAATAATTATTCTGGCAGATATTCAACAGTCATCTCTACCTGCTCGTGACCGTCAGAGGTCTCATTTATCAATTTAGCTGACTTTATTGTGATAGGTGTAACGGGTTTTGCATTTTCTTCACCGTTTGCGTCAGCTCTCTCAACCGTAAGGAACTTGTCAACTACTTTCATACCCTCGTCGTTTACCTTTCCGAAAGCCGCATAGTTTCCGTCAAGGAAATTACAATCGGCAAGGCAGATAAAGAACTGGCTAGACGCTGTATTAAAGTCCGTACTTCTTGCCATAGAAACAACTCCCCTTGTGTGGGAAAGCGTATTCTGCGTAAAACCGTTCTCAGCAAATTCGCCCTCAATGTTCTGGTCGGAGCCTCCTGAACCGTCGCCTTTAGGGTCTCCACCCTGAGCCATAAAGCCGTCTACAACTCTGTGGAAAGTAAGTCCGTCGTAAAAGCCTGATTCAACAAGAGTTTCAAAGTTCTCAACAGTTTTCGGAGCATACTCAGGAAACAGCTCAATTACAAAGCTTCCCGTCTGCATTTCCTTTTTAGAATCTTCAGAATCACCTTTACCACAGCCGGCAAAGCCAAAACACGTTGTAAGCATAAACATTGCAGTTAAAATAATTTTAATTCTTTTCAAGATAACATCTCCTTTATAATTACAATAACCATTTTACAATTATTATGCTTAAATGTCAAGAGAGCGTTCATAACTATTCATTTGCAGACAGATTATCCTTTAAAGAACCCCTGCTCATAAGCGTTACCGGCATAACCATAGAACATATAATATGAAATATAAACACAATCGAACATGCCAAAACACCCAAACTGCTTGCCCTAATTAACTTGTTATAGTAATATTCTCCGTTTGCTTATAAACCAAATTACTATATTACACATTAAAATATAAACTAAGCCGAACGTAAATCCGCTCGGCTCTTTTTTCAATATATTATTTTGACTTGATATACTCATCTATAGCCTTAGCTGCGTCCTTTCCTGCGCCCATAGCAAGAATAACAGTCGCAGCGCCTGTAACTGCGTCTCCGCCTGCATAAATTCCCTCACGAGAGGTCTTTCCGGTTTCCTCCTCGACTACAAAACAGCCGTGCTTGTTGGTTTCAAGACCCTCTGTTGTGTTTCTGATAAGCGGATTCGGAGATGTTCCGATAGCCATAACAACGCAGTCAACGTCGAGAACAAACTCACTGCCCTCTTTCGGAACAGGTCTGCGACGTCCGCTTTCGTCAGGCTCGCCGAGCTCCATCTCAATACACTTCA
>CANPWR010000012.1 GCA_947584825.1 uncultured Clostridia bacterium | reverse complement strand
AAGATAAGGAAAGTAAAAGCTAAATAAGCTTCCTTAATATGTTTCTATATAAAAACCGCTCGGGCGTGGGATACCCGGGCGGTTTTGGCTATTTATTCGTATTTTAACATTTTGCAAACTATACAAATGCAGATTGTATGCAATAGCACTGTTGCTTATGGTTTTTTGCGCTAATAAACTAAATCTTTAATAACTTCCCCTGCAATTATCAGCCCTGCAACGGACGGAACAAATGCATTCGAGCCGGGTATATCCCTGCGAACAGTACATTTTCTTGCTGTGCCGGGCGGACATATACAGTGATTTCGACAGGAGATCTCCATATCATCTATTGGACGGATAGGCTTTTCCTCTGAATATACAACCTTTACGTCTTTTATTCCTGCTTTTTTCAGTTCATACCGCATTACCCGTGCAAGCGGACATACCTTTGTGTCAAAAATATCTGCAACACGAAAAGCTGTAGGATCTAGCTTGTTGCCTGCTCCCATTGCGGAAATCACAGGCGTTCCTGCCGCTTTTGCACGCTTAATTATTTCCAGCTTTCCCGATACTGTGTCTATAGCGTCAATGACGTAATCGTATTGAGTAAAGTCAAAATCATCGGCGGTATCAGGCATAAAAAAGCATTTGTGTGTGTTTACCTTAATGTTGGGATAAATGTCCTCAATGCGTTCTTTTGCAGCATCGACCTTGTATTGTCCGATAGTACTGTGTAAAGCGTTTATCTGTCGGTTCAGGTTTGTCAGACAAATTTTGTCGTCATCAATCAAGTCAAGTGTTCCCACACCGCTTCGTGCAAGAGCCTCGACAGCATATCCGCCGACTCCGCCTATCCCGAACACAGCAACACGGCTTTTGTTAAGTCTTTCAATTGCTTCATTACCGAGTAAAAGTTCAGTTCTTGAAAATTGATCAAGCATATTATCACTTATCCTTGTTTTAATTTTGCTATTAACTTTCAGTCTTTTTTCCCTTGATATTGATTCCTTCATCGTAATCATCGAGAAAGTGATGATAGTCGTCTCTTATATGATAGGAAATGAGAGTTTTAAGGTTTACATTTTCCACACTTCGGAAGATATTTATATCAACAGTAGGATTAACCTTTCTAAGCTCTTTAATTAACATTTTTATTTCATGACGCTTTGAACTACCGTCGTTATATTTGGCAATGTTTTCTGTTAGACGGCATGCGCATTGAATGAATTGTAAATTGTTATATTTCACCCATGATAAAATATCATCTTCTTTAACCATATACATAGGGCGGATCAGCTGCATACCGCCAAAATTTTCACTGTGGAGTTTGGGCATCATAGTCTGAATTTGAGAGCCGTAAAGCATACCCATAAGAATTGTTTCTATCACATCGTCAAAATGGTGACCAACTGCAATTTTATTGCAACCCATATCCTGCGCCTGTTTGTAAAGATAACCCCTGCGCATACGGGCACATAGATAACAGGGATTATTATCTATCTTTGCCACTGCATCGAAAATTCTGGTTTCAAACATCTCAATAGGTAAGCCTAGCAGCTGAGCATTATCGATTATTTTTTGACGGTTGAGTTCATTGTAGCCGGGATTCATAACAAGATACACTGCTTCAAACGGCACCTTGCTGTACTTTTGCAACCTCTGCATACACTTTGCCATAAGCATTGAATCCTTTCCGCCAGAAATGCAAACAGCAACCTTGTCGCCTTCTTTTATTAATTCGTATTCCTTTACGCCCTTAAGAAATCTGTTCCATATAGGCTTTCGGAATTTCTTAACTATACTTTCTTCTATTTCTTTTAATTTGTCCATATAATCTCTCTTTCATAGTAATTTTATTATTTTATATATTGTATAATATTTTGATGTACTGTGTCAAATCGTAAAAAAGTTGAATTTGTACAACTTTAGACGCAGGAAACCAAATACCAGAAGCAAGAGAATATGCCTTTATACAAGATAATCTCTTTCGGGAAACTACCCAAAGGCAATAATACTACCGGCGGTTTAACGATGTTGTTTCTAACATCTAGTTATAAACTGCAGTTGCACAAAAAATCCACCTTTAGCATACTTGCCAAAGGCGGATTGGATGCAACGTCATCGTTGCTGGTGAGCTATCGGGGATTCGAACCCCGGACCCTTTGATTAAAAGTCAAATGCTCTGCCAACTGAGCTAATAACTCACATAATATTTACCTGTTCTGAATTACAGCTTTATAATTATAACAAATGAAAAAATGCTTGTCAATAGTTTTAAGTAAAAAATTTTGATATTTACCGAAATTTCATTTATAGATATATATTTATACTTTACTCTTTGGTGGTATGTTGACAACTCTCTGTAATTGTGGTACTATAAATATCAGTCCTACAATATCAGTAGGAATATATTCACTAAATATTTTTAACAAAGCATAGTAATATTTAGTTTTGCAATGTGCGGAGGATTATTATGGCAAAAACGATAGCGGAAGTACAAAATGAAATACTGAAACTCAAAAATGAAAAGGATATATGTATTCTTGCCCATAGCTATCAGGGCAGAGAAATCATTGAAATTGCTGATTTTGTTGGGGATTCTTATGCACTTTCTGTTAAAGCAAAAAGCGTACCGAATAAGACGGTTATAATGTGCGGAGTTCGTTTTATGGCGGAAACCGTCAAGCTTTTATCTCCAGATAAGACTGTAATTCTATCTAATAAGAATGCCGGCTGTCCAATGGCGGAACAGTTTGAAAAGGAAGAGATTGAGTATATAAAAAAGAAGAACGGAGACCCTTGCGTCGTTTGTTATATAAATACAACAACAGAGCTTAAAACCGTATGTGATGTTTGTGTTACGTCTTCGTCTGCATTGAAGATAGTAGAAAAGCTTGATGATAAGGATATTTTGTTTATTCCTGATATTAATTTAGGTACATATGTAAAGAATAATGTCAAGGGTAAAAACATACAGCTTCTTCACGGAGGATGTCCTGTTCATGCGTGTGTGACGGAGAACGAAGTGCTGAAGGCAAAGGAAGCTCATCCGAATGCATTGCTGCTAGTTCACCCGGAATGTGTACCTGAAGTCGTAAAGCATGCAGACTATGTAGGCTCAACATCAGGCATAATGGATTTTGCTAAATCTTCAGATGCTGATGAGTTTATTATAGGTACAGAACAGGCAATAGTAGAAACGCTCCAGTTTGAGTGTCCTGAAAAGTCATTTTATCCTCTAAGCGTTAATATAACCTGCAGAAATATGAAAACTACTACGCTTGTCGATGTTCTGAACTGCTGTAAAGGCACAGGCGGAGAGGTTATTGAACTTGAAGAGGACACCATGAAAAAAGCGAAAAAATGCATTGACAGAATGATTGAACTTGGGTAGAATAATTAAAGGCAGCTACGGGAAATTTCCTATAGCTGCTTTGTTTATGTGTAAAGATTTTTACTTTTTTAAAATAGGCTGAATTTGATGTCCCTCAAGAGCATATGATATAGCCTCTGGCACAAGCTCAAAGTGTGCCACTATTGAATTTGGTTTATTGATGTAATCATCTTGAGAATATGGAACAAAATAGTAGTTTTTATAATTTTGAAGCGTTCCTATGTTCTTTGCGCTTGCTGATAGAGCGTCGTTTGTTGAGATTGCAATAAGTACAGGTCTTGAATTCCTTAAGTGTGATTTACAAGCCATAGTGACCGGAGTATCGGTGATCCCGAGAGCCAGTTTTGCAAGTGTGTTAGCCGTACAAGGTGCTACTACCATAATATCAAAAAGTTTTTTTGGACCTATCGGCTCGGCGTCCTCGATCGTGACTATAGCCTTTTTCTTGCAGATCCTTTCGAGCCATTCAACATTATCCGAAGCCTTTCCAAAACGTGTGTTGATAGATGAGGAATTAAACGACATTATCGGTGTTACTTCACACCCTATCTGAACAAGCTGTGAGGCACATGAAAATGCTTTTTCAAATGTGCAGAAGGATCCGCAAACGCAGAATCCTACTCTCAGCCCGTCGAATATATTATCTTTGTTTATTGCCAAGGATCTTCGCCCCTTTCATCGAGAATGTTAAGTATGGTGTCTGCGATTATTTGTCCCGATGTAACAGGCGCTACCTTTCCGGGAAGACTGAGTGCCCATATGGTTTTAAGACCAAGCTGTCTTGCATTGTCAAAATCTACTCCTCCGGGCTTTGAAGCAAGGTCAATAACAAGAGCGTTCTTGTTTATCTTTGAAAGCTTTTCCTTGTCAAGAATTTTGGCAGGTACAGTATTTACAATAAGGTCAAAGTCTGAAAGATAACCGTCGATTTTATCAATATCCAGAGAATTATAACCGTATAATTCCGCCCAAGCAAATGCGTTGAGGTTCCTAGCACAAATCCATATGTCGCTTTCTAAAGCTTTAAACAGCTTTGCACAGGCTTTGCCGACTCTGCCAAAGCCTATTATAAGTACTTTTGAACCCGCAACTGTAATGGGCATTTCTTCAATTGCTATAGACAATGCTCCCTCTGCAGTTGGAATACAGTTCTTTATTTTGAGTTCGTCACGGATGTAGTAGTCAACAGAGAAATGTCCGTGTTCAAAAAACAGAGTCCTTAGGTTTTTACTCAGATTTCCGCCGACAACTATGCTGTGCGGTTTCATAGTTGAAATAGCGTCATTCAATGTTATTTCTCCGTCGAAAAACGGAGCGTTTACAGTTTTATCGTCATTGCTCGATATTATAGGAAGCACTAAAACGTCAATCTGTTCTTTGATGTCGTTAAGGCTGGAAACTTTTTTTAGTTCAGAGTTATCGTAAAGATTAAAGCCAAAGCAGTATACATCATGTCCTTTATCTTTTAATCTCTTTGCTAAAAAAGTCTGGCGTGAATCACCGCCAAGCACTAGTATTGTTTTATTTTTAATCATAAGGGTTAACCCTCCAAGCATAAGATTTTTTATTATGAGAAAAATAAGGGATAGTTCATTATATGTGTTAATTTCTATTGTGTTAATATTGAAAAAGCAAAAAAATGATGTTATACTTAATGAAAGAATTATCAACTTTTACCGATTTGAATAGAATAGCTTTAAGATAAAATTTCAATAAGAAACGGAGACTGATATGAATAAAATTTCGGTAGATAAGATTAATTTGAATTTGCGTACCGACAGAAAGAGTTTTATAAGCGAATGTGAAAGAGATTATGATTCTCAGCTTTTGACGGTTGCGTCTGCAATAAGCGACCGTTCTTTTGACAGACCGATAATTTTACTTTCAGGACCGTCGGGCTCAGGTAAAACAACAACTGCATTAAGACTTGAAAGGCTGCTTAAAAACATGGGGCATCCTTCAAAAACCTTATCTCTTGACGATTATTTTATTCCTCTCGAAAAAAGTTGTGAAGATGTTGATTTTGAGGCTCCTGAAAGAATAGATATTCCGTTTTTGAAAAAACAGCTTGAGGCTATTGCTGAAGGCAGAGAGGTCGTTATACCTGACTTTGATTTCAAAACACAGACTAGGATCTTAAAGGAAAGATATAGAAGGCAGAAAAATGAAATAGTCGTTATTGAGGGTATTCATGCGCTCAATCCTGATGTAACAGGAGAAAGTGAGTATTTTTCAAACAATATATATGTAAGTGTCAGAACGAGAATAATTGACAAGGACTGTGTTTCGTTCCATCCGTCAAAAATAAGACTTATAAGGCGGATCATACGTGATACGCAGTTTAGGGCAAGGAGCATTGAAACTGTTCTTGATCACTTTAAAAGCGTTGAACGGGGAGAAAATCTTTATATAATGCCTTTTAAGGAACGCTCTCATTTTGAGATCGACACATTTATAGGATATGAGATGTCCGTTTATAAGGACTATCTAATGCCGATGCTGTTAAATATTAAAAATACTTATCCTGATTATCATAAATTTGAGTCTATTGAAAAAATGTTTGACCAAATTGATTCTCTTGACGATTCGCTTGTAGCTAAAAATTCGGTTGTAAGGGAATTCTACGGCGGTAGCGAGCTTGAATACTAGGTCTTAAATGTTGAAAGGAAGTACCAAAATGGGTAAAAAAAACGTACTGGTTTCGGCTTCAATTTTAGGCTGTGACTTGTCAAATATAGAAAGTGAGCTAAAGAGATTGGAAAAGGCAAAGGCTGATTATGTTCATTTTGATGTAATGGACGGTGTTTTTGTTAATAATATCAGCTTTGGAATTCCTGTACTTAAATCAGCTAAGACAAAGACCTATTTGCCTTTTGACGTTCATTTAATGATAATTGAGCCTGAAAAATATATTTCTGAATTTGCAAATGCAGGAGCAGATATTATAACATTTCATTTAGAAGCAACAAAAGATATAAAAGGTTGTATTGATTTATGTAAAAAGAACGGCTGTAGGGCTGGACTTTCTATAAAGCCTAATACACCTGCAACGGAGGTATTTCCGTATCTTGAATTACTTGATATGATTCTTGTTATGACCGTTGAACCTGGTTTTGGCGGTCAGGGATTTTTACCATTTACTTTGGAAAAGGTAAAGGAAATACGTCAGAAAGCAGACGAGATGGGACTAGACATTGATATTCAGGTGGACGGCGGAATTACTGATAACACCTGCGAAGATGTCAAGAAAAATGGTGCGAATATACTTGTTGCGGGAACATATTTGTTTAGAGCTGATGATATTTCAAAGGCAATTGAATCGCTTAGATAGTACTATTGATATAATTCGGAAATTTTGTTAAGGGCATTACTTTTTATTAATAAATCGTAATGCTCTTTTGTTTGCTCAATAATAAGTCTGTCGTTTGAGCTGTAGCATTTTATCTTTTTTAAAGTTTTTGAAGCTTGCTTTAAATATGATTTTGGAAAAGAAATTAACAGTCTGTATATATTATCAGAATAATAGAGGATACTCGATTTGATTATTATACCGATTCCGTTTTTTAGGCTTGAACTTAGGTCTATAAGGTCTTTTACGCTGTCAGTCTGAAACATTACATTAAACATAAGGTGAGAATTATTCTTGTCTGATTTTTTATAGGTTTCTTTTTTAGTAATATACACAACACACCCTCCTGTAAATTCTTCGAATATTTCAACGTATATTTTGCTTCCTAGATCATAAAATCCGCTTCTTTTCAGTATATTCAAAAGAATATCCACTAGCTTTTTTGCTTCCGGTGAATTTCGGTCGCACTTTGAAAAATCTATCTCTAGCATAACTAAATCATTTTGAGTCAGAACTATTTTTATTGTGTTATTCGATACACGAATAATTCTCAAGCTGTTCACCTCGCTGACTTTGAAAATGGTTCATTGTTTTACTATCCACGAATATAGCCGTTATGTTATAGTATTCCTGACACTTTATTTCTGTGAAAAGTAAAAATGAAAAGTAAAACATAATAGATCTGAAATTGCTGTCAAAAAAATAAGGCATACAAACTTTTGCTTGTATGCCGTTACATGATGTCTTATTTTAGTTTTTATATCAATACCTTTTTATTTGATATTTTTTTCTTTTTCTGAGTATTTTGATGAACGCTGCTGCGGCAACTATCAGAACTAAAAGGACCATAATTACCACAGGGAAAAACATAGGTGACTTAACAGCTCTTGATTCAGTCTTCTTTTTTGGAACGCTCTCATTTATCGTTACGTTCGCATAAAAGGTTTTTTCAACTACGATCGCGTCAATGCACTCGCTTATTATCATATGTCCTTTTGCGCTTGGGTGAATGTCGGTTCTATTTATATTGGTAAGCTCTGTTGATTTACCTGAAAAGCTGGTATATACGTCTGCGACATTATACCTCTGCTTGTTGTCATCGGTCACTGCGTTCATATTTATTATGCGGTTTACTTCTTCAATTCTTGATACGAAAACATCTGTGATCAGACTGGGTACTTCAAATGTCAGACCGTCTAAAGGATTATATACCGTTTGAAAAACAATCTCTGCATCAGGATTTACTTCGTATATTTTATCGGTAATTCCTATTAAGTTGCCTTTAAGCTTAGTTATATTGTTACTGATGGTTTGAACCATTTTGTTAAGCTTGGTTAGTATGCCGGGATCGGTAAAATCAAAATTAGCTGACGAATCTTTATCTGTAAGGCTTGCACCCATAGTTCCGTTTAAAAATTCAAAAAGCGCGCTGAGAAGATCATTTCCTCCTATAGAAATCAATATAAGATCGGATCTTTTAATATCTTCGTCGTAATTTCCCGATTTAACTCTGGAGTAAAGTTCTAAAGATGTCTGACCGTCTACTGCATAATTGTAATAGTCGCTGTTCTGTGACAGCTTGTACTTTTTTGCAAGGAGATTGGCATATGACTGTGTGTTATAGTTGTTGCCTGCTTTATAATTGGTAAGTCCATAACCTGTAGAAATTGAGTCACCCAGAACAAGCATACATTGCGGGGTTGAAACCTCAACCTGCTTTGTTGTTTGCTCTGCAAAAACTGAAATTACGCTTTCTGATAAATATGAAACTAACACAAGCAGTATACAGACAAGTGAGAATAATCTTCTTTTTATTTTAATCACCATTCCTTAACAATAACAATCCAAAGTTTGAAATTCTATATAATTAACAAGTTGACAATATCATAAATATATTATACATGAAAAAGGCTTAAGAGGCAACTTCATATTGATATTTTCCCCAAAGTATATTATTATATTAATTATGATTGCGGAGAAATAGTTTGAAAAATAGTATATGGAGAACATTTATGATAATTAATTGTGAAAACTTAAATAAATATTTCGGGGGAGAACTTCTTCTTTCAAATATTAATTTTACAGTTGAAGATAGAGACGTCATAGGTCTTGTAGGTCAAAACGGCTGCGGAAAATCCACACTTTTAAAAATCATTATGGGTTATGAAGGCTATGATAAAACTCCTGACGGAAAAGGTAAGCTTGGAATTTCAAACAAGATTAGAATAGGCTTTTTGGCTCAGAACAGCGGTTTAGAAAGCAGTAATACAATAAAAGACGAAATGAAAAGACCGTTTGAAAAACTTCTTAATACCTATAAGAGAATGAAAGAGCTTGAAAAGAGTATGGGCATATCAAACGGAGTTAATTCAAAAAGCAGCCTTTCAGACGAGTATGCTGAACTTTCAAGCTATTTTGAAGCAAATGATGGTTACCGAATAGACGTAAAGATCTCGACTGTTTTAAACGGAATGGGTTTTAGAGATTTTGATTCAAACAGGGTTATAGACAATCTTTCAGGCGGTGAGAAAACACGTCTTGCTATGGCGAAGCTTCTTTTAGAAGAACCTGACTTGCTTATTCTCGACGAGCCGACAAATCATCTGGACCTCGATACACTTTCTTGGCTTGAGGACTATTTGAAAAGCTATAAAGGTGCAATTATAATAGTATCTCACGACAGATATTTTCTTAATAAGCTCTGCACCAAAATATTTGAAATTGAAAACAAACATCTTATGATTTACAAGGGTAACTATTCATCATATGTAGTTCAAAAGGAAATGAACCTTGAACGTCAGAATAAGGAATATGAAATCCAGCAGAGGGAAATTGCTAAGCTGGAGGACTATATTGCTAAAAATAAGGTTCGTGCGTCTACTGCCAATATGGCTAAAAGCAGACAGCATATGCTTGATAAGATTGAGCGCATTGAAAAGCCTATAACCTATGTAAAGCCTCCTAAAATTGTTCTGGAATATGATTATGAGCCGACTAAGGATATTCTTACCGTTGAGGACTGTGATTTGACGGTCGGCGAGGGAGCAAATAAAAAAACTTTGCTTGACAGCTTTAGCTTAGAGGTAAAACGCGGGGAAAAGGTATCAATTATCGGCAGAAACGGTATTGGTAAGACTTCTATACTCAGGCTTATTCTTGGAATCAACAAGCATAGCAAGGGAAGTATTGAATGGGCAAACAATGTAAAGAAAGCCTATTTTGAGCAGGAAAACACATCACTTGACAAGCATAACACTGTTATTGATGAAGTACACAAGCGTTTTCCGAGAATGACTGACGAACAGATAAGAAAGGTTTTGGGAAGTGTTCTTTTGACAGGTGATGATGTGTTCAAGCAGGTAGGTGTACTTTCGGGTGGTGAGCGTGCAAAGCTTTGTTTTGCTGTTTTGACGCTTCAAAGAGCAAATGTGTTAATTCTTGACGAGCCTACCAACCATTTGGATTTAATGACTAAAGAGGTTTTAGAGCAGGCTTTGTCAGAGTTTAAGGGCACGATTATTCTTGTTTCTCACGACAGGTACTTGCTAAATAGGCTATCTACGAGAATTATCGAGGTCACAGAGAGTGGAGTTAAATCATACAAAGGAAACTACGACGATTATCGTGAGCAAAAGCTTAAAGAGATTACCAAAATCTCTGAAAATGATAATGCTCAGATAAAAAAGATGAAACAGAATACAAATCAGAAGCAATACAGGACCAAAGAGCAGCGTGCGGCTGACGTTAAAAGAAAGCAGCGAATTAAGGAATTGGAGACTGAAATTGAATCTCTTGAATGTGATATTTCTAAGCTTGAAACTGAGATCTCTACTCCTGATATTGCTGCTGATTATGAATTATGTGCTGACAAATGCAGAGAGCTTGAAGAGAAAAAGCAGATTCTCGATAAAAGGCTTGAAGAGTGGGCAGAGATGGGGTAATGTAATTTATCTTTTAAATGAAGTTTATGGTGAGATATGTAAAGAGCGGTGTAAGCCGCTCTTCTTATTAATCAGATGAAACGAATTGAAATAATTAAAACATAGTTCCGAAGTCCTCAAAAACCTCACCGATAGCTTTGATTGCCTTACCTGTGTTTGACTTGAGCATTCTCTTGTCTTTTTTGGTAGCGTTTGTTAAAGCGTAAGTTGCAGCACCGACAGCCATACCTATTGTAATTCCCTTAGCAAGCGAGCTTATGTTGATTTTCATGATATATCCTCCTTTTTTATTTGTAATAGTAATTTCCCCGAAAAAACAATTGTATATTCAAAGATTTTTTTGTAATATAAGGTTGTTAATCTATGAAAAATATGATATACTATTTTAGAAATTATATGAAATTTTTTAGGGGAAATTTTAATGCTGGAGTGTAAAAAGGTTGCGGCTATTAATGATATTTCTGGGGTCGGACGCTGTTCGCTGACAGTGATTATTCCGTCGCTGTCGGCAATGGGAATTCAGGTTTGTCCTGTGCCGACGGCAGTTTTGTCTGCACATACAGGGTTTGATGACTTCGTTTTTCGTGATTTGACAGATTATATTAAGCCCGCTCTCGGACACTATAATAAAATGAAATATAAATTTGACTGTATATATACAGGCTTTCTCAGCTCTCAGGAACAGGTAGATTATTGTCTTGAATTTTTTGACAGCTTTAATGATTCTCTAAAGGTCTGCGATCCTGTTATGGGCGACGGCGGAAAGCCTTATCCGACATACACAAAAATTATGTGCCGGAGAATGATTGAACTTGTGCGAAAGGCTGATGTTATAACTCCTAATCTCACCGAAGCGGCTATTCTGTTAGGAGAGCAATATCAGTCTGCACCAATGAGTTCTACAGAACTCAAGTCGTGGCTTGTAAGGCTTTCTGAAATAGGACCGAAGGTGGTAGTTATCACAAGTGTTTCATTGGCAGGTTCGGGACTTTGCAATATCGGATATGATAAAGAACATTCCACCTTTTGGAAAGTTTCGTGCGATTATGTGCCGGCGCACTATTCAGGCTGTGGCGATATGTTTTCAAGTGTTTTGGTGGGAGGACTTTTAAAGGGCGACAGTTTGCCGATTGCCATAAACAGAGCGACGTCATTTACCGAGCTTGCAATAAAAACCACATTCAGCTATTCGGCAGAACCAAGCGACGGAATTATGCTTGAGGGTTGTTTGAGCTGGCTTATCAATACTCAGGTGTTTAAGGATTATGAAACGCTGTAATACATTGATTTGAAAGGAAGTTTTTATGTATACACAAGGAATGTATGAAATAATCAAAAAGGAGCAGATAGCTGAGGATACGTTTGACCTTACTCTTTCATGTAGGGATTTATGCGATTTGGTGAATCCGGGACAATTTGTCCATATAAGCGTTCCAGGCTTTTTTCTAAGACGTCCTATTTCAATATGCGGTATTGATAAGGATAGTGGAACAATTCGAATAGTTTTTCAAATCAAGGGAAAAGGAACGGACGCACTTTCTAAATTTGAGGTAGGCGAACAGCTTGATATGCTGGGACCGCTTGGTATCGGATTTAAGTTGCTTGAATCTGATAAAAAGGTAATTACAGTCGGAGGAGGAATAGGAACTCCGCCTATGCTGGCTGTGGCTAAGTATTACGGCAAAAACGCAACTGCTATCTCAGGTTTCAGAACAAAAGACCTTGTTATACTTCAAGATGACTTCAAGGCTCAGAACAATAAGACAATATTGTGTACAGATGACGGAACAGCAGGTGAGAAGGGTTTTGTTACAGACGCATTAGCAAGGTGCTTGAAAGAAGAGAAGCCTGATATGATTTATGCGTGCGGACCTGTTGTAATGCTCAAAGCTGTTTCTGAAATAGCAAGAAATAATGAAATAAGCTGTCAGATTTCTCTTGAAGAGAGAATGGCGTGCGGCGTTGGGGCGTGTTTGGGCTGTGCTGTTAAAATGACAAGGGGCGGACGTGAGTTTTACGGTCATGTTTGCAAGAACGGACCTGTATTCGATTCAAAGGAGGTCGTATTATAATGGCTGATTTATCTGTTAAATTCTGCGGAGTTGATATGAAAAATCCATTGATAACAGCCAGTGGAGCTTACGGCTACGGACGTGAATATACTGACCTCTATTCGCTTTCTAAAATAGGCGGTATCTCAACTAAGGGTACAACCCTATATGAGAAGGACGGCAATCCTCCTCCGAGAATTGCAGAAACACCATGCGGAATGTTAAACTCAGTAGGTCTGCAAAACGGCGGTATAAAAAAGTTTTTAGCGTATGAGCTTCCAAATCTTGAAAAGAACAACTTAGCCGTAGTTGCAAATGTTGCAGGTGGTACTATTGAGGAATGCGTTGAACTTGTTTCAATGCTGGAGGGAACGAGTGTAAATATAATTGAACTTAATATATCCTGTCCTAATGTAAAGCAGGGCGGAGCGGCGTTCGGAACTAATAAGGATTGTGCGGCAGAAATTACAAAAGCAGTTAAAAATGCAACGTCAAAGCCTCTGATGGTAAAGCTTTCTCCGAACGTAACCAGCATAGTTGATATTGCCAAAGCTGTTGAGGCAGAGGGAGCTGACGCAATTTCTTTAATTAATACTTTGCTCGGTATGAGAATAGATATAAAGTCAAGACGTCCTATCCTTAAGAATAATGTGGGAGGACTTTCAGGACCTGCAGTATTTCCGATAGCGGTGAGAATGGTATGGCAGGTCGCAAATGCTGTTGATATTCCTGTTTGCGGAATGGGCGGAATATCCTGTGCTGAAGACGCTATTGAAATGATGATGGCAGGTGCGGAGTGTTTCCAGATAGGCGCTGTTATGTTTAACGATCCTTATGCACCTGTTAAGATTATTGACGGACTTAATGAATGGTGTGATAAAAACGGAGTAAAGAACATAAGTGAAATAGTAGGAACAGTTAAGCCGTGGTAAAAAAATACTATATTAGTTTTTTGGAAGAGGAGCTTTTGCTCCTCTTTTTTTGTCAATTTATAAAGAATTATAAAAGGTAACAAAGTTTGTAATATTTGACTATGAATTATTCTCAATATGTAATTGATTTGTAATAATTAACGATGTATCGACAATATTATGCATAATTATTCGACATTATAATTGAAATTTTTATGTAAAGCAAACAAAAGCAACACTTTTTAAAGGTTACAAATAAATTGACTTTTGTAACCTTTTGCTATAGAATATCGAAAGTACTTTAATGAAAACAGCCGGTTACTGTTTTTTGTACGGAAGTGAAAACATACGAAAACGTGTAATTATTTATATGGGAGAGTGAGAAATCACTCACGATTGGAGGATCGGAATGAAAATTCTTTATTTTGTCAGGACACTGTTTTTTAAGTATCTTGAGAAGTTTATAGCGTGTGCCGCGATAATGCTTATTGTTGTGTCATTAGTTCAGGGAATAAGTACCTTAAGTTTTGACGGAAAATCGGGTTCGGATAGTATTACAGCATCCGTAAGTTGTACAAAACCAATGAAAAAGTCAGTGAAAAAATCAAAAAGCAGGAATGCAGCCAAAGGAAAGAAAACATTAAAAGAAAGAAAAAAGACTGTTAAAATAAAGAAATCAAAAAAGAAAACAAAAAAGAAATCTGTGGACAGAGCAAAATCAAAAAAGAAATTGAATACATACACAAAAACTAGTAATAACGTAGTGAGCAGGCTAAATTCCGCTAAGTTGAAGCCAAAGGAGTTTCTCAAAGGTAAAGATGAAAAAATTCTTAAAAAGCATCTCAATAAAATAATAGACGATGATATGTCAAATTACAAAAAAGCTAAGACTTGCTATGATTATCTTATTAATAATACTCATTATTCATACGGCGGCTGGGGAAATGCAATAGAGTCAGTTCTTGAGAAGGGATACGGCACTTGTACCGAATACTCTTATGTGTATATGGCAATGATGAAGTATTTGGGATTCAATGCTAAGACAGTTGACGGAAGCACTGCAATGGCAGCTGGCGGGTACGGCTATCACATGTGGACAGAGGTTAAGCTCAACGGAAATACATATGTTTTCGACCCACAGGTTGAAGATGATATGACAAACGGAAAGATAAATTACTATAGGTTCTGTAAGACCTATTCAGAGGTTCCGGGTTCATATATAAAATAATTTTGCATAATTGGCGGACTGATCATCTTAAAGATTTGTCCGCTGTTTTTGAATAAATTTGAAAAGTATGCCAATAATCTAATAAGAATAATGAAAGAGAGGCATACATATGCAGATGAAAATTCAAGATAGACTTACCTTAAAAAAAGAAAGACTTAAAACCGCTGTGGTAACGGGATTTTTATTAGCGGCGCTAATATCATTTACTGCAGGAGATGAGATAAGAGAGCTTTCATTTTTGTTCCCTGAGTTCAGCATTTCACCGTCGGTGAAATTAGATGAAGAAAGCAAAAACAAAGCAAAAAACTCAGATGACTTAGTAGTAGAAGTCGAGGATAATGAAAAACCAAAGGTGAGATTTTTTATTGTAGACTTTTTTAAATCATTGTTTTAGAATATTTAATAAGGATATGAAACGCTCTCATTTTGAAATATGAGGGCGTTTTTATGTACAGTGCTTAATTGACCTTAGAGCTTATTTGTGATACAATATTTTTATTACTTAAGCTAGGCTAAGTGTAATATAATTATTTAGTTATCCAGTCAAATAAACAGGTGAGATTAATGTTAAAAATTATAACCGGAGGAATGGGAAGCAGTAAAACTTATTTAATGACAAGTGAAATAAAAAAGTCTGTTTTAGAAGGCGAAAATGTTATTGTCATTGTTCCCGATCAGTATTCTTTTGAATATGATAGACATCTTTATAACGAGCTTGGTGCAAAGAACTTTAATAAACTAAAAACTCTGGGGTTTAACCGATTTGCGGAAATTATTTTAAAAGAGTACGGCACAAAGTCAGGCATTCTGGCTGATAAAAATGCAAAGCTTATTTCTATGTTTAAAGCGGTAAAATCTTTTAAGTCATCAGGTTTTGCTAGTAAAAGTTACTATTCACGTTCGCTTGACAAGCCGCAGTTTGTATCGGATACTATCTCGCTTATAGACGATTTTAAAAAATCAGATATTGATTACAATACTCTTGAGGGCGTTTTACCGCAAAGCGATGGAAGTCTTTTTGAAAAGCTGGATTCAGTTTCAAAGCTGTATAAGCTTTATCAGGAGGAGCTTTTTGCTTTAGGGTTTACAGATGAAACTACCGCTTTGTCAGAGGCTGCCCAAATTGCACATGATAACGGTTTCTTCAAAAATGCAACTGTTTTCATTCACGAGTTTTCCAGCTTTACGGCAGACGAGTATGAGGTAATAAAGGTAATTTTGAGCGACGCTAAAAGTCTTACGGTTTCACTTATTATAGGAAACGGAAACAATTTGACTTCAAATATGTCGCCGTTTTCAATGTGTATTAAAACTAGGTCTAAGCTTGCTGATATGGCTGGCGGTGCAGGTAAGGTAGAGAATATAAGTGCTGAGGAACATACACTTTATAAGTCAAAGGCATTAGAGCATATTGAATCAAATGTTTTCTGTCTTGTGAATAATCCGTGCGATAATTCAGAGGGTGTTAAGCTTGCTTGTGCTAAGAATCTTTATGACGAGATCGATTACATAGCTGCAAGTATTAAAAAGCTGATACGGGAGAAAGGGTATTCTTACAAGGATATTGCTGTAATTTCACGTTCACTTGACGATTATTCAAGTTTGATTGACGGTGTGTTCAGAAGATACGAGATACCGTTTTTTATGGACAGGAGAAAAAGCGTTTTGCGTTCTTCGCTTGTTATATATGTTTTGTCACTATTTGACTGCGTTTTGACTAAAAGCTATAAAACGGAAAATATTCTAAGATACATAAAATCGCCTCTCTCCAGTATTGAGGATTTCAAAGCGGCAGCTATTGAGGAATATTGCTACAAATGGGGTGTAGAGGGTGATATGTGGCTGGAAGATTTCACTCCGTATGATAACAGAAAGGGAGGAAGCTCAAAGGAATTTCTAAGACTTATAAACGATATAAGAAAGAGCATTATTTCTCCTCTTGAGGATTTCAAGAGCAAGACAAAAAACACAACAGCAGGAAAGATTTGTCTGGCATTAAACGAGCTTATGGGAAAGATAGAGCTTTCTGAGAAAACCTTTTCACTTATAAGCAGATCTGTTGAGTCGAACGACGCTTCAATAGTAGAAATTGCAAGAGATTTTAAACAGCTTTGGTCTCTGTTCTTAGGTGCAATCAATTCTATATACAAAAATATGGGCGACGAAGAAATTTCTTTACGTCAGTTTTATAATCTGTTAAAGCTTATGCTTTCTGAGATGACTATTTCATCTCCTCCGCAGAAGCTAGACGCTGTAACTGTTGCCAAGGCAGAGCATTCAAGGCTGGGCGATATGAAAGCGGTATTCGTAATAGGATTAAATGATGGATTGTTTCCGAGAAATGCTCAGAACTCAGGATTGCTTACCGAGCGTGAAAAGTCAAAATTAAGTAAAATTGGAATAGACTTAAACCACAATATTCAGACGTTTCTGGATAATGAACGGCTGATTTCTTATATTGCCCTAACATCTGCAAGTGAATATTTGACAATATCGTATCCGGAATCGTCTGTTAAAAACGAAGCTTTAAGACCATCTATACTGGCTCGTGATATAGAAAAGGTATTCGGAGAAAGTGTCAAGATAAATGTATCTGAACTTTCTATGGATTACTTCTGTGAGAATAAAAAAAGCGCTTATTACAGGTATTCATTAAACTATCAAACAGATTCCAAAGAGCAGGAGAGCATAAGAGATGCGTTGTGCTGTAATAGTGAGTATAAGGAAAAAATAGAGTTTCTCGATGATATTTCTGATGATGAGAGACATTCTGAATATAGGCTTTCAAAAAATATTGCAAAGAATTTATTTTTCCCTCACGATATTAATATGTCTGCTACGAGAGCTGATGACTTTTATAAGTGTCCGTTTAACTATTTCTGCAAAAACGGTCTAAAGGTGTATCCCGTTTCAAAGGTCGATATTTCTCCAATGACTAAGGGAAGTCTTATACATTTTATTTTGCAGAATATTTTAAGTACAATTGACGCAAACGGAAACAGAAGCTTTAATGATGATTTTGAAAATTTAAGCGATGATGAAATTAAAAATCTTATAGATGAATATTGCAAAGAGTATGTAAAAAATGAACTGGGCGGAAGCTTTGCAAAGACAAGCAGGTTTGACTATAATTTAAAAAACCTTGAAAAGACAGCGTTTTACGTTGTTAAAAATCTTATTCAGGAACTTGAAGGCTGCTTTTTCAAGCCGGTGGCATTTGAATATGATTTGTCTGATAAGAACGGAGAGAGTATATTAAAAATCAAAGCGGACAATGATGTCAACATTTGTATTCGCGGAAGTATAGACAGAGTTGATATTTACAAGGATGAAAACGGAAAGCGTTATGTTCGTATAGTAGATTATAAAACAGGCGGAAAGGATTTTGATTTAGCGTCGCTGTATCACGGACTTAATATGCAGATGCTTATTTATCTTCTTGCTCTTGTTGATACTGATAACGAGTTCAACCATGACGGAGAGCTTATTTCTGCAGGAGTTATGTATATGCCTGCAAAGTATGTTGAGAATTATATGTCAAGAGATGACTATAAAAATAAATCCGAACAGGAACGTGAGCAAGCTTTAGTAAATAAGCGCAATAAGGATTTTAAACGTAACGGACTTTTTGTTTACAACGATTTGACTTTAAAAGCAATGGATGAGCGTGTATCGGGATTATTTTCTCCTTTAAAGAAGACCTCAAAAGGAGAAAGTATTGACGAAAAACAGGTGGTAGACGCTGATGTATTTGAGGCAATTGAGAGATTTTCAAGGGACAAGATCGTACAAATGGGAAAAGCTCTTACAGACGGAGAGATAGCTGCAATGCCTGTTATGAAATCGGGTAAGATAGATACAATAAGCTGTAAATACTGTAATTATTGGTCGGTTTGCGGAAAATACAACCGCAGAGACGCTGAGCAGATATACGATGAGGACAGAAAAAAGCTTCTTGAAGAAATATAAGAACAATAAAGGGGGTAGCTAAAATGCCTGTTTGGACAGAGGATCAATTAAATGCAATAAATGAAACCAAAAAAGGTGTAGTTGTTTCTGCGGCGGCAGGAAGCGGTAAAACTGCCGTTTTAATCGAGCGTACAATAAGGCTTCTTTCCGATGAAGAAAGAAAAATAGAGGCGGACAGACTTTTGGCTGTAACTTTTACTAGAGCTGCCGCTGAACAGATCAGGGAAAAGCTGTCTCAGGCTATAATAAAAGAGCTAGATAACAATCCGCAAAGTGCTTGGCTGATAAATCAGCAGAAAAGTCTTCAAATGGCGAAGATAACCACTATTAATGCGTTCTGCCTTGAATTTGTCAAAGAAAATATACAGTGTTTTGATTTTGAAAGCAACTTAAGAATTTTAGAGGATAACGAAAAAACGGTTTTTATAAATCAGTCAATTGATGACACTTTGGAGTATTATTACAAAGAAAAACCCGAAAAGATTTCAAAAATTCTTGACGCTCTAGGCGGAGAAAACGACAGCGCACTTGTAAACGCCATTAATGATATGCACAAGTTTTTTGACAGTATTCCGTTCCGTGACGACTGGATAAAAAACACTTCAAAGCTGTTTGACAGTAAAGACTACATAAATAAGCTGATTGAGTATAGCTGTGAAAAAATAAAAAATAAAGCGTCAGCAATAGTGCTTTTATATAAAGAAGTTATTGAAAAAAGCAAAGAGTTAAAAATATTGACCTCCATAACTCAGCTTTTGGAGAATGACTGCGCTATGGCTTTGAAACTACAAAGCATAAATGCAGACTGCTGGGACAATCTCTATGAAGATTGTAGTCAATTTAGTTTTGACAGGTTCAATTCGACTATTACTAAAAAAGCAAAAGAGAGTTTCGGCGATAAGGCAGTAGAAGAAGAGAAGAAGCTTTTAGGTGAAATAAAGAACGAGAGAGACAAGTTAAAGTCGGAGCTTATTAAGATAATGACTTTGGTAGCTTCACCTATTGGGGAAATAGAGAGTGACTTGCATTTTGTTAAAAATCTTTTTGAAATAATATGTGAAATGACCGTATATGCCGAGAATGCTTTACATGAGTTGATGGTTTCAAAAAATGCGGTGGACTTTTCAAGTGTTGAGCATATGACTACCGAGCTTTTGGCTGTATGCGAAAACGGAGTTGTTTCAAGAACTCCGCTGTGTGAGGAGATCGTAAAGAACAAAGAATACAAAATAATACTGCTTGATGAGTTCCAAGACGTAAATAATCTTCAGGACTTGATTTTCAAATGCCTGTCGGACACAGATGATATAACCATTGTGGGTAAGAATGTATTTTTGGTTGGAGATGTTAAGCAGTCTATATACAGATTTCGACAAACTAATCCTAAGTTGTTTATCGATGCCAGAAAAAAAGCCCAAGATAAAGAATATGAAAATATTAAAGAGATAACATTAAAGAAAAATTTCAGAAGCCGAAAAGAGGTCGTAGACACAGTAAACTTTATATTTACACAGTTGATGAACAAGGATACCGGAGAGATCGAGTATACCGATGATGAAAAGCTGGTTTTGGGACTTGATGTTCCGAATAACGGTGACTATTCAACCGAGCTTATGCTAATAGACGATAAAGGCGATTTTTCAAAGTATCTTCCATACTCTGTTGAGCATTATCAAATTGCAAAAAGAATAAGCGAGATTTTGAATAGTAAAACGGAAGTGTTTGATTCAAGTATCGGTAAAAATGGCGGTTTTCGTCAGTGCAGACCGTCTGACATATGCGTAATATCCCGAAACAATGAAGATGGACGCTGTGTTTCAAAGGCACTTGAAAGCTTTGGGATAAAGTCAAATGCTGAAATGACAAGCGGATACCTGCGTTCAAGAGAGATTTCTGTTATTATAAATCTTCTTAGAGTTCTTGATAATCCGATGCAGGATATTCCGTTGCTGTCAGTTTTAATGTCGCCTATTTTTATGTTTTCGCCAGATGATGCGGCACAGATAAGACTTACCGACGCTGGTTTTAAAAAGCCCAAGCTTTATCAGCAGCTTTTGCATTTTGAGGATAAAGCGTCAGAGAAAAATTCTCTGCTTGCTTTGAAATGTAAGACGGCAGTTGAGAAAATCAAGGAGCTTCGCTTTTATGCGGCTAGTTTTAATCTTGTAGCTTTGATAAGAAAGATTTATGATACAGTCGATTATTACGGTATTGCCTCTGCATATGAGGACGGACATCAAAAAAGGGCAAATTTGAATTTGCTTTTGGAATATGCAGATGAGTATGATAAATCAAACGGTGGAGGACTGACAGGGTTCATCAGGTATATTGATAATATTATAGCGAATAGAAAAGATTTCTCACAAGCGGTTATAAGCTCTGATGAGGGTGAAGCTGTCAATATTATGACAATGCACGGCTCTAAAGGTTTGGAGTTTCCTTTTGTATTTATCTGCAATATATTTAGGCAGTTTGATGACCGAGATAATAAGAAGAAAATGATAATAAATCAAGAGTTGGGAGCTGCTATTAAGTTTAATATTGCAGAGGAAAATATGTCGGTTGTTCCGCTTTGTTATGACGTGTTAAAAAGCATTGCACAAAGTGAAATGAAAAGCGAAGAACTCAGACTTTTATATGTCGCTCTTACCCGTGCAAAGGATAAGCTGTTTATACCTTTTGTGTTCAAAGATAAAACTGTCAAGGCTATGAAAAAGATTTATGATAATCTTGCTGTTTTAAAACGAGTTACTAAAGACTTGGTATCAGAGTCAGTTTCTTTCGGGGAATGGCTTGCAGAGTGTTTTCTAACTCATCCGGATGCAGAGAAATTTAGAAAGCATATATTTGAATTTCTTGATTTGGAGTATGACAATAAATTGGTTAACATGAAAACTGATTCAACTCTTGTTGTTACACAGTGTACTGATACGGGAAAGAGTGAAGAGCGTTTTCTTAAACAGAAAAAGGCGGTATCTGACTCTGCTCTTGTCAATGAGCTTTTAGAGAGATTTAAATTTGAGTATGATACTAAGAATTCTGAAACTCCGTCAAAGCTTTCGGTTTCTGATATTGCAAAGGATGAAAAGAAAGCGTATTATTATCCGCAGATCCCGAAATTCTCAGAGGAAATAGGCAAGCTGACAGCTTCTGAAAAGGGAACTATTACCCACAGGTTTATGGAGCTTTGTTCATTTGAAAATGCTGAGAAAAATATAGACGATGAAATCATTCGTCTTGTTTCAATGGGTAAGCTTACCTCGTATCAGTCGGAGGGGATTGACAGGGATACTGTTAAGTCATTCTTTGATAGCAATGTGTATAAGCGTATTCAAAGAAGTAAGTTGGTTATGCGGGAAAAGCAGTTTCTGGTCAAATTCTCCGATTTAGAAATAAGCGACGATATTGAGAAGTATAAAGGTTCCGATGGAATGTTACAGGGGATTGCCGACTGCATTTTTGAGGAGAATGACGGATATGTGCTTTTGGATTATAAAACTGACAGAAATACGACTGCAGAGCAGTTGAGGGAAAACTATATTGTTCAGCTTAAACTCTATAAAGCAGCGTTTGATTTGTTGTTAGATAAGCCTGTTAAATGTGGCTATATCTATTCTTTCAGCCTGAAAGAGGGTATAGAGGTCAAGTTCTGATCCTTTCAATAAGCACTCGAAAGTGTGAAATTTATAACAAGGATATTGATAAGTATGGAATATTATCAGGAGAAAATTGAAACTAATTCTTTAATTCCGGCAAAGATATACTTCGGATACGGAAGCGATGATACTTCGCATTATCCACTTCATTGGCATAGCAATCTGGAGTTTGATTTGGTCATAGACGGAATGATAAAGGGCGTTATCAATGGAAAGCCTGTTGATGTTTATCCGGGAGAGTTTTTCTTTGTAAACAGCGGCGAGCTTCACGAGACAAGCTCTGATGACATATGCGCCCTTAACACGGTAACTATTCTATTATCATACAATCTGCTCAGGGAGTACTGTGAGGATATTGATTCATATTACTTTGACTTTTCAGGAAACGAAAAGGCAAAGCAAAAGGTAAAAAGATTAATTATTGAGTGTGCTTATCTGTTTGAGCAAAAAGAGAATTTTTATGAACTTGAAATATCGATCGTGCTCAGGAAAATATGCAGTATACTTTTAAATGACTGCAGAAAGGAAAAGCAGGAAAAAGGGTATAACAGGTACGAGCAGAAGAGTATGATAAATATAAAAAAGGCAATTGGATTTATGGAGAAAAACTTTGCAAGCAGTTTTTCTCTTGCAGATATTGCTTTGGAAATAGGTATGTCGCCTACGTATTTTTCTAGGTTCTTTAAAAAGAATACCGGCGAAACCTTTTATTCATATCTCAATAAGATAAGGCTCTATTATGCTCATCGGGAGCTTTTAAACAGCGATCATTCCATTACTGAAATTGCATTTAACAATGGCTTTGCAAATGTAAAGTCTTTCATAGAGGTGTTTAAGAGTGTATATAATACTACGCCGTCTAGGTATAAAAAGAATATTGAGAGTTGAATTGAGAAAATTTTAAAAAAGTGCTTGACAAAGTGAAAATTGAAGTGTATAATAACGTGGTAAGTAAAGCAGAACTCCGTTCTCACCTTAAGCGATTAGTGAAAAGGTCAATACAGTTAAGTACAGCTATGCTGTTTATTGTATGAGTGCGGAATATTGTTTCTGCACTCATATTTTTATTGGGAATATACTGTTAGTAAATTTACGGAGGTGCTTGATCATTAGCAACAAAATTGATACCCAAATCAATGAAG